>NZ_JBFTIX010000002.1:0-496640 GCF_056395105.1 Stenotrophomonas sp. 10L48 | reverse complement strand
GGCACCTGGTTGGCCTGGGCCAGCATGGCCGTACCGGCCTGCTGCAGGATCTGGGTGCGGGTCAGCTCAGCGGTTTCCTTGGCGAAGTCGGTGTCCTTGATGCGGCTGCGCGACGCCGACAGGTTTTCCGACGAGGTCTGCAGGTTGGCAACGACCGAGGTGAAGCGGTTCTGGATCGCACCGAGGTCGGCGCGGGTGCTGTTGATCGCACCCAGGGCCTTGTCGACCACTTCCATTGCCTGCTGTGCACCCTTGACGGTGCTGACGTCCAGATCGCTGGCGAACTTCGAGGCCGGTGCCGCCGCAGCGGTGGTGGCGGTGAAGGTCGGGGCGGTGGCGCCAGTCCAGGTACCCGGCGTTGCGGTGATGGCCTTGAACGAGCCGTCAGCGTTGGTGCTGTCCTTGACCGAAGTCAGGGTCACGCCGGTGGTGCCGTTCACTTCGGCGTAGACGCCGGTTTCGCCGATCTTGGCGTTGATCGCGGTCACCAGTGCTTCGCGCGAGGCCTTGCCGGTGGCAGCGGCGTCGGCGCCCTGCTTGACCGAGACGTCGGCGATGGCCACACCGTTGATCGACAGGCCGCTGGTGCTGAAATCAGCGTTGGTGCCCGGATCGGCCAGGGCCAGCGCGTTGGTGTCGAACTTGGCGCCACCCAGGGCATTGGCCTTGGCATCGATGGTCTTGTCGATGGCAATCGCCTGGCCGGCGTTGGCGCCGACCTGGAACAGCTGGCTGGAGAACGAACCGTCCAGCAGCTTGGTGCCGTTGAAGTCCGACTGCTTGGCGACGCGGTCGATTTCCGAAACCAGCTGGGTCACTTCGGCCTGCAGCGCCTTGCGGTCGCTGGCCGAGTTGGTGGCGTTGGAGGCCTGCACCGACAGCTCGCGGACGCGCTGCAGGTTGTTGCCGATTTCGGTCAGCGAACCTTCGGCGACCTGTGCCAGCGAGATGCCGTCGTTGGCATTGCGGATGGCCACGTCGGTGCCGCGGATCTGGGTGCCGAAGCGCTCGGAGATCGCCAGGCCGGCCGCATCGTCCTTGGCACTGTTGATGCGCGAACCGGAGGACAGGCGCTGGATGGTGGTGGCCAGCGAGCTGCCGCTGGTGCTCAGGTTAYGCTGAGCATTCAACGACATCGTGTTGGTGTTGATTACTTGTGCCATGAGGAGAGGTCCTTGAGCGGTTGCACGTGAGTTGGGTTAGACGCCCCCGACGTGCCCCGGGGGCGGCTCATGTCAGCGCTGCAACAGGCTGAGCACGTTCTGCGGTACCTGGTTGGCCTGGGCCAGCATGGCCGTACCGGCCTGCTGCAGGATCTGGGTGCGGGTCAGCTCGGCGGTTTCCTTTGCGAAGTCGGTATCGCGGATGCGGCTGCGCGATGCGGACAGGTTCTCCGAGGAGGTCTGCAGGTTGGCGACCACCGAGGTGAAGCGGTTCTGGATCGCGCCGAGGTCGGCGCGCACGCTGTTGACCGATTCGAGGGCCTTGTCGACGATCGACATCGCCTTCTGTGCGCCTTCGGCCGTGGTGACGTTCAGGTCCTTGACGAAGCTGGCCGTTGCACCGGTCAGCGTGCCGCCGTTGGTGCTGGTCTCGGTCAGGCCCAGGCCGGCGATGGTGGCGGCGGTGGCGCCGGCCGGCGGGGTCGCCGCGCTGACACCCAGAGCGAAGGTCTGGCCGTCCTTGACCGAGGCCAGGCTGACCACGCCGGCGTTGACGGAGGCGACCACGCCGGTTTCGCCCAGCTTGTTGTTGATCGCGGCCGCGGTGGCCGAGGTGATCGATTCGCCTGCCTTCACGGTGAAGTCGCTGACGGTGACCGTGGTGGCGGCGCCGCCCGGCGGGGTCACCGAGATCTGCAGGCCGGAGTAGGTGGTATCAGCGGTGGCCTTGTCGGCTGCAGCCAGGCTGGTGCCGGTGTAGACGTTGGCGAAGCTGGCCGCCCCCAGCGAATCGGCCTTGGCGTTGACCACGCTGTTGATGGCGATGGCCTGGCCGGCGTTGGCGCCCACCTGGAACAGCTGGCTGGTGAACGAACCGTCCAGCAGCTTGGTGCCGTTGAAGTCGGCCTGCTTGGCGACGCGGTCGATTTCGCTGACCAGCTGGGTCACTTCAGCCTGCAGCGCCTTGCGGTCGCTGGCCGAGTTGGTGGCGTTGGAGGCCTGCACGCCCAGTTCGCGGATGCGCTGCAGGTTGTTGCCCACTTCGTTCAGCGAGCCCTCGGCCACCTGGGCCAGCGAGATGCCGTCGTTGGCGTTGCGGATGGCCACGTCCAGACCACGGATCTGGGTGGTGAAGCGCTCGCTGATGGCCAGGCCGGCGGCGTCGTCCTTCGCGCTGTTGATGCGCAGGCCGGACGAGAGGCGCTGGATGGTGGTGGCGAGCGAGCTGCCGCTGGTGCTCAGGTTGCGCTGAGCGTTGAGCGACATCGTATTGGTGTTGATTACCTGTGCCATGGGGTCGTCTCCTCTTATGTGGAACCCGTTGGTGAATGGAACGAAGCGCCGCCTGATTTTTTTGTTTGGCTGTGTGCTTCGCCGTTGCCAAATGAATAACGGCGCTTTGTCAACAACCTTTAGCCGGGAATTTCGTTGCAACCGAATTTCGTCGCTGAAAGCTGTTTTTCCGGGGATTTCCACCCTGGAAAAGCGTCGAGGCAATCCCCGGTAGGGGCGGTCGGGCATGCCCAACCCACGCTGATGAAGGTATCGGCGGGGGCCGGCTGGGCTTGATGGGCGATCTCGGAACATCCGCCGGGCATGGCCCGGCGCTACCAGAGCGAAGCCTTCGGAACATCCGCCGGGCATGGCCCGGCGCTACCAGGGCCAACCCTTCGGAACATCTGCCGGGCATGGCCAACCTTTCGGTAGCGCCGGGCCATGCCCGGCGAGCGCAGCGGTACATGACCGCCGAAACGAAAAAGGCCGCGATGCAGGGCATCGCGGCCTTGGGCTCCAGCGCTGGCGCGTGGAATCAGCGGATCTTGTTGAACAGCGACATCGACTGCATCTGCGAGAACAGCGTCTGTGCCGCCTGCAGCGCGGTGCTTTCCAGCTGGTACTGGCTCAACGCATCGGCGTAGTCCAGGTCGCGCATCTCCGACAGCGTGGTCTTCAGCGTCACGCCATTGGCCTCACGCATTTCCGCCGCGTTGTCCAGCGCCTTCAGCTGCGCGCCACCGGCAGCGCGCGAATCGATCATCCGTTCCGCCGCGCGGCCGACATCACGCAATGCGCTCTGCAGCTCGTTCTGCTGCGCGGCCATCTTCGCCGGGGTGCCGGTATCGGCATCCAGTGCGGCGATCAGCTTGTCCATGGTGTCGAAGATGTCGCGGCTGCTGGCGGCCTGCACGTTGAAGCTGTCACCTGTTGCTGGCGCGCCAGCGATCTGCAGGCGAACGCCATTGATCTCCAGTTCGCTGCCGGCCTTGTAGGTGCCGGTGCCGGTTACGTTGCCGGCACCGTCCAGCACTTCGTACTGATCGGCTGCGGTGAAGCGCACGCTGAACGATTGGCCGTTCCAGCTGTCGCTGCCATCACGGGTGATGTTGGTCAGCACGCCGTTGCCGGCGTTGCCTGCCGCTGCGCTGCCATCGACGAAGCCATCGCCGGTGGGGATGCGCAGGAAGATCTCGCTGCCGGGCAGGGCGTCGCGCACGTAGGTATCCGGGCCGACTTCCACCTGGCGCTGGGTCTGGTCGCCGCGATAGACAACCTTGCCGTCAATCTTGGCGAACGGCGGATCGCTGTCGTTGGTGCCGCCGAACACGTAGCGGCCGGTGCCGTCGCTGCTGTTGGCCAGCGACAGCAGGCCCTCGCGGATCTGGTTCAACTCGGTGATCAGGGTCTTCTTGTCGGGCGCACTCAAGGCGGGATTGCTGGCCTGGATGGTCAGATCGTTGACGCGCGCCATCAGGTCGTTGACCTGGGCCAGGGTGTTTTCCTGCACGCCCAGACGGTTCTGCACGTTGTTGCCATTGAGCTTCATGCGTTCCAGTGCGGCCAGGCTGCGGTCCAGGCCCACCGCAGCGCCTGCGGCGACCGGATCGTCCTTGGCGCTGACGATCTTGCTGCCGGTGGCGATCTGCTGTTCCAGGTGGCTGAGTTTGGCCTGCTTGGCCATCATCAGCGCTACCGACTGGCTGTACATCATTCCGGTGGAGATGCGGTTGCTCATCGGCGCACGGCTCCCAGGATGGTCTGGAACATGGAATCGGCGGTGGAGATCAGCTGCGAGGCGGCCTGGTAGGCCTGTTGCAGGCGCAGCATGTCGGCCGCTTCCTCATCGAGGTTGACGCCGGACACTTCGTCACGCGCTGCCTGTGCCTGGTCGGCGATCACCTGCTGCGCCCCCAGCGAATACTCCGCCGAACGCGCTGCTGCACCGACCTGGGTGGTCAGCCCGCCCAATGCGCCGCCCAGCGTCACCGTGCCGGCGTTGAACGCCTTGGCCGATTCCACCTTGGACAGCTTGGTGGCATTGCTGTTGTCCGACGAGCCGGCCGGGGTCGGGGTGATGTTGAAGGTGTCGCCATTCTTCGGCACGCCATCGAGCACGAAGCTCCAGCCGTTGGCGCTGATGGTCTGCCCGGGCGTATAGGTCTGCGGTGGGCCGCCATCGATGGTGTAGGTGGTGGCCGAGGTGAACACGATCGCAGCAGGATTGCGCAGGTTGGCGTTGGCCGCATCGGTCACGGTCACGCCGCTCAGCTTGCCGGTGCCGGTGTTGGCCAGTGCGGCAGCGCCCTTGATGGCGGCGGCCGCGGCAATGCGCGACGGATCGGTGATCGCCATCTCCAGGCTGCCGGCCACGCCAGCCGTCGGCTGCAGCAGGAAGCGGTCGTTGGCCGCCGGGGTGCCGCCCACCACCAGCTTCACGCCGTTGATGATCAACGGGTCGGCAGCGGTACCGGTGCCGGTCAGCGGCACGCTGGCGCCGGTGTCGGCGCGGCTGGCGGCCCAGTTGCTGCCATCGAACTTGAGCACGATGTTCTGCGCTTCCAGCTTGCCGAGGTCGCCGTAGCTGGCGGTGATCGCGCCGGTGCCGGTGTTGCCGGCATTGCCGGTGACACGCGGCGTGCCGATGTTGAAGAAGTCGCCGCCCATCTGTCCGTACAGATCCACGCCCTGGCGATGGGTGCTGTTGAACGTCTCGGCCAGGCCCACAGCCAGCTTGCCCAGTTCGGCCTGGGCCGGAGTCAGCACGGTGTCGCGGAACTCGAGCAGGCCGCCGATCTGGCCGCCCACGGCCTTCGGGTCCAGGGTGATGGTGCCGCCCTGGGTCTGCAGCGCCAGCTGCAGGCGCTCGGGCTGGTACGGGTCGGCCACCGTGGTGACCTTCGATGCGGTGGTGCCCACCACCAGCGCTTGGCCGCCGGCGGTGTAGACGTTCATGATGCCGCCGTCCTGGATCACCGCGGTGCCGCCGGTGTAGCCCACCAGCTGCGAGATCAGCTGGTCGCGGCGGTCCAGCAGGTCGGGTGCGGCGTTGGCGATGTTGGTGCCGATGGCACCATTGATCTGCGCGATCTCCGACGCCAGCCGGTTGACTTCGGTGGCACCGGCCATCAATCCATTGTTGACCTCGCCATTGAGGTTGTTCAGGTGGGTGTTGAGCTGGCTGAAGCGGTTGGCCAGGGCCTTGGCGCCATCGAGCATGTTCTGCCGGTCGGCCGTGCCCGCTGCGTTGGAGGACAGGCCGCTGACGGTATCGAAGAAGTTCGACCAGACCCCGGCCACGTTGGTGGCCGCGTCGGAGAACAGGGCATTGACCCGGTCGGCCATGCCCGAGAGCTGCTTCAGGCGTGCCAGTTCGCCACCGCTGTCGAGCAGGCGCGAGATCGCCAGCTGGTCGGCGGCGCGGCGGATGTCGACGATGCGTGTGCCGTTGCCAACGTCACCATAGCCGTAGTTCTGCGGGGTGGCGGTGGCGAAGTCGACCTTCTGCCGGCTGTAGCCGGGAGTGTTGAGGTTGGCCACGTTGTGGCTGGTGGTGGCCAACGCACGCTGGAAGGCGAGCAGGGCACTGGTACCGGTGGAAAGTACGCTGGACATGGGGTTCCTCAACGACGGGTGATACCCAGCGCCGCGGTTGCGGTGCTGGCGAAGGTCTGGCCGATGCGTGAGCCGGCGTCGGCCACGGCGGCCACGGCGCGCTCGATGGTCGGGCCGCCGGCGATCGCGGCGATCTTGGCCGCGTAGCGCGGGTCGGTGGCGTAGCCGGCGCGTTGCAGGCCGCGCGCGAAGCCCTGCACATCGGTGCCGGCCTGCAGCGCCTGCTGGTAGCGCGGGCTGGTCTTCAGCAGGCGCACGTAGTCGGCAAAGCTCTCTGCAGGCGAGGTGTAGGCGCGGAAGCTGGCGGTCTCGTTGCGRCGCACGCCATCGACGTACTCATGGGTGCCGGCGGTAGCGCTCTGGCCCTTCCAGCCGGTGGCCTTGATGCCGAACAGGTTGTGCGAGGTGCTGCCATCGGCATGCTTGATCTGGCGCTTGCCCCAGCCGGTTTCCAGCGCTGCCTGGGCAACCAGGGCGCGGGCGTCCACGCCCAGTTCCTTGGCCGCGCTCTGTGCGTGCTGCCAGATGCTGGCGACGAAGCCCTCTGGGGTGTGTGCGCCCAGCTGGGCGACGGCGGTGCGCGTGGCCAGTGCATCGGCCGGGGTGCCGCTGCTGCCGCGGTTGCTGGCGGTCGGCGCCCACTGGTCGCTGGCAGCAGCCCAATCGGTGCCACCGATGGCGCCTGCATAGGGATCGTCGGTACCCAGCGAACGGTGCATGCCGCTGCTTTCCCGGCCCGCAATCAGGTCCAGCGCCTGCTCCATCGGGGCGACGGAGGACTGCGCGCCATCCTGCACACCGGCCGCCATCTGCTGCAGCATGCGCACGGCCTGGCCGGCGTCCTGCAGCGGCAGCGACGGCGCCGCGGGCGCATTGAGCTGGTAGGCGCGGCTGGCCTTGGCCGGGTCCACCCGGGTATCCAGCGCCGGGCCATCGGCCTGCGCGCCGGACAACTGCCGGGTGATCATGCTCGACAGGCCCAGGCCCTTGCCGCGGGTCATCGCCTCGGCGATCTTCTGGTCGTACATCTCCCGGAACATCTTGTTTTCACCCGGGAACAGCGAATCGCCGAAGCTGGCGTCACGCATGCTCTTGACCAGCATCTGCGCGAACTGGCCTTCAAGCTGGCGCGCGACCTTGTCGATCTTGGCCGGGTCGTTCTGCTGGGCCGGGCTGAGTTCGAATGCGGGAGTGATGCGCATGTCAGATCACCTCGAGCTCGGCGCTCAGGGCGCCGGCCTGCTTCAGTGCTTCCAGGATCGCGATCAGGTCACCCGGTGCCGCGCCAACGGCGTTCACCGCATGCACGATCTCGTCCAGGGTGGTGCCGCCGTTGAACTTGAACATCCGGCTGCCATCGTTGGTGGCGGTGATGGTCGACTGCGGCGTGGCCACGGTCTGGCCACCGGCAAAAGCGTTGGGCTGGCTGACGTTGGTGTTTTCCTGGATGGTCACCGTCAACGAGCCATGCGAGATCGCGGCCGGGCCGACCCGTACCTGCTGGCCGATGACCACGGTGCCGGTACGCGAGTTGACCACTACCTTGGCCGGTGCAGCGCCCGGGGTCAGTTCCAGGTTTTCGATACGGGCCAGCAGGCCGATGCGCGCACCGGCGTCGGTGGGCGCACGCACGGCAACGGTGCCGCCGTCCACGGCACGCGCCGAACCCTCGCCGAAGGCATTGTTGAGCGCACCGACCATCCGCGAGATGGTGGTGAAGTCGCTGTTGTGCAGGTTCAGGGTGATCTCGCCGCTGGCGCCGAACACATCGGGCAGGGCGCGCTCAACGGTCGCACCGTTGGGGATGCGGCCGACGCTGGGCACGTTCACCGAGACGCGCGAACCGTCCTTGCCCTGTGCACCGAAGCCGCCCACGATCAGGTTGCCCTGGGCAATCGCGTAGACCTGGCCGTCGGCACCGCGCAACGGCGCCATCAGCAGCGAGCCACCGCGCAGCGACACGGCGTTGCCGATCGAGGACACGGTGATGTCGATCGGCTGGCCGGGCTTGGCGAACGGCGGCAGCTCGGCGTGGATTGCCACTGCCGCCACGTTCTTCAGCTGCGGGTTGACGTTGGCCGGTACGTTGACGCCCAGCTCGCCCAGCAGGTTCTTCAGGCTCTGCACGGTGAAGGGCGCCTGGCTGGTGCGGTCGCCGCTGCCATCCAGGCCGACCACCAGGCCGTAACCCACCAGTGCATTGCCGCGCACGCCACCCACCTGGGCCAGGTCCTTGATGCGCTCGGCGCTGGCGGGGGCAGCCACCGCGAAGACCATGAACACGGCACAGTAGAGCGACGCTGCGCGTCGCTGCCAGGAAGAAGAGAAGGAGAATTTCATGGCCATACTCAGAACGGCGTCAGGCCGGAGTTGAAGAAGCGGCTCAGCCAACCCATCGCGTTGGACTGCGCGACAGGGCCGCGGCCGCCATAGACGATGCGCGCTTCGGCCACGCGGCTGGAAGGCACGGTGTTGTCCGCGCTGATGTCGCCGGGGCGCACGATGCCCTGTACCTGCACCAGCTCATCACCCTGGTTCAGGCGCAGGTTCTTCTGCCCCTGCACCACCAGGTTGCCATTGGGCAGGCGCTGCACCACGGTCACGGTCACGTTGCCCTGCAGGCGGTTGCTCTGCGCGCTGTTGCCCTTGCCAGTGAAGTCGCGTGCGCCCTTGGCCGTTGCACTCAGGATGTCCTTGCCGCCCAGGGTGACCGGTGCGCCGAGAATCGACGGCGTGCCGAGGCTCAGGTTCGATTCCTTGTTGGTGGYGGTGTTGGCGCTGGTCTGCGCGGTGGTGTTTTCCAGCAGGGTGATGGTCAGCAGGTCGCCGACATCGCGCRCACGGCGGTCCGAATACAGCTGCAGGGTCGGGCCGGCGGCGTAGATCGCGCCGGCGGTCGGTTCGGCCTGCGGCGGCATGATCGGCTGCAACGGCGCCATCGTCGGATAGGGGCGCACGTCGCCAGCGATCACGCAGCCGCCGAGCAGGGCAGCCACGGCGCAGGCGAGGGCAGTACGGGCGAAGGAAGAAAGGGGCGACATGGCAGTTTCCCGGTGAGGGCGATCAGAGCTTGTTGCTGAGGTAGCCGAGCATCGAGTCGGTGGTCGAGATCGCCTTGGCGTTCATTTCGTAGGCGCGCTGGGTTTCGATCATCGACACCAGCTCTTCCACCACGTTGACGTTGCTGCCTTCCAGCGCACCCTGCACCACGGTGCCCAGGCCGTTCAGGCCGGGATTGCCGTTCTGCGCCGGGCCGGAGGCGGTGGTTTCCAGGAACAGGTTTTCACCACGTGCCTGCAGGCCCGCCGGATTGACGAAGTCGGTAAGGGTCAATGCACCGACTTCCACCGATGCCGCACCGTCGGCCATCTTCACGCTGATGGTGCCGTCGGTACCGATGGTCACCGACTGCGCGCCTTCGGGAATCTGGATGCCCGGCTGCACCGGGTAGCCGCTGTTGGTGACCAGCTCGCTGTCCTGGTTGATCTTGAACGAGCCGTCGCGGGTGTAGGCCGAGCTGCCGTCGGGCATCTGCACTTCGAAGAAGCCGCGGCCGTTGACCATCACGTCAAGCGCGCGGCCGGTCTGCTGCTGGCTGCCCTGCTCGAAGTTCTTGGCGGTGGCCACCACGCGCACGCCGGTGCCGATCTGCAGGCCGGTGGGCAGCTGGGTMTGTGCCGAAGAGGAACCGCCGGGCTGGCGCACCTGCTGGTACAACAGGTCCTCGAAGCTGGCGCGGTCCTGCTTGAAGCCGGTGGTGTTGGTGTTGGCGAGGTTGTTGGAAACCACCGACATGCGCATCTGCTGCGCATCCAGTCCGGTTTTCGCGATCCACAATGCCTGGTTCATCTTCGGAGTCCTGTCTGGGTGAAGCCGGCCGCGCGGTGCGGCCCATGGGGTAGGGGGTGCAAGCGGCGTGCCAGCACCGGCGCGGGCCGGTGCCGGAATTCCGTCAGCTGCCCAGGCGCAACAGGCTGTTGGCGCTGCGCGCGTTGTCATCGCCGTGCTTGATCACCTGCACCTGCATTTCGTACTGGCGCTGCAGCTGGATCATCTGCACCAGCGCGCCGGCGGCATCGACGTTGCTGCCTTCCAGCTGGCCACTGTGCACCGCCGTGCCCTGCGCCTGGGCGAACGGCTGCAGCGGATCGGTATTGCGGAACAGGCCATCCAGGCCGCGTTCGAGGCGATCATCCGGCGCCTGCACCACCTTGATCCGGCCGATCATCGCCATCGTCTGCGGGCCTTCGCCCTGCGGGATGATCGAGATCGTGCCGTCGTTGCCGATCTCCATCGCCTGGTAGGGCGGAATCGCGATCGGGTTGTTGTTGTCGTCCAGCACCGGACGGCCGCTGGAGGTCACCAGCTGGCCGTTCGGGGTCACCGATAGTGCGGCGCCACGGGTGTAGGCCTCGCTGCCATCGGTGGACTGCACGGCAAGCCAGGTGCCGGTCTGCAACGACAGGTCCAGCGGCTTGCCGGTGATGTGCTGCGCGCCGGCCGTGCGGTTGAAGCCCGCATCGACATGCAGTGCATCCACCCGCGAGGCAAAGCCCGGGCCACGGATCGGGAAGGCTTCGGTGTTGGCCAGCGCTTCCTTGAAGCCGGGGGTGTCCGAGTTGGCGAGGTTGTGGCTGAGCGTTCCCTGCGCCTGCAGGGAGGCGCGGGCACCGGTCATCGCCACGTAAAGGGCTTTATCCATGCGGGGAGTTCCRTGACAGGGTCAGCAGGTCATCAACGGATGTTGATGACGGTCTGGGTGATCTGGTCCTGGGTCGTGATCATCTGCGCGTTGGCCTGGAAGTTGCGCTGCGCGGTGATCATGTTGACCAGCTGTTCGGTCAGGTCGACGGTGGAGGATTCCAGCGAACCGGCCTGGATCTTGCCGAGGTTGGAGGTGTCGGCGGCGCCGGTGCGCGGCGTGCCCGAATCGAAGGTCTCCACCCACAGGTTGTTGCCCTTCTGTTCCAGGCCCTGCGGATTGTTGAAGCTGGTCAGTGCAACCTGGCCCAGCGGCTTGTCGTCGCCGTTGGAATAGCGGGCGAACACCACGCCGGTTTCCGAAACGGTGATCTCGTTGAGCTTGCCGGCCGCGTAGCCATCCTGCTGGGTGTTGCGCAGGGCGAACTTCTCGCCGTACTGGGTCGAGCCGCTCACATCCAGCGTCATGTTCAGCACGCCGGCGCCGGTGGTCGGGGTGAAGGTGCCCAGGCTGATCTTGCCGTTGGCCGGTGCGGTCAGCTTGCCGGCGTTGTCGAAGGTCAGCGGGGTGGGCGTACCGGCCGGCTGGCCATCGACGTAGTTGTGCACCGTCCAGGCGTTGGTGGCCGCTTCCTTGACGAAGTAGGACACTTGGGTGTGGCTGACGCCCAGCGAGTCATACACGGTGATGCCGCCGCTGGAATGGCTGTAGCTGTTGGAATTGGTGGGGTCGAAGGTGGTCACTGTCGGCTGCTTGGCATTGCCCGGCAGGGTGAAGCCGACCTTGACCTCGCTGGTCTGCTTGGGCGGGCTGTCGGTGGTCAGCAGCTGCAGGTCGACCAGGCGGCCGGCGTCGAAGTTGGTGCCGTCGGCGTTCGGTGCGAACACCTGCAGGCGTGCGCCCTGCGGGTTGACCACGTAGCCGGCGGCGTCGGTCTGGAAGTTGCCGGCGCGCGAGTACACGCGTGCACCGTTCATGTTCATGGTGAAGAAGCCCTCACCGGAAATGGCCATGTCCAGGCTGCGGCCGGTCTGCTCGTTGTTGCCCTGGATGAACTGCTGGGCCACGTTGGAAACACGCACGCCCGAGCCGATCGCGTTCTTGGACAGGCCGTAGCTGGTGGCGGCGAACAGGTCGGCGAATTCCGCGCGCGACTGCTTGAAGCCGGTGGTGTTGACGTTGGCCACGTTGTTGGCGGTGACGCTCAGGTCCGAGTTGGCAGCGTTGATGCCGGACAGGGAAATGTTGAAGCCCATGGGATGCTCCTGTTGGATGCGGTAGGTGCGGCTCAGCTGACGCGGAGCACGTAGTCGAGAGGGGCCGTGCCCAGGCCCTTGAGGTTCAGGTAGAGGCCGTCGGAACCGACGGTCACGCTTTCCACCGGTGCCTGCACGAAGGTGGACAGCTTGGTGCTCTTGCCGGTGGTGTCGACGTGGTTGGCGACGATGTTGTACTTGCCCGGCTCCATGCGCTTGCCGTTGGCATCCTTGCCATCCCAGGTGAACGCGGTCTCGCCGGCGGCCTTGGCTTCAACGCTGATCGAGGTGACCTTGGCGCCGTTGGCGTCGGTGACGTCCACGGTGACGATGCCGGCGGCCGGCGCGGCAACCGTGCCCTCCACCGAACCTTCCTTCTCCAGCACCAGCTTTTCCGACGGCACCAGCACCTGGTGGCCGACCAGGGCGGCGCCACGCAGCACCTGGTCGCTGGCCATCGACTCCTGGAAGCCCTTCACCGACTTGTTCAGATCGGTGATGCCCTGCACGGTCGACATCTGCGCCATCTGCGAGACCATCTGCGTGTTGTCCATCGGCTTCAGCGGATCCTGGTGCTGCAGCTGCTCGGTCATCAGGCGCAGGAAATCGGCCTGGTCCAACGTGTTCTTCTTCTTGGTGGCGTTGCTGTTGGGGGCGTTCAGGCCGAGTGCGGCGTAGACGTCCTGGTTGCTCTGGTTGTTGACGGCAGTGGTCATGGCGGTGTCCGGTGCAGCGGGCCTCAGCGGCCCATGGTCAGGGTGGCCAGGGCCAGTTCCTTGGCGGTGGTCAACATCTCCACGCCGGCCTGGTAATTGCGCGAGGTCGAGATCAGGTTGACCATCTGCGCCACCGGATCGACGTCGGGCTGGTAGATGTAGCCATCGCCGTCGGCCAGCGGATGGCCCGGCTCGTAGCGCTTGATCGGCGCCGCGTTGCTCTGGGTGATCTCCTTGACCTGCACCGAGGTGATGTTCGGATCGGTCTTGCTGGTGACCGCCTGGAAGATCGGTTCCAGCGGCTTGTACACCGCGTCGGCCGAGCCGGCGATGCTGTCAGCGTTGGACAGGTTGGAGGCGATGGTGCTCATGCGCACCGACTGCGCCTGCAGCGCGGAGCCGGCGATATCGAAGATCGGCAGGTTGCTCATGGCTTATTGCCCCGTGATCGCGGTGAGCATGGAACGCACCTTGCTTTCGACGAAGCTCAGCGAAGCGCGGTATTCCAGTGCAGCGCGGCCATAGGCGGCGCGTTCGGCATCGGGGTCGACGGTGTTGCCGTCGATGCTGGGCTGTACGCCCTCGCGGGCCACCTGGAACGGGTTGAGGCCACTACCGATTTCGTAGTGCTGCTCGTTGGTGGTGGTCATCAGGCCGTTGGCATCCAGCCCCTGCGCATGGCGAAGGGCCGAATCGAAGTCCAGGTCCTGGGCCTTGTAGCCGGGGGTGTCGGCATTGCCGAGGTTGCTGGCGATCAGCTTCATGCGCTGTTCGCGCAACGGCATTGCCTGGGCATGGACGCCCAGGTAGTCGGTAATCAGGTTGCGCACGGTGCACTCCCACGGGAACGTTGCCCGGGAAGCTGCAAGCGGTGTGCCAGAACCGTGGTGCGCAACATCGCGCTCGCCGGGCATGGCCCGGCGCTACCGTGGGTCGGAGCAGGTGTCTGGTAGCGCCGGGCCATGCCCGGCGGAGACGCGTGCGGCGGCCTTACGCCGCCATCGCCACCTTGCGCAGGCGGTCCAGCACGAAGTCGGCCAGCTCGTGCGGCGAATACTTGGCGACGAAGGCGTTGGCACCCACGCGCTCGACCATCGCATTGTTGAATACGCCCGACAGCGAGGTATGCAGCAGCACGTACAGCCCCGACAGGCCGGCATGGCGCCGGATTTCCGTCGTCAGCGTGTAGCCGTCCATCGCCGGCATCTCGATGTCCGAGATCACCATGGCGTAGCGTTCGGCCGGGTTTTCACCCGAGGCATGGATCTGCAGCAGGTGGTCCAGCGCCTGTTTGCCATCCGAGAGCAGGGTCGCGCCCACCCCCAGCTGGTCCAGCACGCTGCGGATCTGCTGGCGCGCCACCCGCGAATCATCCACCACCAGCACCTGCAGCTGCGGGGCGTCGGCGGGCATCGCCATGGCCGGGTCGAGCACGGCCTCACCGCGCACCTGGGCGATGTCGGCCAGCACGCTTTCCACGTCGATCACCTGGATCAGCTCGCCCTGGAAGCGGGTCACCGCGGTCAGGTAGCTCGATTCAGCGCCCAGTTCCGGCGGCGGGTGGATGTCTTCCACCGCGATGTTGACGATGCGCTCCACGCCGCTGACCAGGAAGCCCTGGATCGAGCGGTTGAACTCGGTCACCACCAGGTAACCGGGTGCGGTGTCCGCATCGGGCTCGCGCTCGGGGTGGCCGATGGCCAGGCCCAGGTCCAGCACCGGCACCGAACGGCCGCGCACGTCGGCCACGCCGGCGAACTGACCGGGCAGGCCGGGCACCTGGAACAGTTCCGGGCGGCGCAGCACTTCCTGCACCTTGAAGACATTGACGCCAAAAAGCTGACGTCCGCCGAGGCGGAACAGCAGCAGCGCCAAGCGATTGTGGCCGGCCAGTCGGGTTCGCTGGTCGATCCGGTTGAGCAGGTCATGGGACATGGCTGCTGTATCGGCGCGGGCAGGGTGGAACTTGAGGGCGAGTGCAGGGCCGGGCCCAGTGAGATTTCCGTGGCCCGTCTGTGGCACGCAGCTTGCACGCGTCTGGGCCAGGTCTTACCGACAGGAGGCGCCATGCGCCGCATTGCTTCTTTCCTTGCCATTGCAATGGCCGTGGCCGCGCCGTGGGCAACCGCTGCCGACTGGCAGCCGGTGGCCAGCATCCGTGCTGCCGCGTTGTCGACCCTGGCCGCCGGCACTGAAGGTGAGGCCGTGGTTGCTGATGCGCTGCGCCTTCCGCGTTGCGGCGGCGCGTTGCAGGTGCAGCCCACGGCAAACACCACCGTGGAAGTGAGTTGTCCCGACGCCGGTGGCTGGCGCCTGTTCGTGCCGGTGAAGGTGCGCCGCAACCAGACCGTGCTGGTGCTGACCCGTGGCATCGGCACTGGAGAATCCATCGCCGCCGCCGATATCAGTACTGCCCAGCGTGACGCGGCACGGATTGCCGGCGCAGTGCTGGCCGATCCTGCCGCAGCGATCGGCCGCATCGCCCGTCGGCCGTTGCCGGCAGGAACACTGTTGTCGAGCAACGATCTGGTTGCACAGCGTCTCATCAAGCGAGGAGACAGTGTGGCACTGGTAT
This sequence comes from Stenotrophomonas sp. 10L48, assembly GCF_056395105.1. Classification (NCBI taxonomy): domain Bacteria; kingdom Pseudomonadati; phylum Pseudomonadota; class Gammaproteobacteria; order Lysobacterales; family Lysobacteraceae; genus Stenotrophomonas; species Stenotrophomonas sp. 10L48. The sequence continues at coordinate 481,338 of NZ_JBFTIX010000002.1, read as the reverse complement.
CGCGGCGTGGTTCGGTCGAGGTCCGCATCGCCGGCCGCGCACTGGGCGATGCCGGGCAGAACGAGCGCGTCTCGGTGGAAAACCTGTCCTCGCGCCGTATCGTGCAGGGCACGGTGGACGCGACCGGTGACGTAATCGTGGCGCGTTGAAATAATGCAGAATTCCCCTAAAGATCACGGCCCTGCGGCCGTTATCCCTTGTGTACGGCAACTCCAGGACACCCCATGAGCCAGAAAATCGACGGCAACCTGCAGGTCCCCCAGGCACTGCGCAGCGTGACCACCCCGGCCGCCAAGCCCGGCGTCAGCACCGATTCGGCGGCACGTCCAGTCGAGGCGGCCGACAGCCTGCGCCTGACCGGCGAAGCCACCAACCTGCAGGCCATCGAGCGTGAGCTGAGCACCGCTCCGGCGATCGACGCCCAGCGTGTTGCAGCGGTGCGCGAATCGCTGCAGAACGGCACCTACAAGATCAATCCGGACGCGATCGCTTCGCGCATGCTTGAACTGGACCAGCAGCTGCAAGGATGACCGCGGCGATGAGCGAGCCGCTGCAGCGCCTTGCCCAGGCCCTGGACGTTGAACGCCAGGCCCTGGTCGAGCACGACGTGCATGCCCTGATCCGTGCCACCGGTGCGAAGCTGGAAGCGCTGCGTGCGCTGGAAGGCGCGCCACCGGTGGGCGAGGGCGAGCAGCTGCAGGAACTGGCCGAGCGCAACCGCGCCAACGGGGTGCTGCTGTCGCGGCGCCGGCGCGAGGTCAACTGGGCACTGCGCCAGATGGGCCGCACCGAAGAGTCCTCGGCATACGATGCCAAGGGCCAGTCGCATACCGTCACCGCGCGGCGGCCACTCGCCGTCGCTTGACAGGACCGGCGGTCGGCTGACCGCCCGATGGCGGCTGTAGGCCGCCGCGTGAACGCGTATATTGGGCGCCTGTTTGATCGCCCCGAGCCGCCGTGTCTGCCGCCAACGTTCTGGTTACCGCCCCCCTTCCGCCGCAACCGGTGCTGCAGGCCCTGCTTGAGCGCCTGCGCGAAGGCCTGCTGCTGTTCACCGAAGATGGGCAGGTCGCCCTGGCCAACCCGGCCGCCCAGAGCCTGCTGGGCAGCGATGAAGGCACCTTGCCGCCGCCGCAGCGCCTGCGCCAGCTGCTGCCGCCGGATGCGCTGGAACATGCGCGCCAGCACGGTCACTGGAACGGCAGCCTGCCGCTGGGCGAGGGCGTGGTCATCGCCCATCTGTACTTCCATGGCGAACCCGGTTCGGGGCACTACCTGGCCTTGTTCCGCCATATCGAAGGCCAGGAAGACTACGAACGCGAACTGCAGCAGCGCCATGCCGAACTGCGCCAGGCCTACCTGCGCTTGAACGGCACCCAGGAAAAGCTGCTGCAGTCGGAGAAGATGGCGTCCATCGGCCAGCTTGCCGCCGGCGTGGCGCACGAGATCAACAACCCGATCGGCTACGTGCATTCCAACCTGGGCAGCCTGCAGGAATACCTGCGCAGCCTGTTCACGGTGATCGAAGCCTACGAACGCGCCCTGCGTGCGCCCGACCCGAAGGCGCTGATTCCGGAAATCGACGATATCCGTGACCGCCTGGACATCGATTTCATCAGCCGCGACCTGCCGCAGCTGATGGCCGAGTCACGCGAAGGCATCGAGCGCGTCACCCGCATCGTGCGCGACCTGAAGGACTTCTCCTATTCCGGCCGCGACGAATCGTGGAAGCTGGTCGACCTGCATTCCGGCCTTGAATCGACCATCAACATCATCTGGAACGAGCTCAAGTACAAGGTGCACCTGGTGCGCGAGTTCGGCCAGCTGCCGCTGGTGGAATGCCTGCCCTCGGAGTTGAACCAGGTCTACATGAACCTGCTGCTCAACGCCGGCCACGCCATCGCCGAGCGCGGCACGATCACCGTGCGTACCGGCGTGGACGGCGACACGGTGTGGGTCGAGTTCGAAGACACCGGCGGTGGCATTTCGCCGGAACTGCGCCAGCGCATCTTCGATCCGTTCTTCACCACCAAACCGGTGGGCAGCGGTACCGGCCTGGGCCTGTCGATCTCCTACAGCATTATCAACAAGCACCACGGCCGCATCGATCTGGACAGCACCCCAGGCGTCGGCTCGCGCTTCCGCCTCGTGCTGCCGATCAAGCAGCCGCGCTGAAGCAGCACGGTAGTGSCGGCCGCTGGCCGGCAACCCGATGAACCTGGAAACCCCGCATCTGCCGGCCAGCGGCCGGCACTACCCGTGTGCGGGGTTCAGCGCAGCGGCGAACGATCCTCACCGCCGTCGGCCGGCTCGACAGCCGCCAGGCCACCGTTGCTGCGCCGCTGTTCCTCGTACGTGCGGAAGGCCTGGTGGATGTGCTTGCGCAGCTCGTCGTCGTTCCACGGCTTGGTCAGGAACCGGTAGATCGCACCGCGGTTGATCGCATCGGTCACCGTGTTGAGGTCGGTGTAGCCGGACAGCACCAGCCGGATCGTGTCCGGGTACAGCATCTTCACCCGGCCCAGGAACTCGGTGCCGCTCATGTCGCTCATGCGCTGGTCGGACAGGATCACCTGCACGTCGTTGATGGCCAGCAGATCGAACGCATCGCGCACGTTGCCTGCCGCCAGGATGCGGTACCCATCGCGGCGGAACAGGCGCACCAGCGAGCGCAGTACGTTCTCCTCGTCATCCAGCAGCAGCAGGGTGCGGTCCGGCCGGGTTTCGGCGAACGCTTCGGGACGCAGGTAGCGGCGGCGCAGGGTCATGCCGGCGGCATCGGCGGACATCGGTTCGCCGAACAGGTAGCCCTGGAACACGTCGCAGTCGTTGCGGCGCAGGAAACCCAGCTGTGCCTGCGATTCCACGCCGTTGGCGATCACCGTCATACCCAGCTGATGGCCCATCGCAATGATCGCGCGTGCGATCGCCGCTTCACGGTTGCCGGCCGGGGCGCTCTTGATGAAACTGCGGTCGATCTTCAGCTTGTCCACCGGGTAGCGCACCAGCGCGCTCAGGCTCGAATCGCCGGTGCCGAAGTTGTCCAAGCTCAGGCTGATGCCTTCGTTGCGCAGGTTGGCCAGCGTTTCGTGGACGAAGTTGACGTTGTTGGTCAGCGCGCTTTCGTTGATTTCCAGTGTCAGCATCTGCGCCGGCACGCCGGACGCCTGGATCACGCCCATCACTTCGGCAAAGAAATTCGGGCGCAGCAGCTGCAGGGTGGACACATTCACCGCGATGGTGAAGTCATCAAAGCCCTGGTCGCGCCACAGCCGGGCCTGCTTCAATGCACCCTCCAGCACCCACGTACCAATCTGCACGATGATGCCCAGGCGCTCGGCGGTGCGCATGAAACGCTCCGGTACCAGCATGCCCAGGGTCGGCGACTGCCAGCGCAGCAGCGCCTCCATGCCCACCACATGGCCATCGCGGGCACTGACCAGGGGCTGGTAACGCAGCTTCAGTTCGCCGTTGGGAATGGCATCGACGATCTGCCGCGCGATGATGCTCTCGCTGTGCGCGCTCGGCGGCGTGTCCACCGCATGGATGCGCACCGCATTGCCGCCTTCGCGGGCGGCCTGGTACAGCGCATCCTCGGCATGGTCGAGCAGGCGTGAGGCATTGCTGGCGTGCTCCGGGCACAGGCTCACGCCCAGCTTGCCGGTCATGAACAGCGTATAGGGCAGTACCGACAGCGGCAGTTCCATCTGCTGGCGGATCTCTTCGGCGAAATCCTCGGCCAGGGGCAGATCGGCGGTGCGCGGCACGGCAATCAGGAACTCATCGCTGCCATGCCGCCACAGCATGCCGCGTCCGCGCAGGTAGGACTGCAGGCGCTGGGCCACCAGCACCAGGGCCTGGTCGCCAACCTCCGCGCTCATGTTCTCGTTGACCGAGGCGAAGTGGTCGATGTCCACATGCATCAGCATCAGCGGGGTACCTCCGGAGGCGGCTTCGGCGACCATCGCCTGCAGCTCGGGGTTGCCGGCGCCGAGGCGATCAGGTGCATCATCGATGCTGACCGGGGGCAGGTTGGGGTTCCACATGGGCTCAGTATTCCGCTGACTCGACGGCCGCCGTAACAGCGGCCTGGTAAGGAAGGTGGACATCGACGAGGGTACCGGCGCCATGCGCCGACTCGATCCGCACGTGGCCGCCCACGCTCTGCGCACGCTCGCGCATCACGATCAGGCCCAGTCCGCGCGGGCCATCGGGGTCGAACCCTTCGCCATCGTCACGGATCATCAGGTGCAGCCCGCGCTGGTCGACATCGCGCAGCTGCAGCACCACCTGGCTGGCGCGCGCGTGGCGCAGCGCATTGGTCAGGCTTTCCTGGGCGATGCGGAAACAGGCCTGCTCGATGCTGTTGTCCGGGCGCGTGGGCAGCGATTCGATCTCGGCCTGCAGCTCGACGGTGGACGAGCGGAACAGCACGCGTGCCTGCCAGCTCAATGCCGCTTCCAGGCCCAGCGCATCCAGCTGCGGCGGCCGCAGCAGGGTGGAGATGTCGCGCAGCTTGGCAACGGTGGTATCGGCCAGGCTGACGATCTGCGCCAGGTCCTCGCCGCGCCGCTGCGCATCGTCCTCGTCCTGCGCCGCATAGGCCGACAGCTTGATCGCGGTGATCGCCTGGCCGATGTCATCGTGCAGGTCGCGCGAGATCGCCCGGCGCTCGTCTTCCTGCAGCGAGAACAGGCGGCCGGCCATCGCCTGCAGCTCGCGGTTGCTGGTCTCCAGCGCGCTTCGGGTCTGTTCGGATTCACTCAGGTCGCGCACGATCAGCAGCTTGCAGTCGCGGCCGCCGTAGCGCACGTCGCCCACCGCAATGCCAGCCTGGAAGCTGCGGCCATCGGCGCGCTGCATGGCCACCACGCTGCTGTGGCCCGGGCTGTGCTGCGGCTGCCCGGCGCGCATCTGCGCGCGCATCCGGGCCAGGTCGCCGCCTGCCACCAGGGCCGACAGCGGCTCGCCCAGCAGCGTGTGGCTGCCGTAGCCGAACAGGCCGGCCGCCCACGCATTGGCATACAGCACATGTTCGTCGGACAGGATCACCACGCCATCGGGCAGCACCCGCACCAGCTCGCGGAACTGCTCTTCGCGTTCGCGCAGCAGGCGCCGCGACTGCTCACGCTCGGTCACGTCCTGCAACGTGCCCAGTATCCGGTCACGTCCGGCTTCATCCACGCCGCTGGCGGCGCGCAGGTGCACCATCAGCGCACGGCCATCCATTGCCAGTACCGGCAGCAGCACGTCCACCTGCACCTGCTCACCCGAGCACAGCTCGGCCAGCACCTGGTCGGTCTGTGCGGCCGTGGCCGGGTCGGCTGCCACCAGCAGCTCGTCGAAACGGTGCCAGCGTCGCGCCTCGGGCGGGCGACGGCCCAGCAGGCGATAGACCTGGTTGGAGTAACGGCCCTGGCCGGTGGACGGGTCCAGCTCCCACGCGCCGATCCGGGCCAACTCGTGGGCTTCTTCCACGCGGGCCAATGCCTGGTCGCGCCGCAGTTGGGCCAGGTCTTCAGCGGTGCGGTCGATGGCGATCAGCAGGCGCGCAGTGTGGCCGTCGTAGTCGATCGCGTTCGAACGCAGTTCCATCTGCCGCAGGCTGCCATCACGCAGCTGCAACTGCGCGCGCAGGATGCACAGCTGCTCGGGCGCGCCGCGGATCTCCTCCAGCTTGGTCTGCAACGCCTGGTCCTGGCCGGGTGGCCAGAGCACGTCGATGGTCTGCGCCAGAAGCGCCTCGCGGTCCCAGCCGAAGGTGCTGCAGGCGGCCGGATTGGCATCGAGGATGGCCAGGCTGTCCAGGTCATACACCAGGATCGGGCCCGGGTTGCCCTCGAACATCTGCCGCAGGCGCAGTTCGGAGGCCTGCAGGCGGGCATGGGTGTGCAGCACGTGCTCGGCCAGCGGCCGCAGCAGCAGGTACAGCAGGCCGGCGCTGGCCAAAGCGAAGAACGCGCCCTTCATGCTCTGCCAGAGCGCCGCCTGCTGCGGGTCGGGCACCAGCGCGGTCACCGCGCCGTCGGTGGCGATCATCCAGGCCAGCGCCATCGCCAGGTAGCTCAGCACGATGCGCCGACGGTCGCGCCCCAGCGCCTGCGCCATCCGCGGGTCGGGAACAGGGGCGGTGCCGGTCGGTTCTACGGGCATGGACAGGGCAGGGAGGCGGGCAGGGAGAAGGGGTGCGGGCCATCTTACCGCGCAGCTGTGCCCTGGCCACTCAATTATCCGCCGCAGGCGCCGTTAACCACTGCGTGCCCCGCTGTCGGGCGTTTCATCCGGAGCAAGATCGCGTGGACCAAGGGATCATCGCCAGCCTGCTGCAGCATCCGCTCGCCTCGGCGCTGGTCATCGTCGACCGCAGCGGGCGCCCGCTCGCGGCCAATCCGGCTGCGCGCGAGCATGGCCTGCCGGCCACGGTGGCCGCCTACGCGCCGATGCTGGAAGACCTGCGCCTGCTGGCCGCCGACGGTGGCATCGTCGCGTGCACGCTGCCGGGCGGCCCGCGCGGCCACTACGATGGCCACCTGCGCGCCGTGCATGACGGCAGCGGCAACCTGCTCGCCTTCACCCTCAGCGTGCCCGAGCCGGTGCCGGTTGATGGTGGCGGTCGCTGGGAACTTGCACTGGACAGCGCCGGCCACAGCCTGTGGGACTGGGACATCCCCAGCGACCGGGTGGCGCGCACGCCCGCACTGGGTGAGGAAACGGCCACGCAGATACTGGCGCGCGTGCACGCCGACGACATCACCCAGGTGCGCGCCGCGCTGGATGAACACCTGCACGGTGACAGTGAGCAGTACAGTGCCCAGTTCCGCTTCCGCCAGGCCGATGGCCAGTGGCGATGGGTGCTGGACCGCGGCCGGGTGGTGGCCCGTACCGCCGACGGCCAGCCGCTGCGCATGGTCGGCACCCATACCGACATCGAGCAGCAGAAGCAGCTGGAAGCCCTGCTGCAGGAGCAACAACTGCATCTGCGCGAAGCCCAGCGCATCGCCAGCATGGGCAGCTGGTCGTTCGATCCGCACAGCCGGCAATTCTGGTGGTCGCCGGAACTGCGCTCGCTGCTGGCGCTGCGGCAGGACAGCATCCCTGGGCAGCGACGCTGGCTCAAGCAGCTGCACCCGCGCTCACGTGGTGCACTGCGTGCGGCCTGGCGCCGCCTGTGGCGCGATGGCCGGGCCGCCAACCTCGAACTGGAACTGACCCGCGGCAACGAACCCTCGCAGCATCTGCGGTTGTGGATGCAACCGTTGCTGGACATGGACGGGCAGCCCAAGCGCCTGCTGGGGCAGGTGCAGAACATCACCGAACAGCATCAGACCGATGCCCTCATCCGCTGGCGTACCGAGCTGCTCAACCGCGTGTCCGCGCTGGGGCGCATCGGTGGTTGCGAGATCGAAGTGGCGACGCGCAACATGCAATGGACCGAGGAGTGCTATCGCATCCACGGCCTGCGCAAGGAACCGATCACCCTCGACCAGGCGCTCGCGTTGTATGCCGAGGATTCGCGCGCGGCGTTTGAAGCCGCGCTGGGGCGCATTGCCGGTGGCGGCCTGCCGGAGCAGCTGGATCTGTGCTTCTACCGCCAGTCGGGGTTGCGCGTATGGGTGCAGGTGCTGATCGAACTGGACCGTCGTGATGGCCTGCCGCCGCGCTTTGTGGTCCTGTTCCGTGACATCACACGCGAGCGCGAAGCGAACGAGCGGATTGAACTGCTTGCCCACTACGACCTGCTGACCGGACTGCCCAACCGGGTGCTGCTGGGCGAGCAGACCTCCGAAGCCATCGAGGAAGCGCGCGATCGCGGCACCTCGCTGGCGATGCTGTTCATCGACCTGGACGGCTTCAAGAACATCAATGACAGCTTCGGCCACGCCACTGGCGATGCGCTGCTGAAGGCCGCCGCGACCCGGCTGCACCAGAACCTGCGCAACAACGACCTGTTCGGCCGCTTCAGCGGCGACGAGTTCATCGTGGTGCTGCGCGACCTGGCCGAACCGGAAGATGCCGGGCACGTGGCGCGCAAGCTGATCAATTCGCTGGCCGAGCCGCTGCGTCGTGGCGACACCACCTTGAAAGTGGGCGCCAGCGTGGGCATCGCCATGCTCGGCGAGAGCCAGACCGACTTCGATTCGCTGCTGCGCGCTGCCGACGCGGCGATGTACGCGGCCAAGGAAGCTGGTCGCAATACCTATCAGTATTACAGCCAGGACGCGCTGGCGCGGATCCAGCGCCGGCTGGAGATCGAGCACGGCCTGCACGGCGCCATCGAGCGCGACGAGTTCAGCCTGGCCTATCAGCCACTGCTGCACGCCCATCACGGCGAGCCCCCCGCAATCGAGGCGTTGCTGCGCTGGCATCGCCCGGGCATCGGCTACTGCAGCCCGGCAGAATTCATTCCGATCGCCGAAAAGTGCGGCGAAATCGTCCGCATCGGCGACTGGGTATTGTCCGAAGCCTGTCGCCAGGCAGCCGCGTGGGATCGTGCTGGCCTGCATTTCGAGCGCATTGCCGTCAACGTGTCGGCAGTGCAGTTGCGCGATCGTGGCTTTGCCGAGCGCGTGATCGAGATCTGCCACGCGCACGGCTGGCCGCCGCAGCGGCTGGAGCTGGAGCTGACCGAATCGGCGTTGATCCGTGACACCGACATCCTGCGCCACTGCTTCGATGTGCTGGAACGGCACGGCGTGCCGCTGGCAGTGGACGACTTCGGTACCGGCTTCTCCAACCTCAATTACCTCAACCGTTTCCCGGTCGGCCGCCTGAAGATCGACCGCAGCTTCGTGCAGGGCATGCTGCATGACTCGGGCACCGCCGAGGTGACCCAGGCCATCGTCCATCTTGGCCACGCACTGGGCATGAAGGTGGTGGCCGAGGGCGTGGAAACGCACCAGGAAGAGGACATGCTGCGCCGCCAGGGCTGCGACGAGATCCAGGGCTACCTGTACTCGCGCCCGCTCACACCGCGCGACCTGGCGCAGTGGCTGCGCCAGCAGCACCTCGCCCCAGGCCGCACCGATGCCGCCAGCGAAGTGATGCTGGCGCGCTGACATACTTATCCACGCATGGCGTGGATCTACTTCTGGGCAAGCCTGGGTGGGTGCCGACCGTTGGTCGGCACTGATGCCTGCACTCGCGGCCATCCACGCATGGCGTGGATCTACTGCGACGCGGCAACCAAGCGCTGCGGAAATTCGGAGCGAAGTCGTGCGCGTACCGCTTCGACCACCTCTACATAGCGTCGGCGCTGGATGAAATAGCCTATGTAGAACAGCACCAGGGCCACCAGCATCGGCCACGCAGCGGGTCGGACGAGGATGACCGGCACCAGCATCAGTGTCAGGCCCAGCGCGAACCAGCTGCACAGCCCGATCACCCGCACCTCCCTGCGCCGTGCATCGATCATCACCCGCCCGCGCATCAGCGGAAAGTAGCGACGGCCAACGCTCGGCACGAAGCTCTCGCGAAAGGCGATGCTGCCGTCCGGCAGCGCGCGGAACACCAGGCAAAGCCAGGTATCGGGCGGCAGGTCATGCTCCAGACCGGCCAGTGAAAGCTGCGCCAGCTCTGCCGGCGTAGCGGCGATTCGCTGGTTGAACAGCACGATGCCGGTGCGGAAGAAGAACGGCGCCCAGAGGGCCAGCAGCAGGAGTTCGATCAGCAGCAATGCGATCAGGGCGATGGCCATCGGTCTTCCATGAACGGGACCGGCGCATCATGCCACGTGGGCAGTTGCATCCACGCATGGCGTGGATCTACTTCAAGGCACTGCCATCCAGCCCCAGGTCCCACGCCAGGCCCAGCACGTCATCGCCGGCTGCCGGTGGGGCAGGGCGCGCGTCGGCCAGTTTCTGCAGCTCCTGGATTTCTTCGCGGGCCACCTCTTCCAGCTGGCGCAGCTGCTCACGTACGCCCGCATTGCGCGGGCGCTCGTTCTCGTTGATCGGGGGCAGGGCGCGGATCAGGGTCATGGTGCGCTTGCAGGATGCATCCAAAGGCGGGTCACACGCAAAGGCCCCGGCAGAACCGGGGCCTCGCACGCTGCCGGACGGGGCAGCGGACATCAGGATCAGAACAGCTCGACCGTACCGGCGCCCATGCTCTGCTGGGCAACCGGCTTGTGCGGCGGGCGCTCCCATTCGCTGCGCAGTTCGCGCAGGCGGTTGCCGGTGCGCTGCAGGGCAGAGGCGATTTCTTCGTCGAACACGCCGCCATTGCGATGCAGCAGTTCCTGCAGGGCCACCGCTTCGCGATTGATCGCGGTCAGGCGGTCCAGGTGGGTATGCACGCCGCCCAGGGCCTGGGTGGCGATGTCCTCGAACTGCAGGGCACGCACGGCTTCGGCCACGCTGCCGTCGATCGAGCGCGCGCAGTCGGACACTTCGCGCATGCCGTCACCCAGCGAAGCGTTGATCTGCGCCACGTTGTCCAGCATCGCCGCCGCTTCCTGGCGCGCTTCACGGGAGCGGTCCATATCGCGCGAGGCCATGTGCGAAACCGTCTCGCGGACCTTGGCGATGGCATCCTTGGAGCTGTGCGCCAGCTTGCGGATCTGCTCGTTGAAGGTGGTCGAACGCTCGGACAGGTTGCGGACCTCGTCGGCAACCACGGCGAAACCGCGACCGGCTTCACCGGCACGCGCAGCTTCGATGGCAGCGTTCAGGGCCAGCAGGTTGGTCTGGTCGGCAATCGACTTGACGTCTTCCAGCAGCGCGAAGATGCCATCCAGGTGCTGCGCCATCTGGTCGATGTGCTGCACGGTGGTGCTGCTCTGGCCGCTGACCTGCTCCAGCGCTTCCACCAGCTGTTCCATGCGGTGGCTGGCGTGCTGGGCGAAACGGGCAACGTCGAGGCCGGCGCCGCCTTCGTCACCGGCGCGGTCGACGATGCGTGACAGGGCCTGGCTCTGCTGGCGCGACTTGCGGTTCATGGCATCGAAGCTGCCGCCGAGGCTGGAGACGGCCTGGCGGATCAGGTCGCGGGCGCGTTCCACTTCGCCACGCGAACCGTCGATCTCGTTGCCGACGAAGTTGCGCAGTTCGGTCAGCAGCTGGTCCTGCTCACGCAGGACACGGGCATGTTCCGGGGAACGGTGCGCCTGGGCGCGGGCGGTCCACCACGCAAAGCCGAGCCAGCTCAGCGTCATCGTGGTCAGGATCGCCCAACGCAGGGCAACCGGCCATTCGAAACCGATGGCGAAGGGGAGCAGCAGGGTCAGAGCCAGGGGGGCGGCCAGACGGATGAAAATGCGTGAGTACATGGACGTTCTCGGGAGGTGCACGGAGGATGTATCGGCCGTACCCCCTTTCTCTTTAACGTCGATGTGCTCACTGAATGCGCCGGATTTCTGGCGCCGTCCGCCGGGCATGGCCCGGCGCTACCCTCGTGGCGCTCGGACGCCAGCGCCGGGCCATGCCCGGCGGGCTCCCCGCCCTCAGGCCAGCTGCCGGTCCACGGCCTCGACCATCGCCTTGCGGCTGAGCAGGAAGTCCCAGTAACTGCCACCCAGCTGCCGCCACAGTACGGCGGCGCGCACGGCGGCCAGCAGCAGCGCGCGGATCTCGGCCACCACGCCGGCCTGGCCCAGGTAATGCGGGTTGCCCTGCACCATGACCCGCGGCTTGAGGTGGCTGATGGTGTCTGCATACAGGCCGCCCAGCGCGGCCAGAACATCCGGGTGGCCGCTGTCACCCAGCTCGGTGGCCTGGCGCTGGGCGCGCTCGATACCCGAGGCGACCTTGTTCACGGTGGCGCCGTCCTGCACGAAGCGGCGCTCCAGCTGCAGTACCGACAGGGCCAGCTTGGGCAGGATCGGGTCCTGGCCCTGGCTGCGGAAATAATTGTGCAGCAGGCGCAGGCCGGATTTCAGGGCGTGCCGATCGCCAAAAACCGCCTGCGGCGAGGACGCATCGATGCGGAACACGCTGTCCACGGCAGTGCGCACGGCAGCGGCGTCGGAGTGGCCGGTATCGGCGATACGGCGTACCTGCTGCAGGGCCTGGGCAATGCCGGCCAAAGCCAGAACGCGGTCGTCGACAGTGAAACTCATGCAGCGATTACCTCAAAAGGAGAAGGGGTGGTGCGCAGGCGCTGTTCCAGCGGCGCGTCGGTGGCGGCGATCACCGCGCCACCCAGGCAGACCTCACCGTCATACAGCACCAGGGATTGCCCGGGGGTGACTGCACGCTGCGGCCGGGCGAAGGTGACCTGCACGCTGCCGTCGTCCAGCACGTCCACGCTGCACGGCTCATCGGGCTGGCGGTAGCGGGTCTGCGCGGCGCATTCAAAATGCCGTGCCGGTGGTGCGCCGGCAATCCAGTGCGCGGTCTCCGAGCGCAGCCTGTTGGACAGCATCCATGGGCTGTCACGGTCCTGGTCCACGTACAGCACGTTGCTGGCCACGTCCTTGCCGACCACATACCAGGGCGCGGCAGGGCGGCCGCGCACGCCGCCGATGTTCAGGCCTTCGCGCTGGCCCAGGGTGAAATAGAAGACGCCAGGATGTTCGGCGATCACGCTGCCATCGCTGGGATCGAGGATCTGCCCGGCCTTGGCCGGCAGGTAGCGCCCAAGGAACTCACGGAAATCGCGCTCGCCGATGAAGCAGATGCCGGTGGAATCCTTCTTGGCGTGGGTCGGCAGGCTGACGTCGCGGGCAATCCGGCGCAGGTCGCTCTTTTCCAGGTCACCAATCGGGAACAGGGTGGCCGCCAGCTGCTCCTGCCCCAGCTGGTGCAGGAAGTAACTCTGGTCCTTGGAACGGTCGGCGCCACGCAGCAGCAGCCACTGATGGCCGCGCTGGGCAATGCGTGCGTAATGGCCGGTGGCGATCCGCTCGGCGCCCAGTTCGCGGGCCGCATCGAGGAAGTGCTTGAACTTCACTTCGCGGTTGCACAGCACGTCCGGGTTGGGCGTGCGGCCGGCGGCGTATTCGGCCAGGAAGTGCTCGAACACGCCCTGCCAGTATTCGTTGGAGAAATCGCGGAAATGGAACGGAATGCCCAGCAGTCCGCAGACCGCTACCGCGTCGCGGCGGTCGTCCTCGGCGCGGCAGTCACCGCTGCCGTCGTCGGCCCAGTTCTGCATGAACAGACCGGCCACGGCCTCGCCCTGCTGCACCAGGCGCCAAGCAGCCACGGAAGAATCCACGCCGCCAGACACGCCAACCATCACCCGTGGGCTGCTCATGCGACCTCCCGGACCAGTGCAAGCGGATAGCGCTGGCCGGCCAGGTAGTCGGCCAGCACCTGCCAGACCAGCGGGCTGCGCTGGCGTCCGGCGGCGGCCTGCAGTTCGGCCGGGGTCATCCACAGCGCCCGATCGATGCCGGCATCCAGCGGCCGCGCCGGGTCGTGCGAGACCGGGCGCGCGGCATAACAGAAGCGCAGGAACGGGGTGCCGTCACCGGCGGTCCACTGGTAGCAGCCGATGAAGGCGGTCAGTTCCACCGTCCAGCCGGTTTCCTCGACGGTCTCGCGCAGGGCGGCCTCGGCCAGGCTTTCACCCGGCTCCAGATGCCCGGCCGGCTGGTTCAGCACCTGCCGGCCCTCGATGGTTTCTTCCACCAGTAGCACCCTGCCGCCGTCGACCACCACGGTGGCGACGGTTGCATGCGGTGCCCAGCGCGGGTCCGGCGAGGTGTTCAACTCAGAGATCGTCCTTCTTGGTCAGCTCCAGCTCCATCGCGTCGGCGGTGCGGATGGCCGCATCGATGGCGTCGCTGAGCTGGTCGGAGGTGGCGTCGGCATCGATCTTCACCACGAACATCGCGGTCGACTCCTGCTTCACCCAGCCGCCCATCTTGGCGTCCTGCGAATCTTCCAGCAGGCGGTTGGCCACGGCCACCGGGAACTGCTTGGTCTGCGAGGTGTAGCCCGGCGACCAGATCTCGCGGATGTTGTGGGTACCGAAGTCTTCCACCGACGAGCGCACATAGACGATCTGGGTGCGATCGCCTTCGACATCGAACACCATCTGGTAATCGCCGTCTTCATCGACCTCGTAGGTGTAACCCAGCTTTTCCAGGTGACGGGCAACGGCCTTGTCGGCCTTCGTGCTGTCAGTGGTGGTCGCAGCGCCAGCGGTGCCCGCGGCAGCCAGGGCGATCAGCAGAGCGGAGAGAAGGGTCCTTTTCATGAAGATCCTGTGAAACCAAGTGTGTGGGAAGGTGCAATTGTGACGGCGGGCGCCCGTGCCGTCCATTCCACGCGGGGCCTACGCAAGGCCGTCGCACCCCTTATAATCGGCAGATGCCTCGCGAGTCCGCCCCCGATTCCCACCACGAGCACGGCGTTGCCGTGGAGCCCGCGCGCCCGGAAGTGGCGCCGCCGCCCTTCTATCAGGTCATGCTGCTCAATGACGACTACTCCCCGATGGATTTCGTCGTGGACGTCCTGCAGCAGTTCTTCAACATGGATCTGGACAAGGCCACCCAGGTGATGCTGCACGTCCACACCCGTGGCCGTGGCGTCTGCGGTGTGTTCACCCGCGAAGTGGCCGAAACCAAGGTGGCCCAGGTCAACGAGTACGCGCGGATGAACCAGCACCCGCTGCTGTGCACGATGGAGAAGGCCTGATCCTGGCACGGCGTGCCCACCAGGGTGGGCACCTGCCAGGTTCGCGTCACGCCTCCGCCAGCGCCTGCAGGGCCATCACGGCCACCGCCTCATCGATGTCGGCCGGGTCACCATCATCCCTGAACCACACCGCTGACAGGCCGGCACTGGCCGCGATCCAGCGCAGCAGCCGCGTGCGCTCGAGATCGGCCAGCCGGCAGACCTGTTCCACCCGGGCATGGAAGCGCTCGGGCCGTGTTGCCACATGGATGCCCGGCCCGCACAGGTCCGGGTTGCTGAACATCGTGGTGTAGTCGAACGCGCGGTCGCCCAGCAACCGCTTCGGGTCGATCGCCAGCCAGCCCCGTGCGCCGAAATCCAGCACGTTGTCGTGGTGCAGGTCGCCATGCAGGGGCCGCATCTCCTGCTCGTCCTCCAGCAGTGCCATCGCCAGCGATCTGCACTGTTCCAGCAATGGCGGCAGCGGTGCCCTTGGTTGCAGCAGATCGGCGAACCATCTACGCAGGCAGACCAGATCTTCTGGTGGCGCGCTCCGTGG
The DNA here is from genome assembly GCF_056395105.1 of Stenotrophomonas sp. 10L48. Classification (NCBI taxonomy): domain Bacteria; kingdom Pseudomonadati; phylum Pseudomonadota; class Gammaproteobacteria; order Lysobacterales; family Lysobacteraceae; genus Stenotrophomonas; species Stenotrophomonas sp. 10L48. The sequence continues at coordinate 466,218 of NZ_JBFTIX010000002.1, read as the reverse complement.
CCGGTGCAGCTGCTGCAGGACCTGGCACAGGATCATGGTGCAGGCGTCGTCCTCGCCCTTGATCGAGCGTTGCCGCAGCGAATCGCCGTGCGCCCGTTCGATCAGGATCGCCGGCCCCTCGTGGGCCAGCAGGCGTGCGGCACCGTCGCCGTTCCACCAGCGCAGCAGGCGATGGCCGTTCTGTTCCTCTGTCTCCGTGCTCACCTTCAACATGGCCGCCTCGCCAGAGGCGGTCAGCACCGGCCAGAGCCGGGCATGGGGGGTACGGATCGAAGGACCATCACGTCGCAATCGCCAGCGGCTCAGGTAGGGTTCGCTCATGTGGGTGGGCTGTCCTGGAGTGAACGATGATCAAGCGTTTGGTAGTGCTAACGCCATCTGAACGTCGCAATCCGCTAGGGTGATGGAAATCGTGTAGTCAGGCCGCATATTGTCTCCAACTGCCGCCGGAGTAATCCATGTTCAGCAAAGACCTCGAACACACCATCGGCCAGTGCTACAAGCGCGCCCGTGAGGCCCGACATGAGTTCATGACGGTCGAACACCTGCTGTTGGCACTGCTCGACAACCCGTCCGCCCAGGCCGTACTGAAGGCTTGTGGCGCCGACGCCGACCGCCTGCGCCAGGAGCTGGAGCAGGCCATCGAGGCCTCCGTGTCCCGCCTGGCCGAAGATGACGGCCGCGATACCCAGCCCACGCTGGGCTTCCAGCGCGTGCTGCAGCGGGCCGTGTACCACGTGCAGTCCTCCGGCAAGAAGGAGGTCACCGGCGCCAACGTGCTGGTTGCCATCTTCGGCGAGAAGGACTCCCACGCGGTCTATTACCTCAACCAGCAGGATGTCACCCGGCTGGATGTGGTCAATTACCTGTCCCACGGCATCGCCAAGCTGGGCGAGGAAGGCGAGCAGCCGTCCTCCTCCGAGGGCGAGGGCCGCATGGAGGGGGGCGAAGGCGAGCCCAAGGGCGATGCCCTGACCGAGTTCGCCAGCAACCTCAACGAGCAGGCCCGTGCCGGTCGCATCGACCCGCTGGTCGGCCGTGCCGACGAGATCGAGCGCACCATCCAGGTCCTGTGCCGCCGCCGCAAGAACAACCCGCTGTACGTGGGCGAGGCCGGCGTCGGCAAGACCGCGATTGCCGAGGGCCTGGCCCGACGCATCGTTGAGGGTTCGGTGCCGGACGTGCTGGCCGATGCGGTCATCTATTCGCTCGATCTCGGCGCGCTGGTGGCCGGTACCAAATACCGTGGCGACTTCGAAAAGCGCCTGAAGGGCGTGCTGACCGCGTTGAAGAAGGTGCCCAATGCGGTGCTGTTCATCGACGAGATCCATACCATCATCGGCGCCGGTTCGGCGTCGGGCGGCACCATGGACGCCTCCAACCTGATCAAGCCGGCACTGGCGTCGGGCGAGCTGCGCTGCATCGGCTCGACCACCTTCCAGGAATACCGCGGCATCTTCGAGAAGGACCGGGCGCTGGCCCGTCGCTTCCAGAAGATCGACATCGTCGAGCCGACCGTGGGCGAAACCTACGAGATCCTGCAGGGCCTGAAGTCCAAGTACGAAGCCCACCACGGCGTCACCTACGCCGATGAAGCGCTGCAGGCCGCCGTCGACCTGTCGGTCAAGCACATCGCCGATCGCCTGCTGCCGGACAAGGCCATCGACGTGATCGATGAGGCCGGTGCCCGCCAGCGCCTGATGCCGGAAGGCCAGCGCAAGGAGTTGATCGACGTCGAGGAGGTCGAGGCCATCGTCGCCAAGATGGCGCGCATCCCGGCCAAGCAGGTCAGCGCCACCGACAAGGATGTGCTGCAGCACCTGGAGCGCAACCTGAAGATGGTGATCTTCGGCCAGGATCCGGCCATCGGCACCCTGGCGTCGGCCATCAAGCTGGCACGCTCGGGCCTGGGCAATCCGGAAAAGCCGATCGGCAACTTCCTGTTCGCCGGCCCCACCGGTGTCGGCAAGACCGAGGTGACCAAGCAGCTGGCGCTGCAGCTGGGCATCGAACTGGTCCGTTTCGACATGTCCGAATACATGGAGCCGCATTCGATCAGCCGCCTGATCGGTGCGCCCCCGGGCTATGTCGGCTTCGACCAGGGTGGCCTGCTGACCGAGAAGATCGTCAAGACGCCGCACTGCGTGCTGCTGCTGGATGAAATCGAGAAGGCGCACCCGGACATCTTCAACATCCTGTTGCAGGTGATGGACCGTGGCGTGCTGACCGACACCAACGGCCGCGAAGCCAACTTCAAGAACGTGGTGCTGGTGATGACCACCAATGCCGGCGCGGCGCAGGCCTCGCGGCGCTCGATCGGTTTCACCAAGCAGGACCACGCCACCGATGCGATGGAGACCATCCGTCGTGCGTTCACCCCGGAATTCCGCAACCGCCTCGATGCGGTGGTGCAGTTCCAGCCGCTGGGCTTCGAACACATCCTGCGCGTGGTGGACAAGTTCCTGATCGAACTGGAGATGCTGCTGCAGGAGAAGCACGTCAGCCTGTCGGCCACGCCGACTGCGCGCGACTGGCTGGCCCACCACGGTTTCGACCCGCTGATGGGCGCCCGCCCGATGGCGCGGGTGCTGCAGGACAAGGTGAAGCGCCCGCTGGCCGACGAACTGCTGTTCGGCAAGCTGGTCAACGGCGGCAAGGTCAGCATCGACGTGCGCAACGACGAACTGGTGGTCGAGGCGCAGGCCGAGCCGGAACGGCTGTTGCCGGCCACGGTGGAGTAAGGATGTGCCGGGCAGCGCCCGGCAACGGAAGCAACGACAGGGCGGCGCAGGCCGCCCTTGTCGTGTCAGCTCCTCAGCGGCTGCGCTGGCGGGCCATGCGCTGGAAGGCGGCAGCTTCGAGGGGTTCGATCCGCTCGACCGTGCAGCTGGCGCGATCGGTCTTCAGCACGCTGCGTGAGCCGGCGCACAGCTGGTTGCTTTCGCCCTGGGTTTCAAATGCCAGCCGCCGCGAGGTCACGGCGCTGCTGCAGGAGGCTTTGAACACCACGCGGTAGTGCTGGTCACCATTGCGCAGCAGCACATCGCGATCAGCGCCGGCGCGGACGATCTGCTGGTCTTCGCTCAAAGCAATGCAGCTGTCACCGGCGCTTGCCGACGGCGTGTCGGCGGCCTGGGCGGCGGGTGCGATCAGGGCGGCAGTGCTGAGTACCAGGGCGGCGAAGCCAGCGGGCAGGGAGGTCACGTTCATGGCAGGGGCAGGGGATGGCGATCCGGACTGGATCGGATGCCACGATGACGCCGCCGCTGCGAATGCGAATCTGCCGCAAGCATGGCTGACCGATGTCACGGTGCATTCGGTCAGGGTGCCGTCCGGCAGGGCCGGATTCCAGGCATGACAAAAGGCCAGCGTCCAGGGCTGGCCTTGTCGAGGTGGCGCAACGCGCCAGCCGCTTACTTCATTCGGTAGGTGATACGACCCTTGGTCAGGTCGTACGGGGTCATTTCAACCTTGACCCGGTCACCGGTGAGGATGCGGATGTAGTTCTTGCGCATGCGGCCGGAGATGTGGGCAATGATTTCGTGCCCATTTTCCAGACGAACGCGGAAAGTGGTGTTCGGCAGCGTCTCGCTGACGGTGCCCTCGAACTCGATGGAATCGTCTTTCGACATGTAGTCCTGTGCGGTTCAGAAAACGGCCACGCTGGGCCTAAGGCGCAGCATTTTACGCGTCAAACGCCCAGCTTGCAAAGATTGTGTTATTCCCCGGCAAAATCCGCTGCCGGCACGCGCCCGACGAGCCGGGTCCAGACGCCTTCCCGGCCCGGCGCCTGTACCGCGCTGCGGACCTGCTGCAGAAACGGCGCGCGCGGCAGATGCTCGGCGCCCATGCGCAGCAGATGCGGATTCTCCACCTGCGCGTCGATCAGTGGCCAACCCCAGCCGTGAAGCGTGCGTGCCAGTGCGGCCAGCGCCACCTTGGAGCCGCCACTTTCGCCACTGAACATGCTTTCACCGAAGAACATCGTGCCGATAGCCACGCCATAGATGCCGCCGACCAGCGTCTGCCGATCCCACACCTCGAAGGAATGTGCGAAACCCAGGTCGTGCAGCTGGCTGTAGGCATCCACCATCGCCGGGCTGATCCAGGTGCCGTCCTGGCCGGGGCGGGGCGCGCTGGCGCATGCACGCATCACCTGGCTGAAGGCGGTATCGGCGGTCACTTCCCAGCAGTTGCCGCGCAGCTGCCGGCGGAACCTGCTGCTCAGGTGCACGCCGTCGGTACGGAACACCATGCGCGGGTCCGGCGACCACCACAGGATCGGCTCGCCTTCACTGAACCACGGAAAGATGCCGCCGGCATAGGCATTGAGCAGGCGCAGCGGATGCAGGTCGCCGCCCACCGCAAGCAGGCCATCGGGTTGGCGCAGCGCTGTCTCGGCCGGCGGAAAGGGGGCATCCGGCGCATCGGCCAGGCGCCAGGGCAACTGACGGGTCATGCCGGCATTGTATTCGTCGTGGCGATGCGCGATGTCTGGCACCATCACGCACTACCGGCAAGGAGCCCCGCATGAGCGATCCGATCACCGCCATCCTCGATGCGCACGATGCGCCGCGCACACGCAATGACAGCCTGGCCATGCTGTTGACCCTGGCCAGCGAAGACCGCCCCCCGCTTGGCGCGCTTCTGCTGCAGGCGCTGGATCGCCGCTCACCCGGCTCCACCTTCCTCGACACGGCCTTGGATCTGCTGCCGGACGAGGCTGTCGCTCCGGTCTGTATTGACGCTTGGCGGCGCTATCGTGACGGCGAGCGTGGCGAGCTGCTGACCAGCGTGCTGGAGTTTGCCAGCTACCAAGCGCCGCACACGCTGCAGGACGATTGGGAGGCGCTGCTGGAGGTCGCCATCGAGGATCACATCCAGCTGGCCTCGCAGGTCTGGCAGGCATTGCCGCCGTCGGTTGCGACTGACTGGGCGCATCGGTTGACCGAGGCGGACGACGATCGCGAACTGGAGCGGGCCAAGGCAGTGCTGCTGGCCACCCAGCCGGAGACCCATGCCGCCGCCCGTGGCTACCTGGCCGACTGGAGCGACCTGGATGCCGAGGTCTGGGCGCACTGGGCGGGCCTGGCCGATGGCCCGCGTCTGCGCCGCCTGCATGGCCAGCAACCGCTGCACCTGCGCTTCGGACGCGAACAGCATCGCGCACAGGTGGACGAAGAGCCTGCCTGGCGCAAGCGGATCTGGCGGCTGCATCCCACCTGGAATGGCGGCCAGGTGCTTCACGCCGGGCGCGTGGGCGGGCTGCTCGATGCCTTGTGCGGCAGCTGTCATGCGCCGCTGCAGCGTCTGCTGCAGTCCGATGCTGCGGCGCTGCAGCCGGACGCGGAGGGTGAGGTCACGCTCGGGCTGTGCCTGGACTGCTGTGGCTGGGAAGACCCGCCCGTGCGTTTCTATCGGCACGATGCAGAGGGCATGCCGAGCTGCCACCCCAGCCAGCACTGCCAGGTGCCGATCAATCCCACCGACAGCGGCGACCTGCTGCAGGCCGAAGTGGGTCTTGCCGCGATGGACAGCCATCGCTGGCAGCAGCAGGACTGGGGCCAGTCCAATCACCGGCAGAACCTGTCGCGGGTGGGTGGCGCACCGAGCTGGGTGCAGAGCGCGCACTACCCGGCGTGCATCGATTGTGGCGAGCAGATGCCTTTCGTGATGCAGCTGGACTCAACGTTGCCGACCACCAATGAAGGCATGGTGCTGTGGGGAAGTGGCGGCATGCTGTACAGCTTCTGGTGCGCGAAGTGCCGGGTGAGCGGGCACTTCTGGCAGTGCACCTGAGCGCAGCATCCCCGCCATTGCCGTGGTAGATGCCAACCTTGGCTGGCACGCTTCTCCGACGCTACGGTTCCGCGCGGAAAGGGCCATGCCCCTGCAGTTCCTGCTGGTAGCGCCGCACATCCCGCCGCTCCTGCCGGCACCAGTCCTGCAGTGCCTCGGCAAACTCCGCATCGGCCACCCAGTGCCGGCTGCGCACGATGGTGGGCAGGAAGCCGCGTGCCAGCTTGTGCTCGCCCTGCGCACCCGGCTCGAAGCGGGCCACGCCCTCTCGCAGGCAGTACTCGATGCCCTGGTAGTAGCAGGCCTCGAAGTGCAGGCCGGGCAGGGTGGCACCGCCCCAGTAGCGGCCGTACAGCGTGTCGCCACCGCGCAGGCACAACGCGCCGGCAATCGGTTCGCCGTCCTGTTCGGCCAGAAACAGCACCAGCCCGCGTCCCAGTGAAACCGCCAGATGGCGCAGGAACGCTTCGGTCAGCGCTGGCGCGTTGCCGTATTCCAGGAACGTCTGCAGGTAGAAGCGGTACATCGCCTGCAGATCGGCGCGGGTGGCCTCGTCGCCATGCACCACCCGGAAGCTGATGCCCTGACGGCCGACCTTGGCGCGCTCCTGGCGGATGTTCTTGCGGTGTTTGTGGTCCATCGCGCCCAGGAACTCTTCGAACGTCACCCAGTCACCCCGGTTATGCCACTGGAACTGGATGTCCTCGCGCAGCAGCCAGTCGTCATCGAAGACCGTTTCGTCAGCTGCCGTGTGGAAGTTGATGTGGGCTGATGACACATCCAGCGCGGGCAACCGGTCGCGCAGTGCCGTCAGCAGGGCGGTGCGCTGCGCGTCGTCACGGGCCAGCAGGCGCGGGCCAGTCACCGGCGAGTACGGCACCGCGCCGAGCCACTTCGGGTAGTAGTCGCGTCCGTGCCGCGCATAGGCATTGGCCCAGGCGTGGTCGAACACGAATTCACCGTGGGAATTGGTCTTCAGGTAGCCGGGAACGGCGCCGACCAGGGCATCACCGTCCCAGAGGGTGAAGTGCTGCGGCTGCCAGCCCCAGTCCTCGCGCAGGCAGCCGTAGGTTTCCAGGCCGGACAGGAAGGCGTGGCTGACGAATGGATTGCGGCCATCGTGCAGGGCATCCCACGCGGTGGCGGGAACGGACTGCAGGGAGTCGAGGAAGCGGGCGGTGGGCATGGGAAGAGGATAGGGCAGGTGCGGTGCGGGATGACGGTGTCGCGGCGCCGCGGGTTGAGTTTAACCAGCCGGGGTGAGGGTCTGATCGCCCGTCACGATGGGAGTGACGCGGTGCCGATTGGCGTCGGCCTTGGATCACTCGGTACCGCTAACTGCAGGGGGCACGGCCGATGCCGTTCAGTGTTCGCGAATGGACAGCTTGCCTTTCTCAAAATTCTCGGGGGAGCTGTTCGAGGCTGGCGAGGATTGGCTTGTTGCGGCGTTGGTAGGCGCGATGGGCCTGAGGGAAATTGTGAATTCCCGGATCTGAAACGCCTAGCATTACATCCCTTTTGAGGGCTTGGCWGTGTTGATCCGTGCGACACGCGTGGCGCACTCCCCAACCTTTCAAAGGAACTGATATGAATTTCGTGCGCGCGTTCCGCCCCATTGGATTGGCGTCGATCATTGCCTGCACCTTACCCTGTCCGCAGGCGCTCACTCAGCCTTTACCGCCCGCCGCTGATACAGATGTGGCGTTGGATCTTCTATTGACGCGGCAAGCACAGAAGATCCTGGATGACCACCAGTTGCGCAGGTCCAGATCCACGGGCATATCAGTTGGTGCCTCTGTTGATATCCAGCAAAGGAAGCTCGTCATCAGCTTCGGGGCTGGAATCCTGCCGTCGGAGGACGATCATTCGCTCGAGGAACTGGAGCAGCACATCAGGAACACCCTGGAGGCCTACACGACGCAGGCCGGCGTAGGCGAAGTTGAAACGGTCATTCTTTACGAGGGAAAGCCCTACTGGGAACACTTTCCTCGCGGCATCAGTGCGCAAGAGCAGGGCTCTGCCAGGCAGGCAGGGGGCCAGGTTCTTGTCTCGGCCAGTCACGGGCTGCTGAGAGTGCACCCCGGTATGGGGTGGGAATTCCAGCGGCCTGTACGCAATGGCGTGCAGGAGGATCTGATTACGCCCGGATATGCGGACGAGTTGCAACGGCTGCTGGAAGATCGAGGGGGTGTGACCGTGCATCGTGCGCGTCGCGGCGGGGGCGGTACGCACCCGGATTCAATGCGTCCGTGGTATGAGATGTCAGCTCGTTACCATCTCAAGGATCTTCTTCCTGATCGGACAGATATCTGGAATCACTTTGCGAACAGTACTGCGAGCGACAGGGAGGTGTCAGATGACATCCGCGCTCGACCGTACTACGCGAATCATCTCGGCGTTGCAGGGATGCTCAGCATTCACACCAATGCGGATGTCCCAGGCGTTGCCCGTGGGTCAAGGGTTTTCTACCATTCAAGCAAGCCAGCGGATCGACAGCTGGCCGATCTGACGTTGTGCTACATGCGGGAGCTCATCACCGCACAGGAGGGTTACGCTGACTTTCCTGTTCCCCGAGATGGCGTCGCCGCAGGACATGGTGAAAACAACTTCGCAACCATGCCGTCCATAGTGGTCGAGGTGGCTTTTCACACAAATGCCGCGGACGCCGCCGCCCTCCAGGACCCGGTGTTCCGTGCCGCTTCCATGAAAGGAGTTGAGAAGGGCTACCGGCTCTTCCGCGAAGGCAAGGGCTGCGTTCCGTTGGAGGCCGAGCCCATCCAGGGAATACGGTTGCCTCAGGGAAGCTCACAGCAGGTGGATGTCGCCTTCGAGGGCTATCCGCAGTACCCCATCGAACTGGTCACCACGAACGTGGGCTGCCCGCCCGGATGGACCTGCAGCGACGGAAAGGTTCGCATCACTAGCCCCGACGACAAACCCAGCCAGATTACCCTGCGGTGCGAGAACGCCGGGAGTGCGCCAATTCTGTGGGATACGCGGGTCGTGGACGCCGATGGCGTGAAATCGCCACCTGTGCGCCACGTCGTGCAGTGCATCCGAACATCGCGCGGGTTGAGCGAGGCTCCGATCATCTCTGCCGGTGTGGAGCCCGCGACGGCAGGTTGAATGCTTTGAAGCGGGCGCTTTCGCGCCCGCTTCAAGTCAACTCTGTCTCGACGCTACAGAAGCCAGCCTCAGCTGGCCTTGCCCTGTGCATCCAGGTAACGCTCTGCGTCCAGTGCGGCCATGCAGCCGAAGCCGGCCGAAGTGATCGCCTGGCGGTAGTGCTGGTCGGCCACGTCGCCGGCGGCGAACACGCCTTCCACCGAGGTCTGGGTGGCGTTGCCGCCCAGGCCCGAACGGATTTCCAGGTAGCCGTTGTTCATGGTCAGCTGGCCGTCGAACAGCTGGGTGTTCGGGTGGTGGCCGATGGCCACGAAGAAGCCGTGGGCATCGATGTCGCGGGTGCTGCCGTCCAGGGTCGACTTCACGCGCACGCCGGTCACGCCGGCCTCGTTGCCCAGCACTTCCTCCACCTGGTGGTGCCAGACGGTTTCGATCTTGCCGGCTTCAACCTTGGCGAACAGCTTGTCCTGCATGATCTTTTCCGCCTTCAGGGTGTCGCGGCGGTGGACCAGATAGACCTTGCGGGCGATGTTGGACAGGTACAGCGCTTCTTCCACGGCGGTGTTGCCGCCGCCGACCACGACCACGTCCTGGTCACGGTAGAAGAAGCCGTCGCAGGTGGCGCAGGCGGAGACGCCGCGGCCCTTGAACTCGTCTTCGGTCGGGATGCCCAGGTACTTGGCGGTCGCGCCGGTGGAGATGATCAGGGCGTCACAGGTGTATTCGTGGCTGTCGCCGATCAGCTTGAACGGGCGCTGCGACAGGTCCGCGGTATGGATGTGGTCGAAGATGACCTCGGTCTCGAAGCGCTCTGCGTGGGCCTGCATGCGCGCCATCAGGTCCGGGCCCATCAGGCCATGGGCGTCACCCGGCCAGTTGTCCACTTCGGTGGTGGTCATCAGCTGGCCACCCTGCTGCAGGCCGGTGATGACGACCGGCTTCAGGTTGGCGCGGGCAGCGTAGACGGCAGCGGTCCAACCGGCCGGGCCGGAACCGAGGATGRCAAGACGCTGGTGGCGGGAGGGCAGGCTGGTGCTCATGTAGACTCGCGAAAAGGTAGATGGGACAAGGCGCGGCGATGTTTGCACAGCATCCTTGGCTGGTCATAGAGTGGCGGCTGGGGCAGGGCGATTCAAGCCGATGAACAGAACAGCGCCATCCACGGGCGGTTTCAGGCCCTGTCATCGCTTGCGCGGCAACGGATAACTGAAAACTGACGCCGTCTCGTTTATTATCAAACACTAACAGCGCATTCCAAAGGTATGGTCTAAGGTGGCGAAGCAGGTCCCCGAACGCTCCAAGTCCGACGACAAAAAGGCATCGCGTCGCTCGGCGGCAGCGGCCACGACCGACAACCCACGCCGTCAGCGCCTGTGGCGCGACCTGGGTCTGATCGCCATCGCGCCGGCGCTGCTGTATCTGGCTGCCAGCCTTTTCACCTATTCAGCGACGGACCCGGGCTGGTCACACACCGGCAGCGTGGTTGCGCCGGTACACAACATGGGCGGCCGCGCGGGCGCGTGGATCGCCGACGTGCTGCTGCAGCTGTTCGGCTACATCGCTTTCCTGCTGCCGGTGGTGCTGGGCGCGCTGGCCTGGATCGCAATGTTCGGCCTCAAGCGTGAGAGCAAGGGCGAGAACGATCTGGACCCCGCGTTGCGGCTGGTCGGCCTGGTCGGCTTCCTGATCGCCGGCACCGGCTTCCTGCACGTGCGCCTGTTCAGTGGCGATGTCTCCAGTGCCGGCGGCATCCTCGGCAAGCTGGTCGGCAATTCGCTCAGCGTGGGCTTTGGTGCGCTGGGCGCTAACCTGTTCGTGCTGGTGTTGCTGCTGGCCTCGATCACTCTGGCCACGGGCCTGTCCTGGTTCGTGGTGATGGAGAAGATCGGTCGCGGCGTGATGTCGCTGGCACCGTTGCTGGAGCGCAAGAAGGAGCAGGCCACCGAATGGCAGCAGACCCGCGTTCTTCGCGAGGAACGCCAGGAAGTGCGCAAGGCCGATGCCGAAGTGCGCGCCAAGCGCGAGCCGGTGAAGATCGAGCCGCGCCCGGAGCCGGTGATCGAAAAGAGCGACCGGGCCAAGCGCGACAACCAGATCCCGATGTTCCGTGGCGTCAATGGCGACGGCTCGGACCTGCCGCCGCTGGCCCTGCTGGATGATCCCAAGCCGCAACCCGTGGGCTATGACAAGGACACCCTCGACGCGCTGTCGCGGCAGATCGAGTTCAAGCTCAAGGACTTCCGCATCGATGCACAGGTGGTCGGCGCCAACCCCGGCCCGGTCATCACCCGCTTCGAGATCGAGCCGGCGCCGGGCATCAAGGTCAGCCAGATCAGTTCGCTGGACAAGGACATCGCCCGCGGCCTGTCGGTGAAGTCGGTGCGTGTGGTCGATGTGATTCCGGGCAAGTCGGTGATCGGCCTGGAAATCCCCAACGTCACCCGCGAGATGATCTACCTGTCCGAGCTGCTGCGCTCGAAGGAGTACGACAAGTCGGCCAGTTCGCTGACCCTCGCGCTGGGCAAGGACATCGCCGGTCGCTCGACCGTGGCCGACCTGGCGCGCATGCCGCACCTGCTGGTGGCCGGTACCACCGGTTCGGGCAAGTCGGTGGCGGTCAACGCGATGGTGTTGAGCCTGCTGTTCAAGGCGTCGCCGAAAGACCTGCGGATGCTGATGATCGACCCGAAGATGCTCGAACTGAGCGTCTACCAGGGCATTCCGCATCTGCTGGCGCCGGTGGTCACCGACATGAAGGAGGCCGCCAACGGCCTGCGCTGGTGCGTGGCGGAGATGGAGCGCCGCTACAAGCTGATGAGCGCGGTGGGCGTGCGCAACCTCGCCGGCTTCAACAAGAAGGTGAAGGACGCCCAGGACGCTGGCCAGCCGATGATGGACCCGCTGTTCAAGCCTAACCCGGAGCTGGGCGAGGCGCCGCGCCCGCTGGAGACGCTGCCGTTCATCGTCATCTTCATCGACGAATTCGCCGACATGATGATGATCGTCGGCAAGAAGGTCGAAGAGCTGATCGCGCGACTGGCGCAGAAGGCGCGTGCGGCCGGCATCCACCTGATCCTGGCTACCCAGCGCCCGTCGGTGGACGTCATCACCGGCCTGATCAAGGCCAACATTCCCACCCGCATCGCCTTCCAGGTCAGCTCGAAGATCGATTCGCGCACCATCCTCGACCAGTCCGGCGCCGAGACGCTGCTCGGTCACGGCGACATGCTGTACCTGCCGCCGGGCACGGCGATGCCCGAGCGTGTGCACGGCGCCTTCGTGTCCGATGAGGAAGTGCATCGCGTGGTCGAGCACCTCAAGGCAATGGGGCCGGCCGACTATGTCGACGGCGTGCTGGACGAAGTACAGACGATGGGCGATGGCGTGGTGGTCGGTGCGACCGGCCTGCCGGAGACCAGTTCCGGCGGCGGCGATGAGTCCGACCCGCTGTACGACGAAGCGCTGCGCGTGGTCACCGAGACCCGCCGCGCGTCGATTTCCGGCGTGCAGCGTCGCCTGAAGATCGGCTACAACCGCGCAGCGCGACTGATCGAGGCCATGGAAGCGGCCGGTGTGGTCAGTCCGCCCGAGCACAACGGCGACCGCACCGTGCTGGCACCGCCGCCGCCGAAGTAAGCCAAGCCCTGCCGCATTCCCGACGTCCAAGGAACCGACGCATGCTTCAACCCGTTTCCTGCGCGCTGGCGCTGGCCTGCCTGCTGGCATCCGGCCCGGCGCTGGCCGATGCCGCCGCGACGGCTGTACCCGCAGTCGCGCCACCGTCCACCGGCAGCGATGCCGAGGCCAGCAACAACTTCAGCTTCGTACGTTATCGCGCCGACTACCAGGTGCGCGCCGATGCCGGCAACGTGCAGACTGAAACCTACGAAATCCTGCTCAAGACCAAGGCAGCGGTGGAGCAGTTCAGCCAGGTGCGGTTGAGCTACAGCGAGAAGATGGAAACGCTGGATGTGGTCAACGCCTATACGCTGACCGCCGACGGCCAGCGCCGCGAAGTGCCGGCTGATCGCATCTACACCCAGGAAAGCTATTCCAGTGCCTCGGCGGCGATGTATGCCGACCGCAAGGTGCGGGTGATCGTGTTCCCGAACCTGGCGCCGGGCACGCGGCTGTTCTACCAGGTGCGTCGGACCCAGCTGACGCCCTATTTCCCGGGCTACTTTGGCCTGTGGGAAACCTTCAATGTGTTCACCCAGTACGACGATGCCGAAGTGACCCTCAGCGCGCCGGCCAATCTGCCCATGTTCGTGGACAGCCGTGGCGTGCAGGGCAGTGACCGGCCGGTGGTGAAGAACGGCCAGGCGCAATGGCGCTGGCGCTACCAGCGCCGCGAGCCGATGCAGGCGCAGAACTGGTCGGCGGCGGTGTGGGAGTTCGGGCCGAACATCATGGCCAGCACCTATCGCGACTGGGCGCAGATGGGTCGCGCCTACCAACTGAAAGCAGGGCCGGCCGCACAGGTCACCCCGGAGATCCAGGCGCTGGCCGATGAAGTCACCGCCGGCATCAGCGACCGCCGCGCGCAGGCCGATGCGCTGTACCGCTGGGTGGCGCAGAACATCCGCTACGTGGCGGTGTACCTGGGCAATGGCGGCCTGGAGCCGAACAGTGCGCAGAGCATCCTCGACAACCACTATGGCGACTGCAAGGACCACGTAACGATCCTCGAGGCGCTGCTGGCGGCCAAGGGCATCACCAGTTCGCCGGTGCTGATCGGTGCCGGTGGCGGCCCGACGCTGCCGAAGATTCCGCTGCTGGGCCGCTTCAACCACGCCATCACCTACGTGCCCGAGTTCGACCTGTACCTGGATTCGACCAGTGCCTGGGCGCGCTTCGGCCAGCTGCCTGATGGCGACCTTGGTGCGCCGGTGCTGCACACCCGCGATGCCACCCTGGCACGCACGCCGGCCAATGATCCGCAGCGCAACGCCACGGTGATGGAGGTGCGCTTCACCTTCGACGCGCAGGGCAACCTGCGTGGCGAGACAGTGCCGCAGCTGAGCGACAACGCCGAGATCGGCATGCGCGCGCAGTTCGCCCAGCTCAATGCACAGAACCGGGCGCGCGCTGAAGAATCGATCATGGCCGCGTCCGGTTTCGATGGCCGCGGCCAGCTGCAGCTGCAGGGTGTGCCGGTCGACCTGACCCGGCCGTTTGGCTATCGCATGGCCTTCCAGGCCGAGGACTACGTGGACTTCGATGTGGCCGGCGGCATGGCCGTGCCCGATCCGCCCGGTGGTGAATCGGTACGCGGGCTGTATGCCAGCGCCTCGGCGCCGGACAATGAGACGCCGTTCTACTGCAATGCCAGCCTGCGCGAGGAAACCTATCGCCTGCAGTTCCCGGCCAATGCCCCGATCATCGCGATTCCGCGCAGCCAGCGGTTTGCCAATGCCGCCGGCGAGTACCGGGTCGACTGGAGCCGGCAGGGCCAGGAAGTGACCGTGCATCACCGCCTGCAGCAGAACGCGGTGCGCGGCGCCGAGGCGCTGTGCCAGCCGCAGGACTATGCCGCGTTCCGCGCGCTGTTCCGCGAGGTACGCCGCGGCTTCCGTGGCCAGGTGCTGTACGGCAAGCTGCCGGCCGCTGGCAGCTGAATCGCCGATCAGCGATCAGGGCGTCATAATGGCGTCCTGATCGCCCATTCATCTTTCGCCGGGCACACTGGCACCCAACTTTCCTGGCCGCGCGCCCACAGGATCCCCGCATGAACCTTCGCCTCCGCCGTTTCCTTGCCACCACCACTCTGGCCGTGGCCTGCGCCGCTGCCGGCAGCGCCTGGGCCGGCGCCCGTGATGACCTGAAAACCTTCACCACCGGCCTGAAGGGCCTGGATGGGCAGTTCAGCCAGCAGGTGTTCGACAGCCGCGGCAAGGTCAAGGAATCCACCAGTGGTCGCGTCGCTTTGTCGGCACCGCGCCTGTTCCGTTGGGAGTACGTGCGCCCGCACGAGCAGCTGATCGTGGCTGACGGCAAGAAGGTGTGGATGTTCGAGCCGGACCTGGAGCAGGCGACCGTTCGCGAGCAGGGCAAGGAAGAGCAGAACAGCCCGCTGACCGCGCTGATCAATCCGGCACTGCTGGAGCAGCAGTACGACGTGAGCGAAGAGGCCGCCACCCGCGATGGCCTGCAGTGGCTGTCGCTGTCGCCGAAGCGCGAGACCGAAGCCAGCTTCCAGTACGCCGCGCTGGGCTTCAACGCGCAGGGCCTGGCGAAGATGGAGATCACCGACGCCGTGGGCCAGCGCACCGTGATCAGTTTCAGCGGCTGGAAGCGCAACCCCAGCTTCGCCGCCAACACCTTCCGCTTCACCCCGCCGGCGGGTACCGACGTCATCGGCAACTGATCGCGGTCGCCGGGCATGGCCCGGCGCTACCTGCGCTGGTCGGTGTCAACCGGCACCGCCTTGGTAGGTGTCAACCTTGGTTGACATGCTTTTGATCTGCCGGCCAGCGGCCGGCACCACCGATTGCCGCAGATCTCCGATCCGCCGGGCATGGCCCGGCGCTACCTGCTCTGGTGGGTGTCAACCGGCACCGCCTTGGTAGGTGTCAACCTTGGTTGTCATGCTTTTGATCTGCCGGCCAGTGGCCGGCACCACCGATTGCCGCAGATCTCCGGTCCGCCGGGCATGGCTCGGCGCTACCGGCCCTGGTGGGTGTCAACCGGCACCGCCTTGGTAGGTGTCAACCTTGGTTGGCATGCTCTCGCGGTACAATGACCGCGTGCCAAGACATCGCTCCACTTCATTCCCCGGCCCCGATCTGCTGAGTGTCGATCGGGAACACATGCGCCCGCTGGCCGAGCGCATGCGCCCCCGCACCCTGGATGAGATGGTCGGGCAGAAGCGTCTGCTCGCGCCAGAGAGCGCGTTGCGCCGTGCCGTCGAATCCGGACGCGTGCATTCGATGATCCTGTGGGGACCGCCCGGCTGCGGCAAGACCACGCTGGCGCTGTTGCTGGCTGAATACTCCGACGCCGAATTCCGTGCCATTTCCGCCGTGCTGTCCGGCCTGCCGGAGGTGCGCCAGGTGCTGGCAGAGGCCGCGCAGCGCTTCGCCGAAGGTCGTCGCACGGTGCTGTTCGTCGACGAAGTGCACCGCTTCAACAAGGCGCAGCAGGATGCGTTCCTGCCGCACATCGAGCGCGGCACCATCCTGTTCGTCGGTGCAACCACCGAGAACCCGTCGTTCGAGTTGAACTCGGCGCTGCTGTCGCGTTGCCGCGTGCATGTGCTGGAAGGTGTCTCGCCGACTGACATCGTCGAAGCGCTGGAACGTGCGCTCGGTGATCGCGAGCGCGGGCTGGGCGAGGAACGCATCGAAGTCGCGCCCGAGCTGCTGCTGGAAATCGCCACCGCCGCTGATGGCGACGTCCGCCGTGCGCTGACCCTGCTGGAAATCGCCGCCGAGCTGGCGGGCGGGGAGGGTGGTCGCATCACCCCGCAGACGCTGACCCAGGTGCTGGCCGACCGCACCCGCCGCTTCGACAAGGGCGGCGAGCAGTTCTACGACCAGATCTCGGCGCTGCACAAGTCCGTGCGCAGCTCCAATCCTGATGCCGCCTTGTACTGGCTCACGCGCATGCTCGACGGCGGCTGTGATCCCTCGTATCTGGCGCGCCGGCTGACCCGCATGGCCATCGAGGACATCGGCCTGGCCGATCCTCGCGCGCAGAGCATGGCGCTGGAAGCGTGGGACATCTACGAGCGGCTCGGCAGCCCGGAAGGCGAGCTCGCCTTCGCGCAGCTGGTGCTGTACCTGGCCAGCACCGCCAAGTCGAATGCCGGCTATGCCGCCTTCAACCAGGCCAAGGCCGATGTGCGCGACAGTGGTACCGAAGAAGTGCCGCTGCACCTGCGCAATGCACCGACCAAGCTGATGAAGGAGCTGGGCTACGGTGCCGAGTACCAGTACGACCACGATGCCGAGGGCGGCATCGCGCTGGACCAGACCGGTTTCCCCGATGCGATGGGCGAGCGGGTGTATTACAACCCGGTGCCGCGCGGGCTGGAGATCAAGTTGAAGGAAAAGCTCGACCGGCTGCGTGCCGAGCGCGAGGCGGCGAGGGCGGCCAAGGGCGCGTAGTCGTCTGCGTGTGGCAAGGCGGCGCATTGCCCCGCCCGCATGCATTTGGCAGACTGCGCGGCTTGTTTTTCAAGGAACGATGCCGTGCAGGAAATGATTCTGCCGTTGAAGCGTTATGCCCAGTTCGAGGGCCGCGCCAACCGCCGCGAGTACTGGATGTTCCAGCTGTTCCTGCTGCTTGCGGGAGCCGCGGTATGCGTGATTGCGCTGACAGTGGCGCTCGTTGCCGGCCTCGTGCTGGACGCCGATTCCAGCTGGATGGCCGGGATCACGATCGGCGCGGTGGCACTGGTGGGTGCGCTCTGGCTGGCCACGATCGTGCCGTTGATCGCGGTGACCGTGCGCCGCCTGCATGACTGTAACCAGTCAGGGTGGCTGTACCTGCTGGCGCTGGTGCCGGGCGGTGGCGTGGTGATCCTGATCTTTGCGCTGCTGCCGGGTACGCCGCAGGACAACCTGTACGGTCCGGTGCCCGCCGGCCCCTGAGTCAACGGGTTTCGGCCCGATGCAACGAAGCCGGCCCAGGGCCGGCTTCGTCGTTTCTGCGCTGCTGTCAGCAGTGCCAAGCTGATTACTGCAGAACGCAGTCGCCCAACGCCAGGTAATCCGATCCCGAACTGAACTGCAGCGTGCAGCTGGCGGTGAAGGTGACGCCGTCATCCATCGCTGCAAGCTTGGCGTTCTGCTCGTCGTCGGAGGCGGTCAGGCGGGCCAGCACCTGGCCATCCTCATCGCCCGCCTCAAGGACCGGCTCGCCCTGCAGGTTGCTGGAGGCGCCCAGGCTCACTGCCGTGAACTGTACGGTCTGGTTGAGCTGTTCCAGCCCGAGGGAGGAATAGCCGGCCTCTTCATAGGCCGAATACAGCCCGGCCAGGCTCGGCGCGGCATGGCCGGCCAGCGGGGCGAGAAGGCAGGCGACGAGTGCGATCAGTGCTTTGTGCTTCAAGGGGTTCTCACAATCATGGGATCCGATCCCATGGCGGTTGTGGAGCTGATGGGCAGGGGCCAGGCAGGCACCCGCAAGGGCGGGGCGATTCCTGCGCCCCGATGGCAGGCAAAGTAGATGAACCCGGACTTCCGGTGCAAGCGCTGGCGTACGCACTGTCGCGCGCGTGATACATAGCGTGACGTTTGATCGATGTGATAATCATTCGCGTTTAAGGTAGACTGCGGTCCCTTGTGAACCGGTGGCCGTGTGCCGCTTTCGCCGTCACTGATGAAGTCTTCCGTCCTGCCTCCGCGCCGCGGCCCGCTGCTGTCCGGCCTGGCCGCCTTGATGATGGGCCTGCTCCTGGCTACCCCGTACGCATACGCGCAGCAACGCAATCCGCTGCAGAAGATGGGCCAGACCGTGCTTGATGCACCGGCGGCCAGCTATCGCTTCGAGCGTTTCGTGATCGACAGCCCCGATCAGCAGCGCCGCTGGCGGGTGAATGTGGCGATTCCGGCCAAGGCCCCCAAGGCGCCATCGCCGGTGCTGTACGCACTGGACGGCAACGCCGTGGCGATGGTGCTGGACCAGCCGCTGCTGGCCGAGCTGGCCGCACGCAAGGCGCCGCCGGTGTTGGTGCTGATCGGCTACGACAACGACCTGCGCATCGATTCGGCGTCGCGCACCCGCGACTACACCGCATGGATCGATCGCGCCGATGATGAAAGCGGCAGGACGCAGGCTGTCGGCGGCGGCGCAGCGGCCTTCCTGGACATGATCGAGCGTCGCATCAAGCCCGAAGTGGAACGCCGCGCCAACATCGATCGCCAGCAGCAGGCCCTGTGGGGCCATTCGCTGGGCGGCCTGTTCGTGCTCAGCAGCCTGTACACCCGTCCGGCCGCCTTCCAGTACTACCTCAGTGCCAGCCCGTCGTTGTGGTGGAGCCAGGGTGCGCCGCTGGGTGACATCGAGCAGCAGTTCGTTCAGAACGTGCATGGCCAGCCAGCAAAGGTGTGGCTGATGCTGGGCGGTGCCGAGCGCGTCGGCGACCGTGGCAAGCGCGACATGAGCAATCCGCGCGTGGTCGCGCATCTGCGCCGCATTGGTGGCGCCACCCCGGATGCGGCAATGCAGCTGTCCGAGCGCCTGGGCAAGGTACCGGGGCTGAGCGTGCAGTACCGCGAGTTCCCGGGCCTGGGCCATGGCCCGATGCTGCCGGCGTCCTTCCACGCGGCGCTGCACGAGCTTTATGGCGTGACCGACCGCAGCGCCGCCGACGGCCCGCCGGCCGGTGGAGACAACGCCGCCGAATGACCCCCTCGCACGGCAGTGCCGTGCGACCCCACTACCCAGGCGGACTGTCGATGTGCAGCGGCCAAGGCAACCGATGAATCCCGCGCCACCAGGCGCGGCCTACGTGTGCAAGGAGCCTTCCATGTCATTCCGTCCGTCTTTCCGCCTCACTTCCCTGGCCGCCGGCCTGCTGCTGGCAGTGACCGCCAGCGCACAGCCGGTGTTCGACCAGCCGGCCAGCGCTACCTTCAAGGGCCAGGTTGTCTCACGCGGTGAGAACGTGGTTCCCGGCAGCACCGCCGATGTCACCGGCCGCGGCTTCGTGCCGGGCCAGCAGGTCAGCCTGCTGCGTGGCGATACCGTGCTCAACAGCCAGCCGGTGGTGGTCGATGCCGATGGCAACTTCAAGACCCAGCTGGCCATTCCGGCCGACGCCGTGCCGGGTACCCATCCGGTGGTGGTGCGCGCCAGCCAGCCGGCCGCCGCAGCCGTGCTGAAGCTGCGTGTGTCGCCGCAGCTGCCGCTGTCGGGCCAGGCGAAGTTCACCACCCAGTCCAACAAGCTGGTGCCGGGCCTGTACCAGTCGGCCTACAGTGCTGCCAGCAATGCCGTGTTCGTGACCTCGGCCGTCGGCCGCCCGCCGGTCACCCAGTCGCAGCTGCTGAAACTGGACCCGAAGTCGCTGAAGGTGACCAAGGCCATCACCCCGGCGCAGGTGCCGGGCAGCACCAACGGTGCGGTGTTCGCGGTGTATGGCGTGGGCGTCGATGATGCCAATGGCAATGTCTGGGTCAGCAACACCCGCCAGGACACCGTGGCTGTCTATCGCCAGGCAGACTTGTCGCTGGTCCATCAGTTCCCGGTCGGCGCCGTGCCGCACGCCCGCGACGTGGTGGTCGACAGCACGCACGGCAAGGTGTTCGCATCGGCCGCCGGTGAGGACCATTTGTCGGTGTTCGATGCGAAGACGCTGAAGGCACTGGAGCCGATCACCTTGGCCTCCGGCGTGGACGACGAGAAGTTCGTGCCGATGAGCCTGGTGCTGGATGAGCCCAGCGGCAAACTGTTCACGGTCAGCATCGGTACGCCGGAAGCGGCGGTGATCGATGTGGCCAGCGGCAAGGTCGACAAGGTCATCGACCTGGGCAATTCGATCAGCGCTTCGGGCGTTGCCTTCGATGCCGAGCGCAACCGCCTGTACGTGGCCTCGCAGGGCACCGACAACCTGCTGATCGTCGACGTGGCCAGCGGCAAGGTCGTGCACGACGTGCCGGTCGGCGCCGGGGCACTGAACGTGGCCTTCGATGCGAAGAGTGGCCTGGCCTACGTCACCAATCGCGGTGCCGGCACCGTCACTGCCGTCGACCGTGATGGCAAGGTGGTCGGCAACCTCGATGGCGGCACCTTCCCCAATCACGTCCGCGCCGATGGCAAGGGCAATGTCTTCGCCGTGAACAAGTCGCGTGGCGCTGAAGATCCGAAGGGTGACCGCATCACCCGCATCAGCCTGCGCCAGCCGTAAGCCACAGGGCAGGGCGGCACCCCGCCGCCCTGCCAGCAAGGAGAATCTGCATGAACATCGCTTCCCGCCTGCGCCAGTGCGCGCTCCCGATTGCCGTTTCATTGGTGCTGGCCGCCTGTGGCGACAAAGCGCCGCCGTCTGCCGGCAACCCAGACGCAGCAGCACCGGCGGCCGCCACCGCCAAGGCGGGAGCACTTCCCGCAGGTTGGCAGCGGGTGGCAGGCAACGATGTGCCGACACTGCCGGGGCAGCAGGCGGTGCTGCCGAGCAAGGTGCACTCCGACGATGGCGCCGATGTGGAGGTGGATGACAGCAGCCGGATCATTGCCGGCGGTGACGACATCATCGCGGTGATCGAGGCGCTGGGCCTGGGCAAGCAGGTGTTCGCCGCGCCGACCAACACCACCACCGAGGCAGGCCTGGCCGCACCGCACCAGTTCCTGTTCAACCGCACGACCGGCGTGGAGGGGGTTCTCAGCCTGCAGGGGTCGCTGTTCATCGGCAACAGCCTGCGTCGCCACACCGAACTGGCAAAGAAGCTGCGCGAAGTGGGCGAGCCTGCAGTGGTGATCGATGACCTGCAGCCGGCGCCGGACAAGGTGCGCAAGATCGCCGCCGTGCTCGGCGTGGCCGACGCAGGGCAGACCCTGGCCACGCAGGTGCAGCGCCAGCTGGATGAGGCCGCCGCGATCGGCAAGGGCCTGGCGCATGCGCCGCGGGTGATCCATGTGTCGGCGACGGGAGCGGGCGGCTCGCCCACCGTGGCCGGTGCCGACAGCGCATCGGCCAAGCTGATCGCCCTGGCCGGCGGCCTGAACATCGGCACCGAGGCCGGCGTGGCCAACTATTCGCAGCTGAGCAACGAAGGCGTGGTCGCGGCGGCACCGGACGTGATCCTGGTGACCGAGCACGACCTGCAGCTGTTCGGTGGCGCTGAAGGCCTGTGGAAGGCGTACCCGACGCTGAAGCAGACCCCGGCCGGACAGGCCAACCGGGTCTGGGTGATGCCGGATGCGCAGCTGAAGTACGCCAGCATCGGTTCCGGTGCGGGTGCATTGGCCCTGGCGCAGGCGCTGGCGGCGCTGCCGAAGGCATGAGCCCTGCGGATCGACGCCGCCGTCGCGGGCGGACGATGTTGTTGATTGCGCTGCTCGCGCTGCTGGGCGCGGTGCTGGCGTCGTTCGCCGTGGGGCCGCTGCGCTTGCCACCGCTGGAAGTGATGCAGGCGCTGGCGGTGAAGCTGGGCCTGCTGGATCCGCAATCGGTCAGCAGCCGTGACCTGGCCGTGGTCTGGCAGCTGCGCATTCCGCGTGCATTGCTGGGGGCGATGGTCGGCGCGGCGCTGGCGATGGCCGGTGCCAGCCTGCAGGGACTGTTCGGCAATCCGCTGGCCGATCCGGGCATCGTCGGTGTCAGCCAGGGCGCCGCGCTGGGTGCCGTGGCGGCGATCGTGCTGGGCGCTGCGGGTGCAGCCGGCTGGCTGGTGCCGGTGGCGGCCTTCGGCGGCGGTGCCGCCGCGATCGGGCTGACCTACGCGCTGGCGCGGCCGGGCAAGGGCAGTGGCAATGCCACGCTGTTGCTGGTGGGCATTGCGATGGCCGCGTTCTGTTCGGCACTGATCGGCTTCCTGACCTACATCGCCAACGAAAGCGAGCTGCAATCACTGGTGTTCTGGCAGATGGGCTCGCTGGCGCGCGCGAACTGGGCCGACGTGGTGGCGGTGCTGCCGCTGTTCGCCATCGGCGCGTTCGCACTGCATCGCTTGGCCACGCCGCTGGACATGCTGGCGCTCGGCGAGCGCCAGGCACAGCATCTGGGGCTGGACGTGGCGCGTACACGGCGCCTGCTGGTGGCCTTCAGTGCGCTGCTGGTCGGCGCGGCGGTAGCGTTCGCCGGCTCGATCAGTTTCGTCGGCCTGGTGGTGCCGCACGTGGCGCGCCTGCTGGTTGGCCCTGGCCACCGCTGGCTGCTGCCGTTGTCGGGTCTACTGGGTGCACTGCTGATCGTGGTGGCCGACACTGCGGCGCGCACCCTGGACCCGCCTGCCGAGATTCCGCTGGGCCTGTTCTCCGCCGCGCTGGGCGCGCCGTTCTTCCTCTGGCTGGTGCTGCAGCAGCGCCGCAAGGCGGCGGCATGAGCGCCTTCCTGCAACTGCGCGACGTGGTGGTGCGTCGCCAGCAGCGCGAGATCCTGCATGGCATCACCCTCGCATTCGAGCCGGGCACGGTGACGGCGCTGGTGGGGCCCAACGGTGCCGGCAAGTCGACCCTGCTGGGGGTGGCGGCTGGCGATCTGCGTGCCGACGGTGGCGATGTGCAGCTGCATGGACGTCCGCTGCGCGACTACAGGGCCGGACCGCTTGCGCGCGAACGTGCGGTGATGCCGCAGGAGCACGGCGTGCGCTTCGCCTTCAGCGTGGAGGAAGTGGTGGCGATGGGGCGCCTGCCGCACCCGCCGGATCCGCAGGCGGATGAGGCCCAGGTGGAGCGGGCGATCAATGCTGCCGAACTGCAGGCGCTGCGCCTGCGCGAAGTGCAGCAGTTGTCCGGCGGCGAATCGGCGCGCACCACGTTCGCGCGCGTGCTGGCACAGGACACGCCGTTGCTGCTGCTGGATGAGCCTACGGCTGCCTTGGATCTGCGCCACCAGGAGCGCACCCTGCGCAGCGTACGGGCCTGCGCCGAAGCCGGTGCGTGCGTGATCGTGGTGCTGCATGACCTCAACCTGGCGGCCGGATACTCCGATCGCATCGTATTGCTGGAGCAGGGCAGGGTGGCCGCTGACGGCACGCCTTCGCACGTGCTGACCGAGGGCAACCTGCAGCGTGTCTACCAGCAGGACGTGGTGGTGCTGCAGCATCCGCGACGCGGTGTGCCATTGGTTGTGGTGACCTGATGCAGTAAAGCTTCCTTGCGCAGCGCGACGTATCATTGTCGGTTCGTTTTTCTCAACGGAATGACCCCCATGAACTACATCCTCCCGCGCGCGACACTGCTGGCTTCGATCATTGCTGCATCGTGCACGGCGCACGCCGCTCCCGTCCGCACGGTTGTGCTGGACAAGGTGGCTGACCAGGCGACCTCGATCGAAATCCGCCATGCGAAGGGCGCCGGCGCCGCCTCCGATCTTTTCACCACGCACTACTACACCGGTGGCGCGATGCTGATGGCCTGGGGCAATCAAAGCGTGCTGCTGCTCTGCAAGAAGTCGGCGTATCTGAAGCTGCCGGGCATGAAGCCTGCGGCCAGCGAACTGCCGCTGGAGAAGCGGCAGATGATCGGCTACGAAGCGATGATGGCCGGCTACGGCAGCCTCGCTTCGATCAGTGGACTGGTGGATGGCAAGATCGAGGTGGCCGATGACGGCAGTGAAGTGCGCCGCCAGGCCGAGCGGTCGTGGGCCTACGGCGTTGAGCGTTACGACGTGATCAGCCAGCGCATGCCCAATGGTGCGCTACGCGTGCGCGCACTGAAGACCGCCACGGTGAACAACGCAAAGCCGTCCAAGCCGGGCGACACCTTCAGCACCGATGACGACCAGGCTGCCCGCCTGAGCGAGCTGGGTGCGGTGGGCGCCTGGACTGAAGTGACCATCCACGACACGCCCCGTCGAGGCGAGATCAATGCCGCCTTCCCGCTGAAGGACTGGGTGTCGGTGACGGGGGATCACGCCGCGACGGTGGGTGAGGCGCGGCGGATCAATGGGTGCGAATGATCGTTCCTGGGTGATTGCTGCCCCGTTGCGCCTCATCGTTCCATCCATGCGCGCAATATTCACTTGCGCGCCAGATTGACAGGTCTAGAATGCGCTGCATGAACCGGATGCCGCTCCTGAAGTTTTTCACCCTGACCCGCGCAAGCGCGGAACGGGCGTGTCTGCCTGGAGCCCTACGAGGCCGCTGATCGCGGCCTTCGCTGGACCATCCACAGAGCGCCCTCCGGGGCGCTCTTTTCGTTTCCACCCCCCATCCCTCAACCCGCTCCACCGCAAGGAGAACGTGCCATGCACCAGATCGCCGAGACCGAACGCTAGCCGCACACGCCGTTGCCAACCGGCGTGTGCGGCCCCCGAAGTTGGCCCAGCAGGAACCTTTCTCATGAACACCAACACCCAGACTCTGTCGCGTCTTCGCAACCTCGGCATCATTGCCCACATCGACGCTGGCAAAACCACCCTTACCGAACGCCTTCTGTGGAAGACCGGCGAGATCCACCGCGTCGGCGAAGTGCATGACGGCAACGCGACCACCGACTTCTCGGCGATCGAGCGCGAACGTGGCATCACCATCGGTGCGGCCGCCGTGCACGCACAGTGGGCGCCACGCGATCTGCCGCTGCACCAGCTGACCCTGATCGACACGCCCGGCCACATCGACTTCGCCATCGAGGTCGAGCGCTCGCTGCGCGTGCTCGACGGTGCCGTGGCCGTGTTTTCGGCCGTGGACGGCGTGCAGCCGCAATCGGAAACCGTGTGGCGCCAGGCGCGCCGGCATGGCGTGCCGTTGATTGCGTTCGTCAACAAGATGGATCGCATCGGCGCTTCTTTCGAGCGCGTGCTGGAGCAGCTGCAGGACAAGCTGCGCGCGCGACCGTGGGCGCTGGGCGTGCCGTTGGGCAGTGAGGGCGACTTCCACGGCTGGGTCGACCTGGTCGATGGCCGCGTGCTGCAGTGGCAGGACGCGGCCGCGGCGACGGTGACGGCATGGAGCGAAGCCGAGCGCGCGCAGTGGCAACCGCAGCGCAATGCGCTGGTCGAAGCCGTGGCCGACCATGATGATGTGCTGGCAACGGCATGGCTGGAAGGCCGTGACATCGACGCGGCGACGCTGCGCGCAGCGATCCGTCGCGCGACGCTGGCGGGCGCCGGCGTACCGGTGCTGGCGGGTGCTGCCTTCAAGGACAAGGGCATCGAAACGCTGCTGGATGCGGTGGTCGATTACCTGCCGTCGCCGCTGGATCGTCCTGCGGTCACTGCCGAAGGCGAGGGCGGCGACGTCCTGCTGCCGCCGGACCCGGACGGTCCGTTGGCTGGCCTGCTGTTCAAGATCACCCACCAGCAGCACGGTGCGTTGAGCTTCGTGCGGCTGTACTCGGGTACCTTGAAGGTCGGCGACAACGTGGCCAGCTCGCAGCACCCGCAAGGGCGTCGCATCAGCCGGCTGGTGCGCGTGCAGGCCGACCAGACCCAGGACATCGGGCAGGCCGTGGCCGGCGACATCGTGGCGGTGCTGGGTTGGAAGGATGCGGTCAGCGGTGAAACGCTGAGCGGGCGAGGGCAGCCGCTGCGCCTGGAGAGCATCCAGGCACAGGCCCCGGTACTGGCCTGGCGGTTGGAGCCGGCACGTGCGGCCGACCTGATCCGGCTGGCGCAGGGCCTGGCAAGCCTGGCCCAGGAAGATCCCTCGTTCCGGGTGGAAACCGATCGCGAGACCGGTGAAACCCTGGCCTGGGGCATGGGCGAGCTGCACCTGGAGGTGATGGTCGAGCGGCTGCGCAGCGAATGGAAGTTGGACATCGGCATTGGCGCGCCGCGCGTGGCTTACCAGGAAACGCCGCAGCGTGCCGTGGAAGGCGTCGTGGGCCGCCTGGTCAAGCAGACCGGTGGCCAGGGCCAGTTCGCGCACGTGGTGCTGGATGTAGTGCCGCGCGACGACGGCGAGGTCGTGTTCAATGACCGCATCGTCGGTGGCGTGGTGCCGCGCAACTTCATCGCTGCGGTGGAGAAGGGCGTTCGTGCCGCGCTGTCGGAAGGCCCGCAGGGCCATCCGGTAGTCGGCATCGAAGTCAGCCTGGTGGATGGCCAGACCCACGCGAAGGATTCGTCGGAGATGGCGTTCCATCGGGCCGGCAGCGAGGGCATCAAGGCCGCGTTGGCGGCCAGCGGTACGCAGCTGCTGGAGCCGGTGATGGCGGTGACGGTGCATTCGCCGTCGGCCTCGGTGGGGGACGTGGTGGGTGATCTGAATCGCCGCCATGGACGCGTTGCCCGCATCGACGACCAGGACGGTCGCGCCGAAGTCAGCGGATTCGCGCCGCTGGCGCAGCTGGTCGGGTATACGACCTCGCTGCGTTCGCTGAGCCAGGGACGGGCCAGCAGCGAATCGCACCTGCATGGCTACGAGCCGGTGCGTGCAGCGTAAGGTGGATGCAGGGAGCCCGTTCGCGGGCTCCCTTTTTTTGTATTAGCGAGGGGGTCATCCACGCATGGCGTGGATCTACTTCCCACGTCATGCGTGGATGGGTGCCATCCGTGCGCCACGTGCCTGCATTGCATTGCAACAAAACTGCAGAAAAAGCTGGATTAAAGTGATGCCTCACGATAAATTGCGCACCCCCCGTTGCTTGCCGCCGCCCGCACCCTGCCCATGCGTGATGACAATGATCCCGGAACCCTGGAGCTGACCCTGCCGCGCAAACGCGGTCGGCCGCCCAAGTTCGGGTACGCAATGAGCGACGCACAGCGGGCTGCACGCTATCGGGCGCGGCGCGCTGGCCAGGCCAACCACGCCGATGTGCGGCATTGCAGCGACATGGTCCTGCTGGACAAGATCCGCGCAGCGGTCAGTGCGCGCGACACCGAACTGGCCGGCTTCCTGGTCCACGTACTGTGGCAGCGCTACCCGTTGCAGTTGAAATAAGTCGGCGGCGGGGTGGCCGTTGTCACCTGCCTTGTTGATAATGCGGGATTCAGGTTGTTCCCGCTGGCGCGCCCGGGATGGCAGGCGCGCATGATCGACACGGTTTCCACGATGACCACCACCAGCGACACCACCACCGAAGCTGCGCCGAGC
This sequence comes from Stenotrophomonas sp. 10L48, assembly GCF_056395105.1. Taxonomy (NCBI): domain Bacteria; kingdom Pseudomonadati; phylum Pseudomonadota; class Gammaproteobacteria; order Lysobacterales; family Lysobacteraceae; genus Stenotrophomonas; species Stenotrophomonas sp. 10L48. The sequence goes on along the minus strand of NZ_JBFTIX010000002.1, from coordinate 438,649 downwards.
AGCGCGCCCCTGTTCTACACCCGCCCGGTGCCGCTGCAGGCAGACCTGCACGCCGATCTGCGCATCCTGCCGGGCAAGCTCGAGTTCGCTGCCAGCAGTAACTCCATCCCGCTGGTGCTGGGCGAATTCTCGCTGGCGCTGCACCACTTCCCGATCCTGTTCGCAGGCCCGAGCGCGGTGCCGATGGCCGCCGTGGGCGTGACCACCGACAACCTGTTCATCACCGATGGCCTGTGGGACGACGAGACCTACATCCCGGCCTACCTGCGCCGCCATCCCTTCATCTTCATCGACACCGGCGCGGACAATGACTTCCTGCTCGGCATCGACGAAGACAGCCCGCGCATCGTCCGTGGCGGCGAAGAAGGCCAGCCGCTGTTCGTCGATGGCAAGGCCACCGAGATGGTGCAGCAGGCGCTTGAGTTCTGCGGCCAGTTCACCCGCGAGCACGAACAGACCCAGGCCTTCTCCAAGGCACTGGTCGACAACGGCCTGCTGGTCGAGCGCAATGCAACCGTGCGCCTGCCCGATGGTCGCGAGTTCAACCTCAATGGCTTCTTCGTGGTCGACGTCGAGAAGTTCATTGCGCTGCCGGATGCGACCGTCATCGAATGGCACCGCAACGGCTGGTTGGCGCTCATCCACCAGCACCTGATGTCGCTGGGTCGCTTCAACGACCTGACCCGCCGCCAGGCAGGTCGCAACGCCGCCTGATTCAGGGCGACGGCGCGGTTCCCACAGCCCGGGAGCCGCGCCACGACTGCAGCTCGGCCAGCAGCTGGCGCGCATCGTCCCAGCCGGGCGGCACGCGATCGCCCAGCTCCCATAGCTCGCCGGCGCGTGCATCCATGCCGCCCCCGTTGAGCATCTGCAGCACGCCCTGCAGGCGATGCGCATGATGGCGCAGCTGCGCGGCATCGCAACGAACGATCGCTTCGTGCAGGCATTGCAGCTCGCGATCGATATCTTCTTCGTAGGCGGCCAGCAGTTCGCGGGCAGTGCTTTCGAAGGCACGGCCGGGCACAGGCTGGTCCAGCGCCTGCAGCAGCGCATCGGCCTGCAACGGCTTGAGCAATACCGCGTCGATGCCGGCAACCTGGCAGCGCAGCGTGTGATCGTCGCCAGTGAAAGCGGAAAGCGCGATCAGCCGGGCGCGCGGCGCGCCTTCTGCCTCATGCAGCCGCAATTGCCGGGCCAGCGCGTAGCCATCCATTCCCGGCAGACCGATGTCCAGCATCACCAGCGGGCAGGGCGCCTGCATCTGGGCCGCCAAGGCATCTTCGGCATTGGCAGCCTCCTGCACCGTCGCGCCCCAGCGCCGCAGCTGGGCGGCAATGACCTGCCGGGTCAGCGCGTGATCCTCCACCAGCAGGATGCGCGTGCCGGCCAGCCGGGGCAGGGCGGACGCAGCGGCAGTAGCCGGTGCATCTTCCTGCACCTGCTGCACGGGCAGGCGAAGAATGAAGCGGCTGCCACGGCCGTGCACACTATGGACATCCAGGGTGCCGCCCATGGCCTCGGCCAACGTGCGACAGATGGAAAGGCCCAGGCCGCTGCCACCGCGCTGCCTGCCTGCATCGGCCTGCCGGAAGGGCTCGAACAGGGCGCTCATCTGCGCTGGCGCGATGCCGATGCCACTGTCGATGACCTCTATCAACAGTGATGCGTTCTTCGTGGGCGCATCCAGCTGCAGGCGCAGTTCAACGCCGCCTACGTCGGTGAACTTGACGGCATTGCCGAGCAGGTTGTCGAGCAGCTGGCGCAGGCAGTCCGGGTCCGTTGCCAGCATCGGGAACGGCGCCTGCGGTGCGCAGAGCTGCAGGCTGAGCGCCTTCTTCTGCGCGAGGGGCGTAATGGCCTGCAGCGCCTGCGTGCAGATCGCAGGGACGTTGCAGGGCACCCGCTTTGGCCGGAACGTGCCGCTGGCCAGGCGGGAGAAGTCCAGCGTGCGGTTGAGCAATCCGCGCAATGTCTGGCTGGCGGTGGCCGCAGCGGCGACCAGTTCGCGTTGCCCGGCTGGCAGTGGCGCCTGGCCCAGCAGGTCGATCGACGCCATGACGGCCTGGGCGGAATTGCGCACCTCATGGCTGATCATGCCCGTCATCTGCGCCTGCTTCTGATCAAGACCCTGCTGCTGGCGCAGCCTGCGTGCAGCCAGCAAGGGGAATGCCAGCAGCAGGGCTGCGGCTGGCAACAGCCAGACTACGGTGCCATCGAGGCCTTCGCGCACCTTCTGGCCGAGCGCGGCCGGCAGCGTCTGCCGTGCCCAGCGCTGCAGCAACTGGGCATGCTCTTCGATGGTGATGTCATCCAATGCCGCCTCGATACGATCCAGCAGCGCCTGGTCTTCGCGCCGGGCAAGCAGATGCAGCTGGGTCGAAAGATCGGCATCCACTGTCTGCAACCGCAGGCTGTGGGAGAAGTGACGTCGTGCTATCGCACCTGCAGTGGATTCCAGCCCGATCGCAGCGTCGGCAATGCCGGCATCCACGGCAGCCAATGCCGCCCGCATGCTGGGGTGCGGCAGCACAGGCACTGCAGGGTGATGCTGTGCGAGCCACACAGGGTAGGGGCCTCCTTCAACAGCAGCGATGCGCAGCGTGCCGAGATCGGCAGCCCGCTGCGGCAAGCGCTCGCCAATGCGGCCGGCAAGCACGCTGGCACCGCCAGGAAAACTGCGCGAGGGCGCCAGGCTGGGGCAGGGCAGGCGTGCCCCATCGTCAGCACCCATCGCCAGCACAAGATCGGCCCGCCCCTCACAGACGGCGGTCATCGCGGCGAGGGTGCTGGAAAAAGGGACTTCGACGAAGGTCAGGCCGGAATGGCGGGCCACGAGCGCGGCATAGCCATGCGCCAGCGTCTGCAGCACCTCGGGGTCGGCAGCATCTTCGGGCACAGGGTGCAGCGTGGGGGCCGCGGCCACCCGGACCACGCGCCCCGCTGTCCATTTTCCGTGCTGGATGTCGCCCGCGGACGTACAGGGAAGCAGGGTGAACAGCGCCAGCAGCATGAGCCTGCGGCCACGCTTGAACAGCGCGGTCACAGTGCCTCCAACTGCTGCCGTATCGCGAAGATCTCCGCGTCATTGCGCAACCCCAGCTTGCGCAGCGCGGCAATCTTCTGCGTGCTGACGGTCTTGATGCTGCGGTGGCGATGCAAGGCAATCTCCGAGACGGTCAGCCCATCCAGGACCAGCCGGATGACCTCGCGCTCGTTGCGGCTCAGCGCATCGCAGGGCGTCAGCAGCTTGCACGACGGCGGAATGCGGCAGAGCCCTTGGGACACGCGTACGACCGCGTCGGACAGTTCAATCAACGGCTCGGATTTGCCGACAAAGCCGCTGATTCCGGCATCCAACAGGTGGTTGATGATCGCCACCGAGGTCTGTCCGGCAAAACCCAGCAGCGTTACCCTCGGCAATGCCTGCCGCAGGTGCTCGACGAGCTCGGTGCCGCTGATATCACCGGGCGCCAGGGTGATGTCGATGATGGCCACATCGGCATGACGCTGCTGCAGCGCCTGCACGAACGCCTGGCTGTCACTGTGGCTGGCGATGATCTCGAAGCGGCTGTCGTTGCCCAGGTGGAAGGCCGTGCCGCGGCGGACGACGTCATGGTCATCAAGCAGGGCCAGGCGAAGCCGGCGCGGTGCAGGGAATCCGTTCATGCGCAGGAGTGTTGTCAGCGCCCAGTGGCGTGGCACTCATTCTGGCGCCGCTGTCGCGTCGAGCATCGAAAACATTCGATTTTTGAGATTTTTCCTAGAGTGGAAGTAGGAAAAGTTGGAGGTTTGTGTCGGGATCTGCACAGCGCGGGTGCAGCGAAGTAGCCTGTTGCGTCTGATGATTTTTGAATCGCGTCTGCAATGAGCGCGCGGACCGCGTGCACTGCTCAAGTTGAGTGCGTGCTCCGCTGGCGAGATGCCAGCGTCCACGCTCCGGTCAAGGACGGGTCCAATCACGAGACGTTCCAGAGCGGCGCGATTGACGGGTTGGCGGGCGCAATTAACGTGACGCGTCACGGTGGTCGCGGGTCCGCCGGCGTTGAATTCTGCAGGGCTGAGGGCTTGGGTTCCCTCAGAATTGAACGTTGGTCCGGTGAGGTACGCCTGACTAGTGGAGACTGGACCTTGCGACTGCTCGTGTGGGCGTGTGCTGCCAGGACATGCCGGGTTGCCCCTTGTGGGGCGCCGGCGACCAGGGGGGACAGAGAAGCTACGGCTGGGTTGGGGCCCGGGTGATGTCCGGGGTGCCATTGGCCGGGCTCGGTAGCGGAGTCGATGTCCGGTCTGCTTTGAACATAATATACATTATGCGAAATGCCGTAAGCGCCGGTCGGCTGACGGCGAATTGGCCTGGGAACTGCCGCCGGTGACGAAGCAGGTAAATCTGTTACCCAGCGCCATGTAAAAGTGTTACTTGTACGGCGGCGAGCGCCTGTCGCCTCTGGTTGCCGCGGACAACCTGCCCTGGTTGCGAGCCTAGCTCGGCCGTTCCGCCTCGGAACCTCGCTCCAAAATTGGGCCAAGCTTTGGTGGTCGCCGCAGCGACGGCGCTCTAGCTCCAATGTCGCCATCGGGCCCGCACAATGTAGTCATGCTGCCCACATACGCCCCCAGCTGCTCGTTAGCAAGCTGTAGCGCAGCATATAAGTTGCTGGCCGATGCTGCTTCGGCGGTTGCCGGAACGACTGTGTTCTACCTGCAATGTAGCCATGGTGCCCGCAGAATGCAGCCATGTTGCCCGCACATAGCGCCTGCTTTCGATGATGTTCGGATATGTCGGGGTGCGAACCGTTGCCGTCTTAGAGTTATGCTTGCGTCTATGGCGAACATCGAGTTCCGCGATCGCGTGCGCTGATTTCCGTTTCGGTATTCTGGTTAGAGGCGTTCGATGAGCTACCTAGCATCCCTGTCCACTTTTCAGCAGATGACTCTCTTTGCCGCTCTCGTCATGTTCTCGGCGGTGACGGCGACCCTTGCCGCAATTTTTGTGGCGTATCGTCAGAACAAGCGGCTGGGTGACCGCTCAGGTGGTTTCGATAGACGGCCTAGTCGCTCTGGCCGCGGTAGCCGATGAAGGCGGTAGTCTAGTCAACTCGCGCTGATGTCAACTGAGATGTTCGATCAGCGGTTGTGACTACGACCCCCGGTTAGTCTGTTTCGACCGCTTGCGTTTCGGTCTGGCATCAGCAGCGATGCCAGCTTCCTTGGATCGCTTGAGCGCCACTTCCAACTGGGCCGGCAAATCCCGAAGTCCTGTCAATTGCCCTTCGAGCGCATCACATCTGCCGCGCAGAATATCGGCAGATTGACCTGCCTTGGTTGCCGCTGATTGGGCGGCTTGGATATCTTGGCGCAGCTGGTTCTCAAGGGCTCTATGTTGTTCGGTTGCTTTGCTCAGCTGCGCCTGAAGCTCCCTCACCTCTTGGCGCGCGCGGTCGACATCGCTCAGCGCCCGATTCTCGACAGATCTGACGTACTCGGCCCAGTCTTCTCGCTCAGATTTCGCCGTTTCCAGTGCCTCATGGAGGCGGGTATCGAGCTGATGTCTCGCTGCTTCACTCCGATCGGCTCTTCGAAGTTCGAGGCCCCGTTGTTCTGCGAGTTCAGATATCTGCAGGCGGAGTTGACCAACTAGCTGCTGAAGCTCTGTAGCTTGCGTAGCTGCAATTCTCTCTCCAGTAAGTGCAGCGTCGCGCTCTGAACGCATTTGCGTCAGCTCGCCATCTACAAGCCGTGATTTGACCTCCAGTGCATCACGCTGGGCGGCCAACGACTGCTTAGCCTCTGCAAGCTCTCGATGGGCGGCCTCCTGGGCATGCTTCAGCGCCAGCTCCCACCATTGCCCGGCGAGTTCTGCCAACACTGCTGGCGCATCTTCCAGTTCCGGACGCGCTCGCTGCAGGCGCGTACCAAGTCGGTTCCACCACGTCTCCAGCCAGCGGGTCACGGTGTTCGGTGAGCCTGTCCCCAGGTGAGCCCGGATCCGCTCGACGGTCGGGCGCTCGCCCTTGGCCACCAGCTCGTCGGCGGCGGTATGGACGTCAGACTCAGTGATGCCGCGGGCCATGCGAAGTCTCCTGTACTGGCGCCCTGCTCTGCTGGTAGTGTACTCACGATAAGTGATGATTATCGTGGGTATGGTCGTCTAAGCGTAGCGTACATTACATAGTATGAAAGATATTTCTACAATTCCCGTACTTGCCGCGACGGCCACCAGCCTGGTCCTGCCCGAACAGCTGGCCCAACAGGCTGCCGATGCGGTCCGCGAGCTGCTGGCCGAAGCCGCAGCCGAGAACACCACTCGCAGCTACACCAGCGCCCTGCGCTACTGGGCCGGCTGGCATACGGCGCGCTACGGCATTGAATTGGCCTTGCCGGTGCCCGAGTCCATCGTGCTCCAGTTCGTAGTTGATCACGTACAGCGCCGCTCGACCGACGGCGAATTGGCCTGGGAACTTCCACCAGCCCTCGACCAGGCCTTGGTGGCCGCTGGCCTTAAGGCTAAGGTCGGCCCGTGGACCTTGGCGACCGTGCGCCATCGCGTTGCCGTGCTGTCCACCGCGCACCGCTTGAAGCAAGTGGCCAATCCCTGCGAGCAGCCGGCAATCCGCACCGTACTCAGTCGAGCGGCGCGGGCCGCGGTCAAGCGCGGCGAGCGACCACGCAAGAAGACCGCAATCACCCTGGCCGAGCTGGAGGCCATGTTGGCCACCTGTGACGATAGCCTAGAAGGTCTGCGCGATCGCGCCCTACTCTGCTTCGGATTTGCCAGCGGCGGCCGCCGGCGCAGCGAGATCGCCGCTGCCGACCTGCGCGACCTGCGCCGGATTGGCGAGGCGGGCTATATCTACCGGCTGGAGCACAGTAAGACCCAGCAGGCCGGGGTTAAGGCCACCTCGACGCCGAATAAGCCGGTGCTCGATCGGGCCGCCCTCGCCCTTGAGGAGTGGTTGGATGCCTCAGGCCTCACCGAGGGGGCAATCTTCCGGCGGCTGTGGAAACAGCGGGTCGGCCCTGCCCTGTCCCCGGCCGCCGTAGGTGAGATCGTGCAGCGGCGGGCGCGGCTGGCCGGGCTGGAGGGGGATTTTGGTGGGCACAGCCTACGGTCGGGGTTCGTGACCGAGGCCAGCCGCCAAGGGGTGGCCCTGCCGGCGATTATGCAGCTGACCGAGCACCGCTCGGTGTCGAGTGTGGTGGGGTATTTCCAGGCTGGTGCCGCGGCCGACAATCCGGCGGCGCGCCTGTTGGACGGCGGTCTTACCTCGAGTGATGGGGATCAGTCAAGCAGCACCCCTTGAAACAGTGTCACGCGCCACAAGATGGAGGGGTAAGCGTCGCATTCAGTGTCTAGTCCTTGGGGTTTTGTCGCAGCGTGTGCGACATCGGGCGAGCACGATGGGACACTCAACCACCTTCTGGGGGATGACAGATGGGCAAGGCGGCGGGCAAATCGACGCGCGGCAAGGCGGTCTCACCGGCGACGCAACGAGAGGTGTGGGCCCGCGGTGCCGGCGTATGCGCGTGGCCGGGCTGCGGCGCGGTGCTGTATCAGGACCCCCTCTACCTGACGCCGAGCGGGTTCGGTGAGCTCGCCCACAACGTTGCCGCCAGTGCCGACGGGCCGCGAGGCGATGCGCGGCGCTCTCACCCGCTGTCGGACGATCCCGGCAACCTGATTCTGTTCTGCCCCACACACCACGCCGTGGTCGATAAGCCTGGTTGGGAAGATCACTACCCCGAAGCCCTGCTGGCGCAGTGGAAACAACAGCACGAGGCCGCGGTGCGCGTCGCCGGCCAGCACAGCCATGGCCGCAAGGTGCTCGGGCTGCACTTTCGTGGGGTTATCGGGCGCCAGATCATGGCCGGGGATGCGGCCAGCGCCCTGAAGGCCGCGGTGCAGCGCGGGCTGGTATTGACCGAACGGCCGGTCGAGGTCGACGTTGATGCCAGTGGCTACGAGCCGCAGAGTGCGGAGTACTGGCTGCACGTATTGACTGCCATCCGCCAGAAGGTGCGAATGCTGCAAGCGCGCCCTGAATCCGATCGCGCAATTGCCTTGTTCGGTCTTGCCGACATGCCGGCGCTGATGGTGATGGGATTCGCGCTCGGCCACTCCAGTGAGCTGTACCCGTTCCAGTGGGACCGCCACGCGCAGAGCTGGCAGTTCCCCGACAAGGATGCACCGGCCTGTGTCTTCGACATCAAATGGCCGACGCACTGGGATGGTCCGGTTGCCCTAGTGTTCTCGCTGTCCGGCGTGATCGAACCCGAGCGCATCTGCACTGCCCTCAACCACGATCAACCCTCGGTGATTCACGTCACCGTCGACCGACCGCGGCTCGATCTCGTCCAAGGGCCCGCGACGATCGATGCGTTTCGCGCCAAGGTCGCTAGCGTGGTGGCGCAACTGGAAACCCAGTTGCCGAAGACCGCGCCGATCCATGTGTTTCCTGCGATGCCGGCCTCGCTTGCGATGGCCTTCGGTATCGCGGTCAAGCCAAAGGTCAGTTTCCCCTTCCATGTGTACGACGCGGACAAAGGCCACGGTGCCTTTCATCCGGCCCTTTCCCTGCCCCTGATCGAACGCTGAGGTGATTGTGATGGACAGCCGTGCCCCGAACTCGCGCCTAGAAGTCCTGCTCAAGGACATCGATCTGCCCGCTCATGCCTACGAGCGGGCAGAAAGCCGCTACAAGGATCTCGGGCGGTGGATCGCGCGCCCTGAATCCACGTTGGCCCGACACGACGCCCATGTCTTCGTGCAGGGGTCTTTCGCACTCGGTACCGCGATCCGGCCGATCAACGACGACGACGAGTACGATTTGGACTTCACCTGTAAGCTTCGAGAGGGCGTGTCACGCGATACGCATTCCCAGCAGGACCTGAAGGACTTGGTCGGGGGCGAGCTGGCGGCGTACCGCCATGCCCGCCAGATCGACCGGCCGCTGCAGCCGAAGAACCGCTGCTGGCGCCTGCGCTACAAGGATAAGGAGCTCCCGTTCCACCTGGACGTGGTTCCCGGTATCCGGGCCGATGACGACCGCCGCCGCTACCTGCGCGAGCAAATGGAACTGCATGGCGTCCCGGCGGCGCTGGCCCAGGACATCGCCCGCAAGGCGCTTTGGATCACCGACCAGCAGCATCGCGCCTACCGCACGCGCAGCCGTGATTGGCCGTCGAGCAACCCCGGTGGCTACCTGCAATGGTTCCTGTCGCGCATGCGGGCGCCCGAACAACGCGGTGTACTTGCCGAGGCCCAGATCGACCCGGTCCCGGTCTACCGCAGCAAGACAGCGTTGCAGCAGGTCGTGCAACTGCTGAAGCGGCACCGCGACATTCGCTTCGCCAGCGATCCGGACGTCAAGCCGGCCTCGATCCTGGTCACCACTATCGCCGGCCAGGTGTACGTTCATGGCGAATCGCTGACCCAGACCTTGCGCCGGGTCCTGCTGGAGCTTGACGAGTTCAGGCTTTCAGGCGCCGACGAGATCCGCAACCCGATCAACCCGCAGGAGAACTTTGCCGATCGCTGGCACCGCCAGGACTGCCTCGAACTCGAGCTAAAGCGCCACTTCCACGAGTGGGTCGAAGCCGCCAACCGCGACTTCGCCGCGTTCCTAGACAGTCCGCACGCCGGACGTCTCGTCGAGATGGCGGAAGACCACTTCGGACTGAAGCTGTCGCAGGACGCATTCCGTGGCCTGGCCGGTGTCGTCGCCGCGCCGGCGGTGGTCCGGCAGGTGCACGTCGACTCCGCGCCGGCGCGCCCCTGGCGCGAGTGATGCAATTCTTGCAGTCCCACGTCGACGAACTGTTGACGGCGTGGCCGCGGTTGCGCCGACGGCCGAGCCGCCGTGCCGACGTCGTGATCGTCGGCGGCGTCCTCGACTTCAGTTGGGTGCCGCCGGGTCGCCCCGCCATCACCGACACATACCAGGTACGCCTGGAGGTGCCTCTGTTTTCGACAGAGACGTTGCCGAATGTGTACGAGGAGGGTCAACGTGTCCCGCGCACGCCGGACAACCACGTCAACAGCGCCGGCAACCTCTGCCTAGGGTCGCCGCTGCAGCTGCAGCTCAAGCTCGGTCCTTCACCGACCCTGCTCGCCTACGTCGATCAGTGCGTGATCCCATTCCTATACGCCGCATCTTGGCGGCAACGGGGCTACGCCGGCTACCCGTTCGAGGAGCTGGAGCATGGCGCCCGCGGCCTTTACGACGACTATCAGCACCTGCTCGGCCTGCATACCGGTCCCGCGGTGCGGGCGGCACTGCTGGCGCTGACCAAGCGAAAGCGCGTTGCCAACAAACTGCCATGCCCATGTGGTTGCGCGAGGCGCCTGGGGCGGTGCAACTACCGCGCCTCGCTGAATACTTGGAGGAGGCTTGCGCCAAGAGCCTTCTTCCGTAAGGTCTTGGCACAGTTACTGGCGTTGGATGCACCCGCGGCGCCGGCGCCGTCGGCCCAGCGCCGCCTCAAACTTGCCAACAGCAAGCGCTGCATGCGTAACCCTGTTGTCACGCGCCCTGCCCTCGTGGCCTGCGTTCCTTAGGTGCGGCGCGCGAGGCGCTGCTGGGCCAGCACATCATGCGGCGGTGAGAACGCGCGGATGTGTAGCCTTTAGCTTGCGTCGCTTGCGTCGCTTGCGGTGTCGCGCAGGGTTGTCCTGAGCAGTGCCAAGCCTAGAAAGATGGGGGGCTCGCCTCGGCCAAAACCCACCACAAGCCGCTGCGCCGCCGGCAACTCGAACCCGGCCGTCGGCGTAGAAGGAGTGAGCAGCTGCGCAACTGAAGCGTCTGAACTGCTCAGATGACCCGCCTCATCCGTCAGGCGGTCCAGACGCGCACCGAGGGCTTTAAAGTCCTTCAGAGCCTTGTCTTTTGAACGCAACCCCAAGGTCTCAAGCGCCCGACGCAAGGCCGCTCGCACCTCCACTGCGGCGATGGATTCGGCGAGGACGAGTCCATTGAAGGGATTGAGAACTACTGGCGCTCGTAATCCGCAAAGATTGGTCGGTGCGCTGCCCCCGCCCTGCGCTGCGCGAGTGTGATCATGAAGTTAGTTCCACAGTGATTTGACGTCCGTGACCGGGACTGCCCCGGTGGCCTGTGCGATGAAAATCGCTACCTCCAAGGTCACGCTCTTGGTAACCATCGCCTGACTAAGCCGGTTGCGTGTTCCTAGAACCTGGAGCAGTGCTATGGGGTCGCTCTCGGCTTCACGCCGCATGTAGTCGATAACTCCCTGCACGTACGCGTCCGGYTTATCCGGCGTGCTCCTCTTGAACATCGGGAGTAGAGTGTCGTCCGGCAACAGCAGTAGCGATCGCTGGAAGTCTTCACGGGCAAGTTTCTCGAACTTGGCCAGATCTTCCCGTGCAGGCACCCACTTTGCGGTTCGCGTCTGCGCCATCTCCTGCATCGCCCGTTGGAAATCCGGACTAAGGTCAGCAGGATTCGGGAAGACGAGCACCTTCCCTGCGACGATGAGCGGCTCAAGCAACAACCAGAACCAAACGTTCTTCAAAAACTGTAGTTTGTGCTGCTCCGGGGATGTGACAGGACTGAAATCGGGGCGAAGATTGCGTGAGACGAGGAACGGATCCATCACCAGAATCTGATCGAACAGCGGCACGAGGCTTATGAAACTTTCGCCTGCTGTGCGCGGATCGGACGGCCCCATGTACACCGCACGCACTCGGCCGTTACTCTGCCGGGGAAGCAGCGCAGTCAGATCGGTGTTTTCCGGCCACAACCCCTGGGAGATCCGATGCAGCTGGGAAACCTGCTCGTCGGACAGCGTATGTTGGACACGGCTCCACGCGTTCTTGTCGTTCAAGTTCAACACGCCAGCGATCGCGCGCAGAAACGCTAGGTTTCGCTCGCGAAGGCTGAGCTCGTCCCACCGCGGTCGCTCCCATGACGCCAACAGCTCGCAGCACGTGTCGTAGGGGCTGCCGCTGCCGCATGGACAAGGTTCTCCGGTCTGCGGCGGCGACAATGGAGGTGGTTTGGCCACGAACTCGTGCTCACGTGAGGTTCGCCCATAGGCGTCTCGATAGCCATAAGTGCCATCTTTGAAGCCGAAGTATGTATCGCCGCCGTAGCGCCATAGCTCTGCTTCAGGCGGGCGCAGCAGCTCGGCCAGACGGGCGTGATCTAAAGGCCGATCCAATTCCGGATACAGCCATTCCGGCCTTCCTGCGGCGATGTAGCGGCGCGCGCGCCCCTTGAGCCAAGCGTTCACCGTGACGACTTCTTCTCTACTGAAGCGACGCCCTCGGATAAGACTATCCGTGCGCATCATCGCATCACCGAAATAGCGTGCGTTCGTTCGTTTTGCCGCGAGAGCGACGTCACTGGGATATTTGGCGTAATCTACATGCGTCAGAATTAGCAACTGATTGCCGTCGAGTGGGAATAGCGTCTGCGTGCCGTTCCAGGTTATGGGAGCGTCGTTGGGATAGGCTTGGACGGCCGCGTCACTTGGCAGCACGGCATTGAAGGTCGTTACTGGGTGGTCGACGATGAGGAACTTGACATCCGAATCCTCGGCCGAGACCACCTCATGGACGGCCTCGGCCCACAGAGCGCCGAACATGTGACGCAGATGCTGCATCTCCACTAGCAGTTCGACCTGCGAAAGCGCCGGATATCGACTTCGAATCCAGTCCAGACCTTTTGGAGTGCGTAACTTCTGCGCGCCCAAGTAACTAAGTAGTGCCTGGTACTGCGCGTGGACCTGATCTGAGTCGCCACCGAGAAACGCACGTACCGCAAGCGCACCGAAATCGTCGATGCCTTGAAAGAGTACTGTTTCTACCTCGTCGTTGAACTGCTCGCCGAACCGAGTGACGTAGAGATCCTGCTCCCAGAATGCCGACTTGGGCGCCCTCCGAAGCGCCCTGGACGGTATCGGCGTACCGTCGGGACGCTGGCGCAGCGATGACAAGTCGAGGAGCCAGTGCTGGCCGCCATCGGAGATAAAGCCACGCTGGTACCACTCCGGTACATAGTGATTCTGGCGGGAGGATCCCTGAACTTTTTTTGGAGGTGGGGGCACCGGAACTCCAGCTCAATTGGAGGGAACCTGGTTCAGACTACATTCTCATCAGATCTTTGTCCGTTTTAGATTGATACTTTACGGGATTTCGCGTTCCCTGCCAGCTTCTGGCCTATGGCTGATAAAGTTTCCTAATCCTCTGTCCTCCCCTCCGGCGAGATCCCGAATCGGCTGTTTGGAAGCGCGGCATCACCTAGATCGGCCGTCTCGTAAGTGTCCGTGATTTCGGGGGATGAACCGCGGCGGCCACCTCCCATAAGGCCCGTAGGCGGTCCCGAAGTAGTTCCAATAAGTGATCTGGTTTGCGAACTCTAGAATCTCGGCCGGGGCCCTAGCGGCGGTATGGGCTCATACGCGTTGTGCAAATCGCGTACTAAGTCTTGAAAGTTTGCGTTGCGATTCGGGCCGTCGCTAAGATCAACATACATTCGCCCGCGAAGATTTATAGGCAGGTGCGCGGCATCGGCGTGATCCTTGAGAACTGGAATGAATCGAACTGAGCCAGGATCTGCCATCAACTGTGCCGCCGTTACTAGGTGTTCGTAGCCCACCCCGCCAACGCGACCGTTCGCGCGACTCATGTAGTTTGCGGTACAGACGACGATTACTCGATCACAATTTGCGGTTTGCTCCATAAAGCGGCCCAGATCTTGGCCTGGTCTGACGTGCGTCATATCGGCCATGGCATCAATGCCATTAGCCCGCAGCTCTAGAACGAGCTGGCGCACCCAGTTTCGGTGCTCCTCTGAATCCCAGGAGTAGGACACAAATACCGTCGGGGCGCGGAGCTCGATAGCGAGACCGTGTGCGACGAGTACTGCACGCAGATCAACGTCCTTTATTGCCCAATGGGTCCTTGTCTGTTCCCAGTTCCGCTCTCGTATATCTAGATCTGCAAACATTTCGCGAAGGCGCTCTGCAGGAATTGGCGAAATCGATGCATCGAATCGCCAGGTAATCCTAATCCCGCCATAGCGCACTTGAACCTGATCAATCCATCCTACGCGTGCAGGGATCCCTATATCTCGACCTCTGTCTTCGTAGGCGAATAGCGTCGGCATTTCTTTAAGGGCATCGATAACCTGGTCGTTGAGCGCATTGAACCCATCCTTTATTGGTTGCGCCGTGTGCTCCAAGTATCTCGGAAGCTCCAGAAAAAACTCGTCCTCGTCCCAAGTTCCTTCGCGGTAGACCATAAGCAGGTTGTACATAAGAGCCTCTTAGCCATTGCTACTTGAAGCGATAAGCTGCACCACTATGCATTAGGATCAAGTCTATAGCAGCCCCTGCCCTACACGCTGCGCAAAGGTCCGCTCTCGGCCATAAGCAGACCTCGGCCGATCAGCGTCAGAAGACTTGACTCAGGCTAGCTTGTCTCGCAGTGGCCAGAAGCAGAAATCCGTGAAGCTCCAACCGAGCCGAGCCGCTACAGGGGATTCGTCTCGAGCGAATCACATTTCGGGTTGGGAAGTCGCAGAATTTTCAACTACGCGCTAGCTGGACTGTGCCGTGCCAAAGTCGAACTCTGCAGGGGCCACGGCGATGCAATTGAGCTGGCGCTCCAGTTCGCGAAGCCGGTTTGGGCCGCCCTGGGTGGAGGCTAGAAAGACTCGAACAACGTGCGGATTCTGCAGCAGCTCTCTGATGACCGACGCAAACATTGACTTCCGTGCAAGATGCAAGTCTTGAGCGTCCTCTATGAATGCGGCATTCCAAATGATGAGAGTTTCGTTCGGAAACTGCCCAGGCGGTGCGGAAGCAAGAGTTGCCATGAGCTGGTTGTACAGCGCGGCCAGATAGCCCCACTGTGCTGCGAACCTGGTGTAGAACGCCGCGTACGCACCGGCAAAGACGGCGCCGAACCATGGGATCATTTGCCCAATCTCGACCTTGAGCTGGGCTGCAGAGAAAACAAGCTCCGTGCCGGCCGCAAAGTACGACTTGATTGGGAGCACGATCACACAAATTAGCGATGTCACCCAAAGCGACCGCAACAGTACAGCCGTGCCGCCGTTGGGTCTGTTCCGCAGAAAAAATTCACCAGCAAGAAAACTCACTGTCGACATAGTCTTTTCTCCCGCCAAACCATTTGATGGACGCTCCCCCTGGGAGTTTGGCTGTGCCACCTACACCCCTCAAGCGGGTTCGGCCCCCTGGCACAGCTCGATACTAGGCGGATTGTGACCTGTTCACAATCCGTTGCAACGCCTGAAAATGACTAGCCTGCAGTCCAATGGCCGTAAGCCGCCGTTGTCATATCGAAGAGGGATGGACCGTAGGGTGCGTCCGCTTCCGGCCAAAAGCGGACACATGCGGCCAAGAAAAGGTCTGAAAGCGCGGCCTGTATGTTGCCCCTCGATGCATGCCTGCGTCGGCCATCTCGCCGTCACGCAATCAATCTTGACCAACGCTCTCCGAACAGAGAGATGGCAAGCCCCATCACCATGATCAGCGCACCTGCAAGCTTGATGATGGAAACAGGGCGATGGGCAGACCCAGTAACGCAAAATGGTCGATGGCGAGTGTGGACAGCAGCTGCCCAGCGACGACCAGCCCCACCAGGGCGGCCATGCCAATGCGGGGTACCAGGATTACGTTGCTGAGCAGCGCGAATGCCCCCATCGCACCTCCCAGCAGCACCCATGCCGGCTGCGCTGGGATGCCTGCAAGCAGGCTCAACGTGTTACCCCGCGCGAGGCCGACGATGGTGAGCGACAACAGCCCCACCATGAATGAGAAAATGGCGGCTGCGACAGGGTCGCCACCCAGGCCTTTCGACAACTGTCCGTTGAGCGTTGTCTGCAATGTGACGGCCATTCCCGCAACCATCGCCAACGGAAAGGCCCAAACGCCGAAGCTGTTCATGGTGGTCCTCAGTTCGAGGCGAGTGCGGGGAAGGACGTGCCGAACACGTCCGGCTCGTAGCCGGCTGCAGAGAACAAGTGCTCGCAGGATTCGTCCACCGCAGCGCGCAGCTTGGTCAGATCCAGGCCGCACATCTCGCCACCCCGCTTCAGCACGCGGCCACCGACCATCACCGTGTCGATGTTGCTGCGCTCAGCGGCGTGCACCACCGTTCCGAACGCATTGTTGGACGGATACAGATTGATGTCGCCGGTGCGGAACAGCACGATGTCTGCCTGCTTGCCCGGCTTCAGGCTGCCGATCTTGTCCTGCAGCCCTGCGCAAGCTGCACCATCGAGCGTGGCGGCCTCGAGCAGGCGGTGGGAATTCAGCGGGTCTTGCTTTGTTTCAGCAGTACGTGGCGGGCGTGCGTTGACACGCAGCACGCGCTCCAGGTAATAGGCCACGCGCATTTCCATGAACATGTCGCCGCTGTAGGACGTCTCGTTGTCGACGCTGAAACCAGGGCGCAGCCCATGCCGGACCGCCGCATCCCAGGCAAACATGCCATCTTCGATGCCGTAGTGCGCGTCCGAGCGCGGGCAGACATTGATGTGCACACCGGCATCGCGAAGAATTTCCCAGCCCTCATCCTTCAGACAGGTGCAGTGGTTGAAGATGTTGTCCGGTCCAAGCAGGCCTTGGGCATGCAGCTCGGGGAGCTGGGCGCCCATCTGTTCACCGAAGAACTCGGTGACAATCGGGATGCCCAGGCGGCGCGCCTCGGCCCAGAGCTCCGGCTCGATGTTGGCCATGGTGGCCAGTGTGACCAACGCGTTGGCCGGGTCCTTGAAGTACTTTTCCTGCAGGCGTTCAAGGTTGCCCGGCCAGTGTGCACGGTCCCAGGTGCCCGAAACCGGCGCACCTGATGCATGCAGGGCACGGATACGGGCATCGAGCAGCGCGTCGACTGCCGCGTCGGAGTGCGCGGCCGTGCGGCTGTTGTGGGAATTGTCGATCACCGTGGTGATGCCCGCATCAATCGCTCCCAGCGCGGACAGCAGGGTGCCCACATACATGTCCTGCGGCCGGTAATGCCTGGCAAACGAGAAATGCGTGGCGTTGGAGTAGTGCTCCAGCGTCTCGGCATTGGAGTTGATCCGACGCAGCTGCCCCTCCCAGGCGTGGCGGTGGGAGTCCACCATGCCCGGAATGGCGATCATGTCTTTGGCGTCGATGACGACGGCATCGTCGGCGCCCAGGCTCTCCCCAACCGCAGTGATGGTGCGTCCCGTGACCAGGATGTCCCCCCGCACAAGGTTGCCCACGTCCGGGTCCATGCTGATGATGGTTGCGTCTCGGATAAGCGTCTTTTCGGTAGTAGAGGCGGAATGCTGAAGGATGTCTCGCGAGTAGGTGCTCATTGAGGAAGGCTCGGCTTTTGGAATGCAGGCACTCTATTGCCGTCTTTCCGTGCGAAAAAGCCGAATTTGCCGGTTTTATTATTTGTAAAATCGGCATAATCTGGATCGAAGGTGCCGTCAGCCCAAGGGTGGTGAGCGAAATGGATCGAATCCTCGCAATGCAGGTCTACGTGCGCGTGGTGGACGCCAAGAGCTTCGTGCGTGCCGCCGAGGCCCTCGCCCTGCCTCCGTCTACCGTCACAGGTCTGATCAAGGGCTTGGAAAAACACCTGCGAGTCCGCCTGCTAAACCGGACAACGCGCAGCGTCAGCCCCACCTCGGACGGCGAACGCTACTACGCCCAGTGCCGCGAGATCCTCAACCTGATCGAACAGGCGGAGACCGGCCTGAAGCCCGCACCAAAGGACCTGCGGGGGCGGTTGAGGATCGACATGCCGGTCGGCATCGCGCACTCGGTGATTCTTCCGAATCTGGAGAGTTTCCGCCGCCAGTATCCCGAGATCTATCTAATGATCGGCGTGGGTGACCGACCGGTCGACCTCGTCCAGGAAGGCGTGGACTGTGTGATCCGGACTGGGCCGCTGGAAGACTCCAGCCTAGTGGCCCGGCCGCTGGGAAATTTCAGTTGGATCACCTGCGCCGCGCCACGCTATCTGGAGAGATATGGCGTCCCGCAATCACTTGAAGACCTCGCCGGCCACCGCGCGGTCCACCATTTTTCCCATGGTTCGAGGGGCGGCGGCAACCTGCTCTTCTCTGTCGATGGGAAGCGACGGGTGGTACCCATTGACGGCTCGGTCGCCGTGAATGAGACCGAGCTCTACATCAAGCTGTGCATGCAGGGATACGGCTTGGCACAGTTGCAACGCGTATTGGTGGAGAAGCAGTTGCAGGATGGCAGCTTGGTCGAGGTGCTGCGGCAGTGGCGGCCGCCGTCGGTGCCGGTGTCGATCCTGTATCCGCATCACCGTTATGGATCGCCCATCGTCCAAGCATTCACCGCTTGGGCTACAGAGCTTTTCTCCGCCAAGAGCGAGAAGGCATAGATCGCGAACTCAGCCGTCAGGGTCCAGATATCCCGAGGCGATGTCGAGCCTGTGTCGCTCGGGTGGACTACTTTAGCGAGCGAATCCCTCAGACAGATGCCTTCCGGACGCCACCGCTGGCTAACATGTCCGCTATCGGCCAGCAGCGGGCATCAGGGAAGCGTGCCGGTGCCTGGAAGAGCTCGATCTGGCGTAGCTCGGTTCACTGTCAACTGAGACGAATCCAGTGCTCCTTCATCTGAGCGCGTCACTGCCCGAAAGTCTTTCTCCAGTCCGAGGGACTCACGTGCATTGCTCGCTTGAAACTCTGACGGAATGAAACCGCGCTCTGAAACCCGGCCTTCTCTGCCACCACATCGATCGGCAGCGCTGAACTCTCAAGCAGCTCCTTGGCGCGGCGAAGTCGTTCCGCCTGAACCCAGTCACCAACGGTCATGCCGGTGACCTTTGCAAACCTGCGGGTGAATGTTCTCCGGCTCATCGCCACTTTTGACGCTAGGCTGTCGATGGAATGATCGTCACCGAGATTGCGCCGGACCTCGTCCATCAGACTACTGAGGGCGGCGTCCCGTGAGTTGTCTGGGACGGGTTGATCGATGTACTGGGCCTGCCCACCCTCGCGGTGCGGCGGCAACACCATCACCCGCGCGACGCGGTTGGCCTCCTTCGTTCCGTAGAGCTTTCGCACCAGGTAGATGCAGCAGTCCAGTCCTGCGCCGGTGCCGGCCGAAGTGACGAGCCTGTCCTCGTCTACATAGAGTGCGTCCACGTCCAGCTTTACGCTTGGAAATCTACCCTGGAAGTCCGATTCGCCTGCCCAATGGGTCGCAGCGCGCTTTCCATCCAGAAGGCCTGAGTAGGCCAGCGCGTAGGTACCATAGCAGAGGCCAACGACGTAGGCGCCGCGCTCATGGGCAGCGCGCAGTCCGTGCTGAAGCGCCTCGGAGGGCGCCTGCCCCAGCTCCGGCCAACCTGCGACCACAACGACGTCGGCCTTATCGAGGAGCTCCAGTCCGCCGTCACCCCTGATCATCAAGCAGTGCGAAGTCGGCCCTCCGCCGCCCTCGACGGCGACCCGTACCCGGAACTCCGTTCGCCCCTCAAAACACATGCCGAAGATCGCCAGCGGGACAGACAGGTGAAACGCGCTGACGCCCGGCTGTGCCAGCAGGACGACCTCCGTCGTACCCACAGATTCTGAGTGGATGGTCATTTTGGCCCGATCCCATCGTCATTTGACATCTGGGCCAGTATCTCACGGAAGGCGCCAAGCCCAGACTTTTCCCATCACATGAGCCCTCAAGGAACTTCAATGAGCAAGACACTTCCCGTCGCACTGTGCCTGATGCTGGCCATGGGTGCCCCACTCCACGCATTCAGTGCCGAGGTCAGCCCCAAGGTCTCGATCCAGCAGATCCGCAATGCCACCATCAAGGTGACGTATGGCGGCCAGGTCTTCCTGGTCGATCCCATGCTTGCACGCAAGGGAACCTACCCGGGTTTTGCCGGCACTTACCGTAGCCACCTGCGCAACCCGCTCGTGGAGCTTCCGGAGTCCGTTGAGTCCGTGCTGCGTGGTGTCGACGCAGTCCTGATCAGCCACACCCACCTCGACCACTGGGATGATGCTGCCCAGAAAGAAATCCCCAAGTCGCTGCCCATGTTCGTCCAGGACAATGCGGATGCGGCCCTGCTCCGCAAGCAGGGTTTCAAGGATGTTCGAATCCTGGGCACCGGCACCGTATTCAACGGCGTCAGGATCAGCAAGGCAGGCGCCCGTCATGGCTCGGAGGAAATGTACGCCATCCCCGAGGTGGGCAAGCTGCTCGGCGCAACCATGGGCTTTGTTTTCCAGCAGGCTGGTCTGAAGACGGTGTATGTGGCCGGCGACACCGTCTGGGAAGCCGAAGTTCGCGAAACGTTGAAGACTTTCAAGCCTGACGTGGTGGTTCTCAACACGGGCGATGCGCGGATCGATGGATTCAATACCGGCATCATCATGGGCAAGGAAGATACGCTGCGCGTGCACCAGATGTCTCCCAACGCCAGGATCGTGGCTGTACACATGGATGCGGTCAATCACATGAGCGTCAGCCGCTACGACCTGCAGGACTACGTCATCGAAAAGGGCATCGAAAGCAGTGTCGTCATTCCGCAGGATGGCGAAGTCATCGACTTCTAAAGGAGGATGTATGAAAGCGCTCATTGTGATTGATATCCAGAATGACTACTTTGCTGGCGGCCACTTCCCGCTGGAAGGCGCGGAGGAAGCACTCCAGAGTGCGCTGGTACTGATCGAGACCGCGCACGGCAACAACGATCTGGTCGTGGTCGTACAGCATCAGGCACCCGCTGGCGCGCCCTTCTTCGAGACCGGCAGCGTCGGCGCCGATCTGCATCCGTCCATTCAATCGGCGATGCGGAATTCCCCTTTGGTGGTCAAGCATGAGGCGGATAGCTTTCTGCGAACCAATCTCGCCGAGCTGCTCCGGCAGCACAAGGTGGACACCATCGATCTGGTCGGCATGATGACCCAGCATTGCGTCACTCACACAGCCCTCTCGCCGGAGGCGGTGGGCTACCCGGTGACGATCCACGCTGACGCGTGCGCCGCCCCGACCCGTGCGCTGAGTGCGTTGGCACTGAGCGGGCTGAAGGCCCGCCACTTGGTCGTCTGATAGGCATTAAGCGCCCTGGCACGTCACGGTCCAGAACGCGTGCAGAGGAGACAAGCACCTAGGACTTCACGGAGTGGCATCGGATGGATTCACCACTCTGGGGACCGAACTTCCCATGTCCGCTTCCGGCCAGAAGCGGACACCGACCAACTCGTGAACTGAGCCGCGCCGAAAGCGTCCGCTTGAATGACTAGCTATGTGGCCCTTGCACGGGTGCCGGAAATGGCTCGCCCGCGCCAACGCGCTTTGCCAAGAGGTAAGCGCAGTACTTGTAAAGATCGTAGCGCGGTGAGTCGTTCTCAACGTAGACGACCTTCGTTGGGTGAAGGTGCACACCCGCCTCAGCCACACCCTCCAAAACTGCGCCCACGATTCGGACCTCATCCAGCGCGCTGTGTCGACATGATCCCCCTAATGGACGTCTTGAAAATGGCATGTCCATCGATAATGGCCACATCTATGTAGTTCTCGCCAGACTCCTTTCAAAGCTGGTCGTGAACTAGTCTGCGAAGCCATAGCTCACATGACTCTAGACGTTGCCTACATGCAACGCGTAGCTCTTCCGATGAGATGAGATGGAGCGCCATACATGCCTAACGCCAGCGTTCAGTCGCGGCGTTTCCGGAGCGAAGCGGAAGCAGTGACGTCGGCTGCAACAGCTGGTTCGGCGTCATCTCAGCGCATCCCCCAGAATCTTCACCTTCTCGATGACTTCTCGAAAGATCATGTACTCAGTGCTGTAGACGGTGGACCAGTCAATACCCTTGTCTTGGAATTCAGGGTCATGTCCAATCTCTATGTAAGTACGGTAGTTGCTCAGCTTGAACAGAGCTTTTTCGGCCCTCTCGAGCAGAGGCGCGTAGCTGTCTACGTTGAGCCGCTTCAGTTGATTCGGCAGGTCATGCGCCAAGTCATTGCGATGAGTCCGCAGGGCCTGGATCGCTTTGACGTCATCGTTGTCGATTGCCTGCATGAAGTCTCGAAGGTAAAGAAGGCACGCTTCGAAGTCGTTCTTGTGCCGAGCCTTGACGTCTACCTCATACGACTTGAAGGGGCCGGCCTCGAACGTCGTGTCGCGATAGAAGAGCTTGATGGGCTCGACGATGAGGCTTCTCACCAATTCGTAAGCAAGCAAGACAAAGCCCGCGTAGGCCAGGGACTTGGTCAGATCTGTTTCAGAGAGACCCAGCACTTCGCTGCTCATTGATCGACCTTTCTTGATGGGGCCCAACTACTTAGTAGCCGGATCCCTGAGTCCGGTTGTACGACTTCCACAGCGCGCCGGTTGGCGGGCTATCCCCTTGGTACGACTCGATCTTAGGACGACGGGGTCCGGCTAACAAGCCAATTTGCAACCGGACCGAGCAGGGTGCAGAGCGTGCGCCCCGGCGGATGTCCGCTTCGGGTCGAAAGCGGCCGTTCTAAGGCAGCTTTCGGAGGAACGCTATGCCTCGGTCTGCTCTGCTAGCGCAAGGGCATCATCCACCTCGACCCCCAGGTAGCGGACGGTACTCTCAATCTTGCTGTGCCCAAGCAGCAGTTGGACGGCGCGGAGGTTCTTGGTACGTTGATAGATGAGCGATGCCTCGGTGCGACGCATGGAATGCGTACCGTAGTTCACCGGATCCAGACCGATACTGAGCACCCAAGCCTTCACCAAGCGGGCGTACTGGCGCGTGGAGAGGTGGGTTGAGCCTCGCTGCCCGCCGGGGAAGAGGTAATCGTCGAGGCCAAGCTTCTGACTATCGATCCAAGCGACCAATGCATCTCTAGTCTGCGGCGTTATCTCGAACCGGACAGGACGCTTTGTTTTGCGCTGGATGACGCATGCCCTTGAACCAATATGCATGCCGTGTGCGACGTCACGGACCCGCAGCCCAACCAGATCGCACGCGCGCAGCTTGCTATCGATGGCGAGATCAAAAAGCGCTAACTGCCGACTATCGCCCTTGAGCTGAAGCCTGACTCGAATCGACCAGATCTCCTTGAGCTTTAGGGGCGCCTTCTGTCCCACAAGCTTGCCTAGATTCCAAGCAGGACGTTCCGCTGAGCGGCCTGAACTTCGCTTCATGGCTTTCTCCAATCCCGAGGTGGGATGGAGAGGCTCTAACTGCCTGTGTGTCGCCTCAGTTAAGAGGTGCTAGGGAGCTCAGCTAGGTCACTTTCGCGTCAAAGGCACATCGCACGATGTACTACTCGATTTTCAGTCGATCTGTAGACAGCTTCGCGATCTGCCAGAACAACAATGCGTTGCCCGTAGCTCGAGCAGAGAGCATCGCCCCGTGGATCGAGGCCATGAACATCGCGGCTTCCCCAGCAGGCGGCTCGACTAAGCGCATCACGCCCTTCGTCTCGCCCTCCGTCATGGTCTGTGTGAGCCAGGTTTGCAGATCGTTGAAGTGACCTGTGACCTCCTCGGCGACCTCTGCCGGGATGCTTGGCAGCTCAGCGGCAAGCAGTGCGCAGATGCAGATCGGAGGATTCGACGCCTGAATGCAGTCGGCCCAGTAGCGGATGTAGGCGACCAGGCGCGCATAGGGATCAGGAATCGATTCCTTGAGTGACTGCAGTCCTCGCCGCATCGCCTGCCGGTGCTGTGCGACGGTCGCCTTGACTAGGTCCACCTTGGCCGGAAAGTGGTGATGGATGCTGGCCTTCCTGACATCCACCAGTTCGGCAATGTCGGCATAGCTGAAGCCGTTATACCCACCCGACGCCAGCAGCTCGTTGGCCCGCTGGATGATCTCTTGGGCTTTGGGTGAATACTGAGGCTGGGCTTCTGCGGACGACATCAACGGGTTACCTGGTCTCGATAGGGACGCTGCTTATAAAGCGCTCGCATTTGCAGTGGAATTCCCACGATGAGCGCTAGGAAGAGCGCGCCCTGGACACCCAGCAGCAGCGGGTCTTTCAAGTCTGTCACCACCGGATCGCCGACAGGAAGCCTGCGCAGGCTTTCACTCACCGTGGGGACCATCAGCAGGAACACCGTTACGCTCAGCGACATCGTCTGGACATACGTCCACAGTCGCTTCGCCGGCCGCCACAGCGCGATGCCGTATCCGACCAGCAGAAACACCAGAGTGATCGTCGCGACGATCGAGCTCACCGGCTGGTGCGCGATGGGATAGACGGTGAGGATGCCCAGCAGCATGAACCAGAAGTAGGCGCGGCCGGCAGCAGTCTCAGGAGCGATCCGCCCGTGCCTGACCAGCATGTAGACCGCCAGCGGGATCGCGGGGAGGCTGCCCAGCGTGTGGAGCCAACCGATTGGAGATATGCCCATGAGGAGTTCCTTGCTGAAGTTGGGTGAGTCTACCTATTAGTAGGTAGATAACGCAATGGAGTGGCATCGGATGGACGGGTTCATGCCGACCGATGGGTGGTTTGCACCGGGAGCGTCCGGTTTGCGGGCGGCGTCGTTGTCTGGGGTCGCTGCGCCACGGGCGACTCGTTTGCTGAGCCCGGCGTCCCCCTCATGGTGGTCACCGCCAGCCTCCTGCTGAGAACGGCGGCGATGGCCATGGCGCTGGCGATCATGAGACAGGCGGCCGCGAAGCCGGATGCCACGTCTTCGACGCCTGCTCCATCCGGCGCGAGCGAGAAGAAGACACCGCCCACCAAGGCGACGGAGAGCGCAGCGCCCAGCTGCATTGCTGCGCTGACCATGCCGGCCGCCAAGCCTGCCCAGCGTGGCTCCACGAGATCGACGTTCAGTCGCACCAGCGCCGGCAGCGCGATGCCCTGTCCGATCCCAACCACCAGCAGAGGAAGCGGAAGCCAGGACGGTCGGCCGATCGCCACCGCACCGGCCGCCAGCACCAGGCCGAGGGCTTCCAGACTCATGCCGAAGGTCGCTGCGCTCGAACCCAGCCAACGCGAAAGACGAATGCCGCACGTCGGCCCCAGCAGTTGTCCGATACCGAGTGGAAGAATCGCCAAGCCCGCTGCGAGCGCACCGCGACCCAGCCCGGCTTGTTGGTACACCGCGAACGTCAGGAAGAACGCCGCCAAGGCATACAGCATGACCGCCGCCAGCAGACCAAGAGCCAATCCACGGGTTGCCGAGATGACCGAGGGCGGAACCAGCGTCGACGCAGCCAAGCGCTCCCGGTGCTTCTCGTAGCGCCAGAACAGGGCCAGGAGTGCTGGGCTCATTGCCAGCATGCCCAGGCTCCACAACGGCCACCCGTGTTCGCGACCTTCGATCAGCGGAACCACCAGCGCCAGCACGCCCAGTGCCAGCAGGATCGCACCGCCGAAATCCATGCCGCCCGCTTCCTCACCGCGGGTTTCGCGCACCAGGATCAACGCGGCCGGAATGGCCAGGGCGATGACCGGAAGATTGATCAGGAAGACGCTACGCCAGCCCATATCCCAGAGATCAGCGGATACCAGCAGCCCACCCAGCAGCTGTCCGCCGACGGAGGCCAATCCGAATGTCGCCCCGTAAAGACCGAGCGCTCGACCCTTCTCGCTCGCTGGAAACAGCGCGTGGATGGACGCCAAGGACTGCGGTGCCATGACCGCGGCCGAGATGCCCTGCAGCAATCTGCCGAAGATGAGCACACTTGGCGACGTTGCGAATCCACATAGAGCCGACGCCAGCCCAAACCCGAACATGCCGGCCACGAAGGTACGCCGGCGTCCATAGAGATCGCCCAGGCGACCGCCCAGGATGAGGGTGACGGCGTAGGCCATCGCATAGACCGACACGACCAGCTGCGCGACGTCGGCCGATGCCTGCAGGTCGGCGCGGATGCTCGGCAAGGTGACGTTGACGATGAAAAAATCAAGCGGAGGCAGCAGCGTGCCGGACAGGAGCACGGCCAAGGCGGGCCAGCGGCGCGGGTCCGGTGCGTTCGGATTCGGATAGATGCTCAAGAGGTTCATCCTCGGAACGCCGCGGATCAGCGCATGCCGCCCGAGCCGATGATGTGTTCGCCCGTGACCCAGCCCGCGTCGTCCGACGCAAGAAAGGAGACGATCGACGCGATGTCCGTCACCTGGCCGATCCGGCCGAGCGGCGTCTGCTGCTCGTTCCAGGCCTGGAACTCCGAGCCCATCACGCCGTTGGCGTGCGTACCGTCGGTCTCGATCAGGCCGGGGTTCACCGCGTTGACGCGGATTCCCCGTGGACCCAGTTCCCGCGAGAGAACGCCGGTGATGGCGTCGATAGCCCCTTTCGTTCCACTGTAGATCGCGCTTTGCGTGGGCAGAATCCGGGTGACGAAGGAACTGACGTTGATGATGCTCCCGCCTTCGCCCAAGAAAGGTACGGCGGCTGCCGTGACGAGCAGCGACCCGAGTACATTGAGGTCGAACTGCTGGCGATACAGATCCTCGGTGGTGTCCTCGATCTTTGCGAACTGATAGATGCCGGCGTTGTTGACCACGACATCTAGCCGACCGAAATGGTCGACGGCCGTCTGGATGAGCGCATCCACCTCCGTCTTGCTGCGGACATCGGCGCGCACCGCTACAGCGGTCCCGCCGGCGCCTTCAATCTCGCCAACCACCCTATCTGCCTCGTGCGCGCTCGAGGCGTAGTTCACGATCACCTTGGCGCCATCACTCGCCAGCCGACGGGCGATGCCGGCACCAATACCTTTAGATGCGCCCGTAACCAGGGCGACTTTCCCGTTCAACTTGCTCATGTCGTTCAACTCCAGATGAGGCTGACCCGGTATGGGCCAACCTGCCAGGGATGGCGTGTACCCGCCCACCGAGATCTCCCGAAGTACGCCGGGGTCGCCTGCGGGTCGGACCGCAGACGCCAGACCATCAGTGCTGGGGTGAGCATGGTGAAGTCGACAGGATTGTTTGTGGACTGCCATTCCTGCATATTGCGCGTACATTTTTGAACGGGTAATCGCGGGATGGAATGGAGTGATATCCGGATATTCCTCGCGGTCGTCCGCGGCAGATCGCTCGGCGAGGCGGCGCGCAGCCTGGGCGTGAGCCACCCCACCATCGGTCGACGGATCAAGGCACTCGAAGATGAGGCCGAGCAACCGCTCTTCCGCAGGACGAAAGACGGCTTGGTGCTCACGGATGCCGGAGACGCGGTGCTATCGCTCGCTGAATCCATGGAAGCATCGGCGCTGTCCATGGAAAGGCGCCTGGCGGGCAACCATGAGCGGCTCGAAGGCCTCCTGCGGATATCCTCGGCGGACTGGTTCGCTGCCTATGTCCTGGCGCCCGTCTTTGTCGAACTGGGGCGCCTTCACCCCGCCGTCGTACCCGAGGTCATCGCGAGCTACCGCCTGCTCGACCTTTCCCGTCGCGAAGCCGATGTGGCCTTCCGCATCGTCCCGTTCAGTGAGCCGGACATCGTCCAGCGCCGACTGATGACCATGCCTTACGGGCTCTACGGATCGGCGTCGACGGTGCACGCGGTGACCAACGACCCCGGGTCTGTGAGCCTGATTCTCATGAACTCGGCCCAGGCTCACTTCCCGGATGTCGCCTGGCTGCTGGACCGATTCCCGCACTCTCGACGTGCTTTCGCCAGCACCAGCCGAAGCGTCCAGGCCCAGATGTGCCGTCGAGGACTAGGCGTTGCGGTATTGCCAAGGCCCCTTGGTGACGGCGTGGACGGGCTTCATCGCATCGATCTGTTCGGCGACCCTCCGAACAGGGACGTCTGGGTGGGTTACCACCAAGATCTGCGCCACATGGATCGGTTAAGAGCTCTGCTCGATATCGCCGAAACGACGCTCCCTTGATGTCTGCAATCGGCCAGAAGCGGGCATCCGTCCTACCCTCGATAAACATCCCTAATCCACGACTAACCTTGAGCCTACTGCGGTCCCGCAAAGATGTCCTTTCGCTCGCCGGATTGACACGGACTGTCCCTTCTTTGGGAACCCGGCCCCCCGCGACCCGGCGGTCCAACGGCTCGCTGAGACACCTAACCTGCCGACGCGCATGGGCTAGCAGATCCTTCTGGGCCATGCCAGGAATCAAAGCCTGGAGCGGTTCGCCTAGCTACCTGAATTCAAGATCAGAAGCGGACCTTGCGTTGACCTCAAACCTTGCATAGGCGCTTGCTTCAGGACTACGCCCAGCAGCGCCTGTTGGTCCATCACAACCAGCAACTACCCAAACTGACGCTGGACCTGGTCTGAGCTTTAGCCCTATCAATTCTTCGGCCGAGCCGGCCAAATCAAGTACAGGCCCAGCGCTACGAACCAGCAGATGGCTGCCGTCCAAAGATCGTGAGAAAGAAAGTGTGCGCCCCGAAGCTGCTGGGAAATGCCAAAGATCATTCCCAATCCAACACCCACGCCCAGACCGACGAACCGCAGGCGCGGCTTCGCTTCAAGGGCGAGGAAGTACAGGGCTAGCCAGCTATAGCCAGCGCTGGCATGCCCTGCCGGGAAGCAACCGCTGGCCCGGTAGCCTGCCGGTCTGGCATCGAAAAAGCCGAAGGGTTCATTGGGCCCGCCAAAGGTAGTCAGGTCCCAGGGGCAATCCATTCCGCTGACTTTCTTTACCAGCGAAACGATGATCGTGGAGAGAGCGACCGAGACAAAGAGTCGGAACATCGGCCGCCGCCATGCAGCCAGCCGCGGAACCCACTCCGACGCGATAGTGGCCAAGAGCGCTGCGAGCCCCGCGCCGATGGACAGATTCCTTCCGCCCTTATGTACCAATTGCTCAGTCAGCCAACTGTCCTTCAGCGCCCATTGGTGCCCCTCCCAACCGTAGATCCAAGCCGCAACGACCTGATCACCATGAAGTCCCAACAACAGGCAGGACCCTACGATCAGCACGATGACTGGAATCGTCACGTGGCTCTCAATGCCGAGCGCTCTAAGGCGCAGCCGCCATGCGGAAGGCCGCACTTCGGTCCCCAGCAGTTCACTGCTCATCGTTTTCAGCCCAGCTGATTTCTTCCCGACAGCCGGGTACCAGTGCCACGGAAGGAACCAGAACCCAGTTGTTGCGGTTCGCGCTGCCGACGGATATCGACCTCGCTCTGTTCACGCACCGGCCAATCGCCTTGTCGGTGACAAGAATCCAGCGGCGCCCAGGCGCACCTTCCACCCATTTCCGCGCATGGTGCCATTGCACGTCCGACGGCTGCTTGAACCCGAAGTCCGCAGGCACCGAAGATCCCACCTGCAGGTAGTTCTGCTCGCGCCAGTCCACAAGGCCGAGTTCTCCACGAGTTCCGATGATCGAGTGAACCTGCTGCATTACCTGCCGCGACGAAGCGGAGGCGTCGAGTGCGGGCAGCAGTCCAAAGCCGTAGGAAGTCCACAGGACCGCCACTGAAAGTACCGTGAGCATGGCTGGTCTGCGGGTCCCGAACGCCGCAACCAGCAGCAGCATCGCCACACCGATAAACAACAGCCAATGCGTCAATGCCTGCAAAACTTCGGGCGTCAGATCCCGGCCCGCCAGCCGAGACTGCAACCAGTCAGCGTTGCCCATGATGGACGCTACGACGATCAATGCAGCCATAGCGATCAGCGCCGGGAAGGCTGTCAATGTCCACCGGGCATATCGTTGCCGCAGCAGCCCCTCGAGCAGCGGTGCCGCCGCGACACACAGTGCCGGAAGCGCGGGGAGGATGTAGACCTCTCTCTTGCCAGGGCTCGCGCTGAAGAAGACAAGCACGAGCGCCGCCCATCCCAGCAGGAGCCAATAGCGACTGTCACCGCGGGAAATTCGCCTTGCCCACGCCGGCAGAATCCATGGCAGGAGCAGGCAGCCTGGGAGCCACAGGGTCAGCATCACCTGCACGTAGTACCAAGCCGGTTGAATGTGGTGCCATGCCCCTGCGTATCGGGTTGCCGTCTGCTGGTAAAGCAGCTCTCTCGCGTAGACATCCAGCTCCGCACCGTGGGGGGCCGCCAAGGCAATTCCCAGCGGAAGCAACCATACTGACAACCCTAATGCGAACCCAAGCGGAATCAGAAACCACTGCAGGCTGCTTGCGGGTACCGCATGCACCTTCCCTTTGAACCGCAGCGTGAGCCAGGAAACAAACAGGAGCAGCGGAAGGAAACCAACCCCCTTGGTGACAGTTCCAAGACCCGCAGCAAATGCCCCCAACAATAGCGCCGTAAGATTGGGGCCACGCCAGAGGTGGGCGAGCAAGCCCCACAACGAGGCCGTCATCATCGCCAAGAGCACCATGTCGATCTGCGCGCGCTTGGCCATGAGGCCAAACTGGAGCGTTGCGAACAGGGCCAGGGCTGCATATCGACCTATGCGCCGGCTCCAGAGCATGGCGCCTATGCGATAGGTCATCCAAAGCGTTGCAAGCGCGGCCAGCAGCGACGGGAGAAGGAAGGCGACATTCCAGTTCCTGATGAGCGAGTAAGCACCGGCCTGCATCCACATGAAGACGGGCGGCTTCTCCGCGTACAGCTCGATTCCGCGATGCGGTAGCAACCATTGCCCCGATTCAACCATCGTCCTGGCTGCCAGTACGAAACGAGGCTCGTCAGGTGGAGCCGGGGCCCGCATCCCCAGGCCGGCAATCAAGCTGAAGACGATGGAAAAGACGATGACCCAAGTCCACCAACGCCGTGGTGAAACGGAGTCAACTCGCGTGTTCCCGGCTGCGACGGTTCCGTTCATGCTCAGGCTCTGGTCAGAGAAGCAGGATCAACAGCCACGCTGCTGCGGTCCCGATCAGAGCGACGAATACCGCAGCCGACCCCATGTCTTTGGCGCGGCCAGCAAGCTCGTGATGCTCCGGACCGTACCGTTCAATCACGGCCTCGATGGCCGAATTGAGCAGTTCAAGTGCCAGAACCATCAGAACGGTGATGATCAGAACGGCCTTTTCCAACCCGCCGTCGCCGAGAAGGAGCGCGAGCGGAATCAGGACGGCGGCGAGAACCACCTCCAGGCGAAACGAGGATTCGTGAAGCCAGGCTGCCTTCAGGCCCTGCAGTGACCATCCCAACGCCTTCAAAGTGCGCGCCGGACCTCGGGGAATGTGACCAAACTGTCCAGGCATGTCTTGGCAGATAGAGTGGAAGGGCCCCGCTTCCGCAGGTTCTTCCGCAGTCTGCTAGTGGATAGGTCGGAGTTTGGTCGGAACCCCAACCCCCAAGCGGGAGTCAGCTCACTTTGCCGCGCTGGCGGACAAGTCGACAATCGCGCGGGTCCCTTCACCCACTGGTTTGGATTCGAAGGTCAGCTTCCAGCCAAGATGCCCGCAGAGCCTGGCGATCAGCTCGAGCCCAATCCCCTGCCCATCCCGGGCCTCCCCCCTGGCCATTTTGGCGTACAGGGCACTGATTTCCTCCGGCGACATGCCGTGTCCGGGGTCCTCGATCATGACCTGCCACTGGGCATTCACCGATACACGGATAGCCCCTCGATCACTGTTCTCGATTGCGTTTCTGATCAGATTTCCAACCACCACCGACAGGACCGCGACAGGAGCCAATACTACCGGGTCGCCATCTGCGGTGACTTCGATGGTCAGCAACTTGTCGCCGCACAGATACAGATGGTCGTTGGCCAGCACGCGTACGACCTCCTTCAGATCCAGCAGTTCGCTCACTCTCTCAAGACGATCTGGGCTTTTCGCAAGGACTAAGAGAACAGAGATCAGCTCATCGACCGAGCTTGTTACCTCCTTGATGCGGATAAGCTGGTTCCGCACCGTCCGGGGAGAGGCGTTTGGGTTGGAGGCCAGATCCGCTGCTCCTCCAATGATGGCGATAGGTGTGCGCAGTTCATGGCTGACACTGTTGATGAACTGCCGCTCACGTTCGACAAACTGCTCGTTTCGCCGAATGTAATCGTTGAGGGAGTCGGTGATGACCGCCTGCTCGTAACTGGCATCGGGTCCCACCTCGATTTCCTCGCCAGGCTGCTCGGGGCTAAGGCGACGGATCCTGTTTGAGAGGTCCGTCAGCGGCTTCAGAACACGGCCCAGGCCCCAACCAACCAAGAGTCCCAACAGAAGCACCGCCAAGACGTTGGAGCCGAACATCCATAGCCCGACATTGTCTTCGTGCTTCTGGAGTTCGGTGATCTCCAGGGCCAAGACCAACTTCCGTCCACGAACCTCGCGAACCAGGATTACCTTGTCCTGGTTGCCAAGACGGACACCGTCGTGGATTCCCGGTCCGTATTTTTCAAACTCCGCGGGTATCGGTGAAGCGTCGTCCCACCCAAAGAGCTGGACCGAATCGGTGTCCGTCCATTGGTAGTTCGGGTCCTGATCTTCTCTTGCTATGAAGTGCTCGAGCTCCGATTGGAGAAGCGAACGCCAGGTGATGTCCTCGGCCTGCGAGTTGACGATCTGTCCATGAATAAAGACCGCAACGGACAGCAAGGCTGCGTAGGCAATCAACCAGCGGGTCACTCTGGTCCTCAAGCTGGTCCTGGCTGTCCCTGCTCTGGGGGTCCCGATATCGTTCTCCATCTTCATCCCGTGGGCCCACGCCCTGCCCATTCAGCTAGGTTTTAATGCTACAGCACCTTTCGTTGGAGAGCTGTCACGTGCGACAGGCTGCACAGACTCGACAGTCGATCCGGCGAGAGGCCACGAGCGAATGTCGGATCGCAGACTCAGCCCCGCCAAGTCAGCTTGGATTTCACGGCGCCTGAGCCGTGACACTTAGATTCACTGATTTCCCCTTGGGCGAGAGATCAGGCTTAACGCGGAAGGAAGAATCAGGAGTACCAAGAAGTACTGCAAAGTGAGACCAGCAATGATCGAGATCGCGAGCGGCTGCTGGATGCCTGATCCACGCCCGATCGCCATGGCCAGCGGAAGCAACGTGAGGACAGCAGCAAGCGTCGTCATCGTTATGGGACGAAGTCGACTTCGAGCCGCCTGCTCCAAGGCTTGCTTGATCGGCAAGGACTGCGCCAGCCTCTTGAACTCGCTTACCAAGAAGATGGCCATCTCCGTCGAGATTCCGACCACCATCGTCATACCCATCAGAGCAGTGATATTCAACTCCACGCCTGTGAACCAAAGCGCCATGAACACCGCAGTCGCGGACAGAGCAGACGTGAGGACCATAAGCAGTGGAGTCCAGAACTCCGCATAGAGGAGCATCAACAGAATCAGCTCGGCGAGAAACGCCGCCGCAAACACCGCCACCAATCCGGTGAACGCCTGCTGCTGTTGCTCGTACAACCCTCCCATCGCATAACGGACACCTGGGCGGAGCGTGCCAGGTTTGTCCAGCGCGGCCTTTACCGCTGCTGCCGCCGTGCCGATGCCCTGCCCTTCCAGGCGAGCCGTAACCGCAGTCATCGGCTGCAAATTGTCGCGGCCGATCTCAGGCTCGCCAGTGACTGATTCGATTGATGCGACCCTGAAGAGAGGAAAGATGTGGCCGTCGGCCGCGCGCACGGGAAGAGCCGCCAATCCCTCGCGGTCCAGCGCGATGCCGTTCCCTGCACTGACCCTGACATCCATCAGCTTGCTGGCTGTTGGTAGCTGAGCAACGACAGATCCCGTCAGTGCGGCGCTCAACGCTCTAGTAATGTCAGATGCAGTCACCGATTCCATCGCCGCCCGAACGGGATCCACTTGAACATCGAGCCCATCGCCGGCGAGATTGACACCATCTTTGACCTCAACGATCCCAGGAAGCCGGGATAGGAGTTCCGCAACCTTTTTTGCTTCAGACCTGAGCAGGGCGGGATCCTCGGCATAGAGCTTGACTTCAATCGGCTGCGGCACCGCAGTTAGATCGCCGATGAGGTCCTCGGTCAATTGAGCCATCTCGACCTCAAGACCGGGGATCCGCAGCGCAGCCAGAACCCGCAACTTGGTCATGATCTCCTCGGTGGCGAGGGTGTGATCCTGGGCCAATTTGACAAAGTAGTCGCCGTGATGCGGTTCGCCGAGATCGCCCCCGAGGCCGGTGCCAATGCGACGTGAGAAGGTCTCCACGTCCCCCACTGATCTCAGGATTTCGTCCAACTGGCGAAGTTCACGATCGGTCTCCTCCAGGGAGGTCCCCGGAGGGGTTCGGAAATCGAGCACAAAGCCGCCCTCATCCACCTTCGGCATGAAGCCACTGGGGACTTGGGTCCAGGCAAGACCACCGACGAGCAGTAGCGGGAGGACGGCCGCCAGTGCCCAGCGTGGATGGGCCAAGCAGGTCGAGAGCCATCGACTGTGGACCCTGGACATCCAACTGCCGTCTCTCTCCCCTGGATCGCTCCACTTGCCGAAATCTATGAGCCTGCGGACAAGAAGAGGAACCACCAGTAGCGTGAACAGGAAGGAGATGAACAAGGCCGCAGCCATGGTGATGGACAGGGCGCGCGAGAACTCTCCCGTGACTCCGCTCATGAAGCTTAAGGGTACGAACACCACGATGGTGGCCAGGCTTGAGCCTATCAGGGGACGCGCGAATTCCCGGGCCGCTGGAAGAACTCTGCTGGGCCCACCATCACTCGCCCCGGACTTCTGCGCAATGTGCTCGACCATGACGATCACGTCATCGATGACCAGACCCACGGCCGCAGCGATCCCACCTAAGGTCATGATGTTGAAGGTCATGCCAGCCAAACAGAGTATCAACGCGGTGACTGCAACAACCGCAGGCACTACGATCATCGCGACGAGGACGATCCGGATGCTTCGCAGAAATGCGAACAGGACCAGGCCAGCGAGAAGCAGGCCAATCAGAACAGCGTCTCGAACGCTGGCTTGAGAGTCGGACACCAGCTGACTCTGGTCGTACCAGTTCAGTAGCTTGACGTCATCGGGAAGGCTCGCCTGGGCGAGCGCATCTTTCACTTCGGACGCTATCGACAGCGCATTGCCATCGGGCTGCTGGTAGACGTTGAGCAGCACAGCAGGATGTCCGTCTTCAGACACGCGAGTCCAGACTGGCGCTGCGCCGTACCGCACCTCGGCGATATCACCAAGGTACACCGCCCCGGCAGGCCCCGCCCGAACCACAGTCTGGCGCAGCTTCTCGATCGTCTGGACGTCTGTTTGGGCGATGACCAGGGAGAGATGATCCCTGTCCTGCAGCCGGCCCACCGCGGTGATCTGCGTGGCCGAGGATACGGCTGCTGCAACATCATCCAACGACAACCCCAGAGAGCCGAGTCGGCGTAGGTCGGCGTCGATATGAACCTCTTGGGTATCCCCGCCTTGCACAGCAACCTTCGCAACCCCGGCTACCGCCGCCAGGCGAGGCGAAAGATCTAGTTGCGCGATATCCCTCAAGCGTGCCTGCGAGACTTTGGCTGACGTCAGCGCATAGGAGATGATGGGGAACACTGTCGGATCCATTCTCCGGACCTCGTAGTGGGTTCCCACTGGCAGCGAAGGCAAGACCTGCGCCATGGCGGCATCGACCAAAATGGTCGATGCGATCATGTCCCTTCCCCAACCAAAATCAATCGAGATCTGAGAGGATCCTCGGGACGAGTTTGATCTCACTGCGCGGACGCCGGGAATCGAGCGGATGGCCTCTTCTGCCGGTTTGGTGACAGACAACACCGTCTGCGCGGCAGGGCGATCCCCTGCGGAGAGATCCACGACCACTCGAGGAAAAGGGACTTGTGGAAAGAGGGTGACTGGGATTCTCGTTGAAGCCAGAATTCCCGAGAAAGCCAGAGCCAAGGCAACTAGAAGGATTGCCTGACCTTGGCGAGACACGAAGTCAACGAATCTCACTGACGTGCCCCTGCCCTGGCGTGGCAGAAGCCACCCTGATGAGCGCCCCGTCAGATAACTGATAGGCACCAGATCCCACTACGGGCTGCTCTGCACTGAGCGTGCCCGCAACCAGCAACTGATCACCCTCCCGCGGCAGCAGGCGCTTCACCGGCACCCGAACGGCCGTGCGACCCTTGACCTGGAACAGGTACGTTCCCTGCTCGTCCTCCTGAACGGCGGTACTGGGGACGCGCCAGCCGGAGACAGTGCCGGCCGACACGAACGCTTGATACTCCTGCCCCTTCATCAGGGGAGCCGAAGTGCTGACTTCCATGTCAACAAGACGGGTGACCGCATTGATGACGCTGGACGTCCGGGTCACCACCCCTTCCAAGGGCTCCCCTCCTCCGAGAGCTACCAGCTTGACGTTCTGGCCCACAAGAATTGAGGACGCATGACGAGGCTCCACGCCGCACTGGACGACCAGCGCATTGTTCCGCGAAAGCGTCAGCAACGTCGTGCCTGCCGGTGTCTTCATGCCGGGCGATACGGTCACGGAGGTCACAACGCCATCGAATGGAGCCCTCATGACCTTCTCACTGCGGCCCCCGGCGACGGAAGAGGCGACCTGATAAGCAGCGAGTGCATCTGCGAGCGACTTGGCGGCCTGCCCGTGCTGGTCAATTGAAGCCAACTGATCGGCGAACAAGCGATCAACTCGCGATTTTTCGTTGCGAGCCGCGGACACCGCGGCCTCCGCCTGAGCCAGTGCACCACGAGCACTCTCCGACAGCTGAAAGACCCCGATGGGCTGCCCCTTACGGACCTGGTCGCCTACGGCCACCGAGACGGTCTGGACCTGCCCATCCAGGGCTTCGCTCACGGCATAGGCGCCATCGGGTGACGAGATCGCTGTGCCGTAGACCTGCATAGTCCTATCCATCTGAGCCCATGTTGCGGACGACGTCTCCACCGCAACACTGGGTCGACGTCGATCCGGGGATGGGGATCCACATCCGGTGATTACGATTGAGACCAGCGCTATGGCAAACCATCGATTCTTGCTGATCACTGGTCGGCTCCGATGGGGGATTGGGTGGTTCCATCCAAGCCATCCATGTGGGGCATACCCAGGCCGCTCAGGGTTTGAATAGCAAGGTTCTGGGCAGCGATGCTGGACTCCAGAGCGATAAGCTCCTGCTCCTTCCCGTTCTGGGCCGCTACGGCTTCGACATAGGTCAGCGCATCGATGTCATGCCGCGCGAGCGCCGCACGCAGCCTGGGTACAAGTGCACTGTCAGCGGCGAATTGTTTCGCCTTCTGCACGCGCTGTTTTTCAGCCAATCCTTGCTGGGCGATCAGCGACATCAGCTCATTCTTGGCAAAGATCAACCGAGCACGGAACTCCGCAGCCAGCTTGGCCCTTGTCGCCTGTTCGATGCTGATGCCCGCCTGGTTGTGATTGAAGATGGGAAGTTCCATGGAAACGTCCACACCCGCCGTCTTTACGTTCCCGGTATCCCGCCCATAGTTGCCACCCACAGTCATTGCCGGGAACTGCGCAAGCACCGACTGCCTGACCTTCTGCTCCTGGGATTCATAGCCGGCCCGCAGCGCAATCAAATCTGGTCGATAGGCCGCAATGTCCTCCAACCGGCCGGTCACAAGAGTGGCGTCGGTCGTGGCGATAGGAGAAGGATAGGCAATAGGGATTTCGACCTCACTCGCCAGACCAAGCAGACCCGCCAAGTCCTGTTGCTTGGTTAGCCGCAAAGTCGTCAGCAAAGCGGTCTGCTGTCTGGCGTCGGCTGAGCGCTGGCTATCCTTGACGAACGACGTCATGGAAATATCGCCCTGCTCCATTGCCACGCGGCTTCGCGCGAGCTGTTCGTCCCAAAGTCTGGAGGTCTCCGAGGCCAGCACGAGCTGCCGGCTCGCTGCAGCCAGTTCCAATGCGGTCAACTCGGCTTTGGCGGAGACCTGCCACTCCTGCCACAGAATGCCTGCATCGACCTGCGCCAGCTGCGCCTTCGCAGCGCCCACCTTGGCAGGTCGAATGATCAGCGCCTTGATGTCCTGGCCCAAGCCCAGAGCTATCGCCGGAAGCGCCCCAGCGCCGCTGAGGACACCTGCATAGCTCACCGACAGCACCGGATTGGGCAGCGCGGCGGCACTTTCCAGCTGTGCTGCCGCTATGCCGTGCTCCGCTCGTGCCGCAATCAGATCTGGGTTGCTCTGAACTGCCAGCTGTCCAATCTGCTCCAGGCTGAAGGGCTGAGACGGGCCGGCAGGCCGTGAAGCCCACGCTAGCGCGTGCGCGGGCCCGGCCTGGATGTCCAGTGGCTTGGGCTGGTATGTCGCGCAGCCCGCGAGAGCAAGGGCTGCGGCCACGACGAGCGCCAATCGGCTTAGCATCGCGCAAATCTCCATGAGGACATTCAAAGCCTAGTCCAGAGTCCATCACCGTCCGATTACCGGAACATTGGTGATTGACAACTTGACCGAATCCCTGCGGCGTTCTAAAAGGCTTTGGTGTGCATCCCGGAACCGGCAAAGTGAACATTCTGGTCATTGAGGATGATGCGGCGACGGCGACCTATGTTTCGACAGGGCTTACCGAACTCGGCCACAACATCACTCTTGCCGCTGATGGGCGCGAGGGACTGTTCCAGGCATCGGATCATGAATGGGATCTAATCCTGGTCGACCGTATGCTCCCCGGGCTGGACGGGCTGGTCCTGGTCAGCACCCTTAGAGCAACGGGCAATCAGGCGCCGATCCTGTTTCTGACGACCCTTGGCGGAATCGACGACCGCGTAACGGGCCTCAATGCTGGCGCCGATGACTACCTAGTCAAACCGTTTGCTTTCTCAGAACTCGCTGCGCGCGTTGCGGCCCTTGGTCGTCGCCCGCGAAAAACCCAAGCCGAGACGACATTGCGCGTTGGCGATCTCGAAATGGATCTGATCTCCAGAAGGGTTACGCGTTCACGATCCGAGGTTGAACTCCAGCCGCGGGAGTTCCGACTTCTGGAGGTCCTCATGCGCCACGCCGGAGAGGTCGTCACTAGGACCATGCTTCTGGAGAAAGTCTGGGACCTCCATTTCGATCCCCAGACCAACGTGGTAGAGAGCCATATGAGCCGGCTTCGAGGGAAGGTGGAGCGCTCGGGGCAACCCAATCTGATCCACACCGTCCGAGGGGCCGGCTACAGCATCAAAGAGTCTGGACCGTGAGGCTATCCAGGCTTGTACGGACTTCCAGCTTCCGCCTGACATTGCTCTATACGCTTACGACAGCCGTCTGTTTCCTGGTGATGTTCGTGGTCATGATCCTTTCGGCCACGCACTACATGAAGGAACAGATCGACGGAGCTGTCGAAGCTGAAGTCCGGGAGATCGACATGCAGGCGCAAGGAGCCAGCTCGGGTTCTCTCATCCCCGTGATCGACTCCTCTACGAAGTCTGGCAACGGTTTTCGCTATCTGCTGATATCACCCAATGGAGAGCGGATCTCCGGCGATCTGCCCATGCTCCAGGTCAGCCCGGGACTTATCGAATCCCTTTCCATTCCGCCCACAGGCCTTCTGCCCGCGATGACAATGCGGGGGATATGCCGTGAAACGAGCGACGGCGGCATGCTGGTGGTCCTGACGAGCGATCGACAGATCAACGAGCTACGGGAGTTCATAACGCGGTCCTTCCTGCTCGGCGTGATCGTGGCCTTGGCACTGGTATTGCTGGCCGGCGCCTTGATCAGCGCGGCCTCGCTAAGGCGCATTGAGGAAATGAGCCAGAGCAGCCGTAACATCGTTCATGGAAACCTGGCGCAGCGCATACCACTCAACGGAAGCGGGGACGAGTTTGATCACTTGGCCGCCAGCCTGAACTCCATGCTCGATCGCATTACGGCACTGATGCGGAGCATGCAACAGGTGTCAGTTGACGTCGCTCATGATCTGCGCACACCGCTGTCCAGACTTAGACAGAAGCTTGAGATCGTCCACGAAAGGGGGGCATCCCAACCTCAGCTTGAGGCTGCGGTTTCAGACTCGCTCAACGACATTGATGCCATCCTGGCGACGTTCGCAGCGCTGTTGAGGATCTCGCAAATTGAGAGCAGTCAACGGCATTCGAACTTCGAACTCGTTGACCTTTCCGAAGTAGTGGCCACCGTCGGAGAGATCTATCAACCCGCCGTCGAGGACCGCGGACAACAGCTCACCGGCAGCGCATCGGGTGAACTTCTGATCCATGGTGACAAGGCCTTGCTCACACAAATGCTCGCCAATCTCGTTGAGAACGCGAGCAGCCATTGCCCAGAAGGCACAAAGATATCCATATGTGCAACCGCAAGCCCAGCGGGGGCGTCGTTGCAGGTCGTTGATGACGGTCCAGGCATTCCCTCCGAATACCGCCAAACAGTCCTCGAGCGGTTTTATCGACTGGACGCAAGCAGAACATCACCTGGGAACGGCCTTGGACTCAGTCTCGTCAAGGCAGTAGCTGACCTTCACGAGGCGAGCATGACACTCGACGACAACATGCCAGGCTTAAGAGTGCAATTGACCTTCCCCCGAAAGGCAGCTCGAACACAGTTTCCATAAGACATGAGGACTTCAAGGTGCTGAACGTTCCCGCGTGGCTCGTTTGGGCCGGACTGTCGGCCATCTTTGCAGCTGCAACAGCATTGTTCGCCAAAGTGGGCGTCAAGGGGGTGGACTCGGATCTCGCCATGGCGATCCGCACACTGATAGTGGCTGCGGTCATTCTTCCGATGGTGATGCTCACTGGCAAGTGGTCAAACCCGCTGCTGCTGCCAGGGAGGACACAGCTCTTTCTAGTGCTGTCCGCTCTCGCGACGGGCGCCTCGTGGATGTTTTACTTCCGCGCGATTCAGATCGGAGAGCTAGCCAAGGTGGCGGTGGTGGACAAGCTCAGCGTGGTACTGGTTGTTGTCGCTTCGGTACTACTTCTCAACGAGCGGCCAGCGCTGCGCGAGTGGACCGGAATTGCTCTGGTCCTTACCGGAGTCATCGTCCTAGCCACTCGAAAATAATTGTGGTTGCCAAGGACTCGTTAACCATCAGCCTCGTCAAACGCGCCCCTTATGTACCCGACGAAGAGGAAAGCCCCGAAATGCGACAGACATTGTGGAGGTGGTCAGTCGAAGCCGGCCGTCTCCGCAGCACAGGGGCTTGCCAGTGGGCGGGCCACCAAGCGGCCCGATCAGTTGGGACGTATGAGCGGCATGCCCCCCCTGCCAGCTCTGTCCGCGCGTTCTGGTCGAGCGGGATGCGAGATTCCTCTCCTTCAATAACAGTCCCTAATCGCGCGAACCGCTCAATGCGCGCTTCCGACCACTAGTGGGTACCTGTCATCCCCCGATAGACATCCAAATCGGCTCGCAACTAATCTGCCACTGACCCAGCAGCGACTGGGCATCTTCGCTGACGTCATTGCGCGCCTTGAGATAACCAGCCAGTCCGGCTCACCTGGCTGCGGCCTTCGCCGGCTGGATTGAGGGCTCGATGGTCGACAGCCAAGCGGCGAGCAAAAGACGATGGCACCTACTCCATTGCGCACAGTGCCGCGGCGGCATGTAAGGCTTGCCGCTTCGCGGCGTCAACTGCCTCACAATAGCTCCATGTCGCGTTCGTTGTTCCCTGAACAACTGGCCTGCTGCAATCGCGCGAGCCGGGCATGTGCACTTGCCACGTTCCGCTCCAAGTGCCTTCCCGCCCTCGTTGCTCTCCGACTGCGTGCCACTCCACCAGATACTGCCCCACAGACTCATACACCGCGCACCCCCTCCCTGAGCGACGTTGGCATCCAGATGACTGACCCTCCGCTCTCCGCGTCCCTGTTGTCGAATAAACGCAAGAAAGCTGTGAAGTTTCTGTCAGCAGCGGCGGATAGTCTTGTCCGCTCATAGGTGGTCAGCGACTCAGCGAAGTAATGATCCGGATTCTGGTTCGTGCTTCGCACCGCGCAGCGCGTACGTACGGGTGCCTCTCCCGCTCCAAGGCCCGCCGCGCCCGATGACCGGCATCGGAGCGGAGCCTTGACCTACGAGATCGATGTTCGTCCGTGAATTCTCCACCCGGGCTGCCTTGGCTGGGCGCTGCAGGCATGCATTGAAGGGCTATGGGCGCTCCGCACCCACGGTCCTTCGGACGGATGAATCGCCCAATCGGCCTTATGTTTATTAGGTTGGGGTGCCCCTGCCATTCCAGGCACGCGATGACTGCGGTCGTCGGCTGCAGATTGTCCCGGCCGATCTCCGGCTCCCCAGTCACGTGTTTGATCGATGCGCCCTTGAAAGCGGAGAAACATGGCCATCGACCGCACGAACGGGTAGGTCTGCAACTCGTTCCCGATTCAGTGCCGATGCACTGCCAGCACCCATCCGCACATCAACCAGTTTGCTGGCCGTGGAAAGCCGAGCAACAACCGCCCTGGTCTGCGCAGTGCTCCGAACTCCGGCGACATCCGCAGCGCTTGTCGATTCCATTGCTACCGGCGTCGGATCCACCTGGGCGTCAAGTCCATCATCGGCAAGGTTCACGCAATCCTTCACCTCGACGATGGCTGGCAGCACCGCGCTGACGCGACCTGCTTTCGCCTTCATCTGAGCGATCTTCTCCAGATGCTAATGAGCCAGTGGTGCAGGGAGATCTGCGCAGCTCTGCGACTTAGGTAGCCGGCGAGATGTGGATCTCGGCAAGGGGATCACATTCAATGCGCGGATTGCACCCTGCGCCCTCGATAACGAACCCTTATCAACGAGGCGAAGAGCGGAGCGAGGGCAACTTACGTGAGAGCTGGTAGCGGCGGAAGATGTTCCTCGCGTTGGGGGCGGTAGATGCGATGCAGCTGCGATTGGCGAAGACCCGTGTTCAAGCATCGGATAAGTACRTACACGGGCTGGAAATCAAACAGYTGTGTTGCCGGCCGCGCTGTGTCAGAGCCTAGTAGTGTCCGGGCTGAAGAGCTGACCGCGGCCATGGCAATTGATTCCTCCCCCGCCGGGTTTCGGTGCTGGGAAAGCCCCTTCAGCTGCAGCGGCTGAACAATTCCATCGGAAAGCTTCCGGAGTAATGCAGCTACTGGCCAGCACCCGCCGAAGTGCGCACAAGCGCGCTGAGCGCTCGTATAAGAAGGCGAAAGTTACCCGGATAGACCTCGAGGGCTGGTGGCGACCAGCGGCGAGGGCCTCGACTGACCGGGTGATCGCGCCGTGCTGTCCTCTCCTTGTGCGAGCGGCCGCCACCTAGGCAAGACCGTTCATTCGGCGACTGCACTGCGCGGCACCTTCAGAGCGGGATGTCTGAGACGGCTGGCC
Source organism: Stenotrophomonas sp. 10L48 (assembly GCF_056395105.1). Lineage (NCBI taxonomy): Bacteria > Pseudomonadati > Pseudomonadota > Gammaproteobacteria > Lysobacterales > Lysobacteraceae > Stenotrophomonas > Stenotrophomonas sp. 10L48. Next base: position 395,628 of record NZ_JBFTIX010000002.1, on the reverse strand, counting down.
CGTGGCGTCGCCGCGGTCTGTCAAGCCTGGTAAGAATTCGCTCCCTGAACTGACCCATGGCTATGACCAATTCGAAATCTTCCTTCTGAACGCGCCCTCTGTCGCAGAGGCCATGATCCTTCTGCCCCGCCATTCGCAAGTGCGTGGGGCAACTCCAGCTTGCACCAGGTTGATGCAGCGCCCATTGCGAGGAGTAGCTAAACGGGTCGCACAGCATGGGCTGCGTGTTGGAGCGTCGAACTCGCGATTGAATTCGAGCAAGATCTGCCACCCATGCTTCAAAAGAACTGATGTAACTGGCTGCCGCTGCGTGCAGATCGGGTAGACGCATTGGAACCTCAAAGTCTGGAAGACCCCTTATGGTCATTTGTTCCGAGATTTCGAGCAGCTCTTCGCGCCGCTGGAGTAGCCATAACGCGTACGCTTGACCAAGGCAGCACAGATGAGGCTTGAGCGTAACCGGATACCTAGAGTTGATCCGAGATCGGCCTCCGCCCACGGACCTCATTGCATAAACGCGGCAGCGGGAGTGCCCCTTTAGATAGGTGCGCCTGATCTGACGCGCGACGCACCTGAGCAGGTCCTGATAGGGGCGGACCACTGCTTTGCAGTCGTCCGCCGGTGGCGGCAGCACAAGTGGAGTTGCTGGAAATTGCCTGAAGGAGTGTGACGTCGGTGCTAGTGCGTTCTGCACCATTGTGTTGGGAAAATGAGCAAGCGCATACCAGTATGCGCCAGCATGGCTATCCGCTTTCTCGCCGTCCCAGCATATCAACGTGCGCCCAGTGCAAGCTCTTTGATATCCGAGGAGAGAGGCGTTGGCATCTCTAAGCCATTGGTGCAGCTCATCAAGTTTATCTGTACTTGAGAGACTCTTTCGGCCCTGAAACGAACCAGGTATCGGGTACTTCAGCAGTGTCTCGCCACAAGAATTGCATGTAAATCCATGAGCTAGGGATCCTCTTGTGTCCAGCGCGCCACGACAGTGGGGACAGCCTAATAGCAAACGCCTCTGATGCAAGACGCAGCGCAGAAATCGTTCATCCTGTTGGTACTGATAGTGACGCCCAGAATGAATGCAGACTGGGCAGTAACGAAGTTGCTCATCCTTCAGCCATCGGCACCACTCACCCAGCGCGGACTGAACGTCGCTAAGTTGCTCAGTACCTTCGGCGGGCTTCCTCTCGGTTGCTCTGCGTTGAGCGAGATATACCTTTGATCGCACGAGTGGCACTCGCCACTCTCGATACACCGGCATCCACATCACATCAATGCAGTTGAGCCACTCCACAGTCTGGATAATGGTCCACGAGGAACAGTAGGCATCGATCAGACTTCGCGTCCACGCGATCATGGCGACCTCCGTCCGCGAGTCCTTCCCATCGCTGTCGCGGCCAACGCAGCAGGGGTCCTTGTTCGATAGCCAGAATCAAGAATGGCGCGTTCCCAGGTGTCACGCGGAATGCTCATTCCTTCAGTATCACTGCGCTCACCATCCTGGCCCACCAACATCAACGCCTCGGCTACCCACTGCATGCTGATCCCCTCGTGATCAACAGCGCCTGCGGACTGAGACCGAAATGCGTCGTAAAGATCCACAGCGCAACTGGCTAAGCGGAACCCGTTGGCATGCGCGAGTGGCCATAGGTACTGCGTATATGACCAACCGGACCCCGAGGGGTACTCGGTCTCCTCGTCGCACGACTTGAGCACTCCGCGGAGATCAGTCGCATCTTGCAGACTTCTGAACTCAACCAGGTCTGCCATGAATCGGACGGTCAGATCTGGCATCTCTGCCATGAAACGTTGATGCATCGAGCAAAGCTGGCTTTGACCAAAAAGGACAACCGTAACTTTGACCTCGTGCGTGGTTAGCCAGTTCACGATGCGCTTCAGCCAGCCTAGGTCCTTGACGTGCAAGTTTTGTGCTTCGTCAATGACCAAGAAGAGATGCCTTCCTGCGACAGACAGTGCATAAAGAGCCCGAAGCAGTTGATCGCGCTTTCCGGCGAGAGAGCGAAGGACGCGGGGCTCATAGTCGATCATTGAGAGAAGATCCTCGATCAATGCGCCCTCAGCCGCCACGTCCTTTGAAGTCGGCTCGTATATAACGAATGCCGATCCAGGGTACTGAATAGGGGCGAGCTTCTGCAGCGCATAGATACAAGAAGACTTGCCGCACAACGGATGCGCCCAAAACGCAATTGAGGACCGAAATCGCTGCGCCCGGTCAAACACCAGACGAGACACCTCCTTTATCGGCCCGGTGGGAAGCACCGCCGATGCCATCAGTAAGGGGTGGTGGTCTCGCAAAGATGGGTAAGACGCCTGGATGGCGGCAATGCTCTCGTTGATCTCCATTTGCGACCTCATCATTTTCCGATGACGGTGAAGTCAATGTTTCTTGACCGACGGATCCGGGATGCCAACGTCTGTGTGTCAACCCGCTTGACGGAAGTTGTCGTCGTCATGTCGGGCCTGTAGCCCTTCCTCCCCTCCTCAGCTAGGACAGTCGCTGCGTGCGTGGCTCGGGGCATTGTTGTGCAAGTATCCAAGGCTTTCTGAGCTAATTCTTGAAGCTCCAAGCCAACGATGTCGGCAAAGGGCTGGTCCCGAGCGCCTTCGATCTTGGATCTAAGCAATCTTCGGAGCTCTCGGGAGTGCGGATACCGCCACCGCGAGCTCAGTGGCACGAGCTCACCAAGCTCCCTTCCGTCACCTGTATATGCATGAATACGGAAGATGTCGTAGGGATCTGCATGGAGCGTGACCGCCTGCCCAATCAGATCCCAGCGCGTGGCCAAGATGGGAGAGCCGTACTCGACGCTCGCGTAGCTGACGCGAGGCAGTCTGCCCTTCTTCTGGGACCCCCTAACGGTGGCGGAGGCCACCTCCACTCGAAGCGGAGGTGTCAGCGTGGGGCGAGGCGGCCCCAGTGGGGCCAAGCAACCGGAGCCAGGGGCATAGTACTCAAGCATTTGGTCAGTGGGACTGCTGCCGTAGTTGGCCTCTGTAGGCGTTGAGTTCCAGCGCGCAATGGCCTTAGAAGTTTCTTCCATCAGCTTTTCAAGGGTGACCTGATGCTTCACCGCTTTACGTTCCGGCTGGTTGCGCCTGGTGTCCGTTGGGCTGTTTCCCGTGGTCGAAGGTGATTGCTGAAAAACATTCGATGCCATCCAACCAAACACCCGCTCGACAAGCGATCGGCGTTTCGGTCGCCTAATCGCCCCGAAAGAGATAGCAGCGCCAGTCTCCGCCCTAACCCTGTCGGCCACTGTGTCTGATAGGTGCGCGAGCGCGTTGTCGACAAATAGGCTGCCAAATCCAAGGCGCAATTCAGGAGCGTCAGCCTCCACCGAAAGAGTGGCTTCCAGTGCATGTTGCAGCTCGTTCGAGAGGCACTGTCCAGCGGACGCATGATCGATGCACCTGAGGAAGTCGGAGCTGGAAATTGTCCGGCGGACAACGATGTCCCAGCCCAGAATGAAGTTGGTGAACCTATCAGCGATGACGATAAGCGTCATTCGGCGGCTGGGAACGTATTTGATTCCCTTTGGAGTTCTCACGCCCACAGCAAAGATAATGTCGGCCGTATGCTCATCAGCCTCCACTATCTCAAACGGGGCTAAGGCCACGGGTCCTTCGGGTTGTCCGCCGGGCCTCCTTGAACGCTGTCTGCACTCTTCGCCGTACTGCAGGGATGCAACCCTCTCGTGGTTCGCAGTGAAGAACTGCTTCACGTACTCGCATATGGCCTCTCTGCCGTGCCGACTGACACAGAATGGCCATGCATTCTTGCCCAAGCCGGAACCACGACAGAGATCGAGAAAGACTTGATGTGCCTTCTTGCTCGTAACACGCCCTTGTTTCGCCCCGTCTGGAGTGATGCCAGTGGCGAGGTACTTGTCCAGGGTGAACTGAACATCCGGCTGCGCAGCGAACAATGCTGACAGGGCGCCCGTATAGCCGCCGAATGACAGGCTTGGCATCGCGCTTAGCGGCTTGGATCGCGTTGGCTTTTGCGTGCGAAATCCCTTGAGGATGCCAGCCCAACCCACAATTTGGCCATCGCCCATGATCGCGACGCAGCGATTGAGGTACCGTAGTACCTCAGTACGCTCGATTCCGAACCGAGAGGCTATCGCGGCAGTTGGGAGGCCACTTAAGTACGCAACCAGGGCTTGGCGTCTTTGCTGAAACAGCACCAGATCAGCCTGGTCCAGCAGACTGGTTTCACAAGCCGGCCACTCTCTGTAGTCCGCAAATTCTGCCGGGAGCGTCCTCCGGTTGAACTTAATGGCCGGGGTCATGTCCACACCTGAACAGCCTTGTGTGCACAGACCATGGGTGGACATCCATGTCCGAGCTGATGGATCGGGCGCGCAGCGCAAGAACCGCAGCTCCTACCACCACCGCTGGGTGCGCTTGTTTAAGGCCTCGTATGGCCTCTCCCAGGGTCGCCTTGCCCCGTCGCCGGACCATCGATTCGACTTCTTTTGCCAGAGAACTGAGATCGGAACCGCGGCAACGGTGAAAAGCAGAGATTGCCGCCTGCCAGTTGCGGATCCTCATCTTCGCCTGACCAAAATCACGTGTACTAAAAACAGAAACTGAATAGCCGCACTCTGCAGTCAGCGCTTCGATACCCCGCCGGGCCCGGTCTGATCCATCGTCGATCAACCGTGCCTGAATAGAGCCATCTGTCAGTGTAGTGAGCGCATCAAGGCAGATTGAGCCGCTGCCTAGGTGCACCTGTATCAGTGGCTCGCGAAACTCTGCTTCACGGACGCTTGCGTCGCCTTCGCAATAGAAGAAGAGCTTCATCCTCAAGTCACCACTCAGCGTCACCGGGCACTCAGCTGCCGGAGACTGCAGCGTCCAGAGGTTTGCTGAGTTGCTTGTCCGGGCTTGCCGCACACCAAGTCGGCGTTGCCTGGCTTTGGTCGTAACGCTCATTACCCTGCTCCAAACAGACCTCGCCGCAGGGGCAGCGGTCTAGGCATCCACAGGATGCATTCGGGCTTGGTTGTGCTTCGCGGTCAACATGGTCCAGGCCGATTTCCTATCACTGCGTGAGGAAAGGTCGCTGGCGTGCTTCGCCACGCTACTCCCGAAAGGCTTGGGGCGCAACCGATTGGGCGGTCGTACCAAAGTCCGCGCTGAACTAGTAACAGAAGTACGTGTAGCCAGCGAATAAGTAACACATATACCTGTTGGCGCCCTCTATTCAGATTGCTAGGTTATGGGGCTCCGCCTCAGTAGACTGTTGAAATGTATGGACTTCAAGGTAACAGGAATACGTGCTCCAGCAGCCGGTCGTCGATCAGGCCTTGGTGGCGGCCGGCCTGAAAGCCAAACTTGGGCCTTGGACCCTGGCCACCGTGCGCCATCACGTTGCCGTGCTGTCCACCGCACACCGGCTCAAACAAGCCACCAATCCCTGCGAGCAGCCGGCAATCCGCACCGTGCTCAGCCGCGCGGCGCGGGCCGCGGTCAAGCGCGGCGAGCGCCCACGCAAAAGGAATTCGGGATCGCGCTCTACTCTGCTTCGGGTTTGCCAGCGGCGGGCGTCGCCGCAGTGAGATCGCCGCCGCCGACCTGCGTGACCTGCGCCGAATCGGCGCGGCCGGCTATATCTACCGGCTGGAGCACAGCAAGACCCAGCAGGCCGGCGTCACCGCGACCTCCACGCCGGACAAGCCGGTGCTGGATCGGGCCGCCCTCGCCCTCCAGGACTGGCTGGAGGCATCAGGCCTCACCGAGGGGGCGATCTTCCGGAGGCTCTGGAAACAACGGGTGGGCCCCGCCCTATCCCCCGCTGCGGTAGGAGAGATCATCCAGCGGCGGGCACGCCTGGCGGGATTGGAGGGGGATTTTGGGGCCCACAGCCTGCGGTCCGGTTTCGTCACTGAGGCCAGTCGCCAAGGCGTCGCGCTGCCGGCAATTATGCAGCTGACCGAGCACCGGTCAGTCTCGAGTGTCGTGGGGTACTTCCAGACGGGCGGTGCCACGGCGAACCCTGCTGCTCGCTTGCTTGAGGACTGAACGGCAACGCCTCTAAGGCAATGCCTGCCATGCGCAAGTTATTGAATTCAATAAAACTAACTGAAGCGGCCTAGTAAAAAAGCGATACCCCAAACTATGCCTTCTGAGCTGTTTGACGAAGCGTCAGCGAAGGGGCGACGGCAAGAGGACGGATACCCTGCACTAGCATATTCTGTACAGTGAAGACGGCGGAACGGACTGCCGGGCGACTACGGATAAGGAGAAGCCATGCGCGTTGCACGTGTCGAGATTGAGAACTTCCGAGGTATCCGCAGCGCTACCCTTTACTTCGCCGGGACTACGGTCCTCCTCGGTGACAACAACACCGGCAAGTCCACCGTTTTTGAGGCAATCGAGCTGGCCATTGGCTCTGATCGACTGGCCCGGCAGCAGGTGATTGACGAGCACGACTTCTTCGGCGGGGCCTACCAAGCCGCTGGCGACGAGCCAGCTCCCAGAATTGTTATCGAGGCTGTAATTGCCGATCTGGACGCCGAGCACTGCCAGCGCTTCCGGGCACACCTAGAATTTTGGCGTGAGGCAGATAAGCGGCTGCTGGGACCTGGCGAAGCTCAGCAAGTTGCCCAAGAGGGCGTCGTGCCCGCAGTCCGCGTCCGATTTGAGGGGAAGTACGATCCAGATGGGGACGAGTTCGAAGCCAAAACCTGGTTTGCCGTGCCCAGGTCGGAGGATGGGAAGGCTACGAGTGAATGTCGCTCCGGTGACAAGCGCGAGTTCGGCTTCTTGCATCTTCGGGCCCTTCGCACTGGTTCGCGGGCGCTCTCGATGGAACGCGGCTCGCTTCTCGACATCATCCTGAGAACCTACGAGGTCCGGACGAAAATGTGGGAGGGGCTGCTCGACAAGCTACGCCCTCTGGATGTTGTCGGCGCCGAAGATGAGGAGTTTGGGCGAATTCTTGATGCCATTCAGGAAGCCATGCGAGACATCGTGCCCGGAGAATGGGCACATGCTCCGCATCTGCGAGTTTCTGAGTTGACACGCGAGGATCTTAGGCGAGTGCTGAAATCATTCCTGGCAACGGGTGTCGAGGGCTACGCCGCTCCGTTCCAGCATCAGGGCTCTGGCACGATCAATGCCTTGGTTCTCTCAATGCTTGGTCTTATCGCAGAGCGCCGCCGGGGACGTGTGATCTTTGCCATGGAGGAGCCCGAACTTTCGCTGCCACCTCATGTCCAGCAACGCGTTGTCGACAAGGTCCGCGGGCTTGCCTCACAGGCGCTTTTCACTTCGCACTCGCCTTACGTGATCGAGCAGTTCGAGCCTGAGCAAATGACGGTTATGCGGCGGGATCTGACTGGCGTGATGTCAGCAACACCTGTTTCGCTTCCGGCCAACCTGAAACTGAAGCTCTTTCGCGACGGCTTCCGCACCCGCTTCTGTGAAGCGCTACTCGCCCGTCGCGTCGTCGTTGTTGAAGGAAAGACGGAGTTCGTCGCATACAGCGCAGTCTCCCGGCGCATCGCATTCCTCGCGCCCGATCAGTTCAAGCGGCTTGACTCGCTCGGCTGGGTGCCATTCGACGCTGGTGGCGAGACCAACGTTGCCTCATTCGCTGCTTTCTTCCGTCAGCTAGGAAAGACAGTCGCAACTATCTTCGACCAGCAGTTGGCAGGTGCACGCGCGGCGATCGCGGCGTCATGCGATCGGGCCTTCGAGCAGCCCTATGCGGGTTTCGAGCATTTGCTAAGAGCGGAGATTCAAGTCGATATGCAGAGCTGGTTCGTCAAATGGCTAGTAGGCAACCAAGAGTGGCCACATGCATTGGCAGGCATTGTTCCTCCCGAAGGCAGTCCGAATGAGGCTTATGTAGAGCCATTCATCACATTGATGCGCCATAAAAAGGGAGATGACTACCTGACACTGTTCTTTGATCAGTGCCAGGTTGGGCATATGCCAGCCTCCATCGTTCACACACTACGCAGCCTGCGCGAGATGGTAGAACGCCCGGCTGCGCCCCCCGCCCTGCCCCTCCCCTTCATCGTGCCGCCCGTGGCGCTATAAAGGGGAGCGTAATGGCCATTGTTCTCTGCGACCAACGGCGGCGCCTTCTCGCGACTGAGGGGCATATCGCGCTGCGAGGGGGGGGCGGCTCAGGCAAAACCACCATTGCGCTCGCTAAGGCGTGTGAAGAACTGGCAGCGGGTCGACTTGGCAGCACGGGTAAGTCTCTGTTCATCAGCTTTGCGCGCGCCACTGTAGCGCGTGTTGCTGAGCAAGCAACTGCATCGCTGCCGCGAGATCAACTGACTCGCATCGAAATCAATACCTACCACGGCTTCGCTTGGTCGATCTTGCGAAGTCATGCATACCTGCTTGGCGTACGCCCTGGAGTATCGCTACTCCTTCCAGCTCACGAGCGATCGCGTCTAGCGGGTGTCCCCGACCAGAACCGCGCACGCGAGCTACGGCGCCTGTTCGAAGAAGAAGGGCTGGTCGCGTTTGATCTCTTCCCAATCCTTCTCGCTGAGCTACTCGACCTGCTCCCCGTGGTTGCGCGCGCCATTGGCGACGCCTATCCGGTAATCATTCTCGATGAGTTCCAAGACACGAACGCAGAGGAGTGGGCAATGATCCGTCGTTTGGGGCGGCATAGCACCCTGATCGCCCTTGGTGACCCCAAGCAGCGCATCTATGATTTCAAGGGTGCCGATCCCAGGCGCTTCGATGATTTCATCGAATCCTTTCAGCCTTCGGTCTTTGACTTTCAAGGCGAGAACAACCGTAGCGCGGGGACAGACATCACGCAATTCGCCGATGCAGTCATCAGCGGTAACTACCGGGCTGAACCCTATGCCGGAGTTTCCATTGTGGGCTACGGTGGCCAGAGTCTTCACCCGCTGAAAGAACGCGTCCTTCGCACCGCAGGTAGATATCGCCGCCGATCTGAATGGTCAATCGCGGTGCTCGTTCCGACAAACAAGCTCGCAGTCAACGTCTTTGATTACATGAGAAGGGAGGCCAATGGCCTGCCGAGCTATCCGGTTGATATCGCAGTATCGATGGAGGGGCCGATGCTTGCGGGCATGGTCATTGCGTTGCTGCTGGAACCACGGGCCCCAAATGGATCCGTCGGCGCTGACGTCTTGGAAGCAATGGCACTTCTGGAAACAGGTCGCAAAGAACGTGCGTCTGCGACTTCGATCGAAACAGCTCGAAAGCTCCGGGATCGAGCCTCAAGAGTCCGCCTACGCGGTGATGCCGGCTACGGCCGGGCAGTTGGAGCCGGCGTCCGCCAACTGGTTGCTGAGGTTGAAGCTTTCGCGTTGAGTGGTGACCCATTCGCTGACTGGCTGTCCATTCGCAACCTTATGGCAGGTAACGCCAGGACAGAAATTCAAGCAGTAGCCGCAGAGGCACGACACATGAGGTTATTGCGCCGCGGAACACAGATCGAGACCCGCCTGGCGGAGGCGTGGCGCGTTCATGGCTCCTACTTCAATGCAAGAGAACTTCTGCGCGCCGCTCTGGTGGAGGATCAGTTCGCTGCTAACTCACGAACTCAGCAAGGCGTCATTGTCATGACGATCCACAAGGCCAAGGGAAAGGAGTTCGACGAAGTGCTTGTATTCGAGGATTTGTACAATCGATACCTTCGCACTAATGGTGCTGACCCAGAGCGGTCAGCACGTTTCAATTTGCATGTTGCTGCGACGCGCGCGCGCTCCGCTGTTGCGATCATGACGCCATCTAGGGACCCTTGCCGCCTACTCCCGCTCATCTAATAATTAAGGCAATGGATGCCTTAAAAGCACATAGCGGCGTACTCTCGATAAATCCTCGCAACCTACTTCTTCACGGTTGAGGCCGTGCTCGGCTGACAGCTGTCGCATACCAATGACTGGTCTTGAGTGGTAATCATCGGCGGTGATTCGATCTTCCTCCAACTATTCATACTTCTTATATTGGCATTGTTTGATACGCTAGTGACCAGCTGGATCAGCTCCATAGCAACGACTGCACCCGCAAACGGTTGATATCCGGATGAGTACTTCGAACTTAAAGCCATCGAAAGACGAACTTGAGTCGAATCTTAAACAGTATCGGGTAGAGGCGGGCTCGCACTTGAGCGATCTCGAGTTTGAGGTCATTCAGACAATCTGTAAGGCGGCCGACAGGGCCATGCGTTTGGCTGCACGCAAGGCTCTTTCTCAAGTTGCGGAGTCCTTGAAATATAACTTCATCCCCAGACTGACCGCCGACAGATCAGCGCTACCGATGGCTACCCAGGTCGGCGATGGCGAGGCATATCGAATCTCAATTCCAATATCTTTTATTGGCAGGCTGCTTGAGATCACGCCGACTCGAGGAGGTATGCCGCCGAAAGAAGCTTCCGACTATCTCCTTTCGTCGACTATCGTCGCCGTGCTGGCTGCGTATGGCCATGAGATCATTCACGTCTTTGCTGGACACTTGAAGATGCCATCCTCGCTTGGCCAAGAAACGCATGCGGATTACGTTGGCGGAACACTTCTCTGGGCTTGGCTCGATGATGAAGAGATCGCAGCGTTGTGTCAGATCAGAGCTGACGAGAAGCCTTCAATGTGTGCCTATGGCTTCTTGCAGTTAGTATCGGTCTTGAGTGATTCGGATCACGACCAAAGTCTTTACCTCCCTCGCTGTCTTCGTCTCATTGTTTTCGCGGCCGGTGCTGGATTTTGTGCTGACGGAACGCAAGGGTCCGGCTCTGGCGACCTAGTTCAGCGAGCTTTTGAGGCCCTGCCGATGGGTCCAAGAAGCGACTTCGAGTCGCCGGCAATCCGTAGCCAGCACGCGACCCTGACGAGCCAACTGAATAATCCTCAAGTTATTTGTAGACTAAGGCAAGCGTTTGACGAGATAAACCAACAGAAGAGTGGGTGGTACAACTCGTCAGAACACTTGCGTCCGATCAAAAGAGAGCTCAGTCGCGCGATCAAATGACACGCATCCTCCAGACGCAACTTTCAAGTTTGCCAAACACATGGGGTTAAGGCCGGTTGTGAGGCGATCTACCCTACCCCCGATAAATCTTCCTAATCCCCTGCCCCGCCGATGTCCGCTTCCGGCCAGAAGCGGACATAAATATCTAGGCGGTTTCCGCTATCAACACTGAATAGTGATCTGGGTCCACACGCTCCATTGCCCGCATCACGCGCTCGACCATTCCCCGCGACATTGCGGGGAAGTCGGAAAACTCGAGCAGACGGAGCGTTGATGCGCTGTGCGACCCCTCGTCCACGTATCTTGCGACTGCGTTTCTCTCCACTTCGTCATCGAATAAAATGTCCAACTTGGAGAGATAATTCTTCGGCGTAGGACGCTTGAACCCAAGATACATCTCCAAGAAACGCCGGAGAAGGTTTGGGCAACCTAGGTATGCTTCTACATCGGGTCTTGTGCTCGCGTGGAACTGGCGAAGGCAGAAGAAGACGTGATGATAGTCTGATCGGAACTTCGCCAAGTGGGCTGGAAGCCCCATCAACTGGCTAGCGCCGGCGTTCTCACGATGGACAAGATACGCCTCATGATCCTTGCGAAACTTTCCTGCACGGTCAGCCCAATCTTGCTTAACCGTGTTGAAGAACTCCGAATTATGCGTCGAAATGAATAGCTGCCGACACACCTTTAGACTCGTAATGAGTAGGTAAGCCACGTCATAGATGTGGTTGGCATCTAGGCTACAGATCGGGTCATCCACGAAAACGACCAAATCCTCAAGCCGCTGACCGTTCTGCCCCAAGCTAACCAGGAAGTAAGCCAACGAGATCGCTGTCCGCTCACCGTCGCTCATATTGATGGCGGGTTGACCTTCGCGGATGAACTGGATCCGATTGTCCTGAGCCTGCTCGACGGAGATGCGCGGTCCAAGCAAGCGCCTCAGCAGTCCATTGATCTGACTTGCGGCCACCGAGCTACGTTGTAGCTCGGAATTTACCGCCGCCGCTTGCGCTGCAATTTTCTGCCCGACAGTCTTGATGCGTCCAAGCTCCGCTTCAGCCTGGTTCAAGAACGCGACCGCTTCCGCCGCTCCGGGGTCGAGCACAAATCGGGCTGCGAAGTGCTCCTTCACTTTCTCGGCTGCGCCTCGGCGTCTGGCGGCAAGTTCGTCACACGCGCGGTTGTGGTCATCTTTTGCCTGGTGAAGCTCCGCAAAGATGGCCGTCAACTCGGGAGCTCGATCATCAACTGCCTCCACGGTGTAGGCCGTCACCATGTTGGCAAGCTTCTCGTTCAGCAGGCCAGCCCAACTCCCACGGATCTCGCTTTCCCGAGCTTCCCAAGCCGTGAGCCGACCCAGTGCGGCCTTGACCTTGGCCCGGACATCGGGGACCCACTCCTTCTCATGCGGCAAGGTGTGCGCCGGCCTGCGCTGTTCCAACCGTCCGATTGCCGCCGTGATGGCTGCGTGCTGGTGGCGATACTCGTCGGAGAAGTGGTTCGCGTAGGCTTCGAGCGCTTGCGCTGCATCGTTTCCACAGAATGCACAGGTCGTACTGTGCTCATGAAAGCGCAGACCGGTGCGTACCCAGTCGCTCAGCGTGGGGTCGTCAGACAAGCGTTTGATCGTGTTCTGCTTTGGTGTCTCCTTCAACAACTTCGCGACGTCATCTACCCCAGGCGGGAGCGGAGGCACCACCTCTGGCAGGTTGCGAATGGGAGCGAACTCACTCTGGTCGCGCGCCTGGCCGACCATTGCTTGCAACGTGGCGAGGTTGAGAAGGTGGTTAGCCGGTGCGGTCAGCCGTTGATGGATACCTTTCAGATTGGGCGCACGAAAGTCGCGGACACCTAGAACCGTTCCGCATTCCCTAGCCAAGTCCGTGGCCGCTTTCTCCCTGGCGGTACTGGTCTCACTCTGCTTTGTTTGGACCGAGCGATACATTGCCGCCACACGGTCCCGCCGTCGGGACAGCGACACAATGCGGTTACTCAGCCGGATGTTGTCTTCGCCCACGATGAACAAGGCGGGCGCGTGCGTGTAGTCTGCCTGCTGCAGGTTTGCGTCGATGAAGTCCCGGTTGAAGATGCGCACGGGAACCTGCCCCCGATCTTGCTCTTTCCGACTATCCAGCACGCCCTGTCCCACGCTGACACGCACATGTGCGCCGGCCGGCAGCCCGCTTATGGTCGGCCCGTTCAATAGCCCGAAGACACGGGAAAGGGTCGTCTTGCCGGAAGCATTCCAGCCATAGATCAGGTTGTAACGCGCGAAGTCCGGTGCTGCGCTCGTTCGCCCGTCGTAGCCGTCCCAGACTGCCGCTTGAGAGATGGATTCAATTCGCCCAAACATGCATTCCCCTACGAGCATGATTCGTCATGAGCACCTATTCTTCTCGACAATCTAACGCATTTCACATACGTCCGCTGCCTTGACCGGGCAACGAACGGTTTGGGTCGGAGACCGCCCTTCCCTACCCTCGATAAATCTTCCTAATCTACGGCTCACCTTGAGCATGCTACGGTCCCGCAGCGATGGGAGAAAGTGCGGGATCGGATCCTGGCGCTAGCCGGATTGGCGCCAACGACCTAAATCTCTCCTAGATCCTTGAGCACGGACTGCCCCTTCTGCAGGAACCCAGCCAGCAGTCGGCCCCCTGCCACCCTCCGTCCCAGCCGCTGTTGAGGTAGCTGCTCTGCAGGCGCGCATGGGCCAGCAGATCCGTCTGGGCCATGCTGGGAGTTACGAACTGGAGCGGTTCGCCTAGGGACGCCAGCTGGCCCCAGATCGGCTGGACCACGCAAGTACGCTGGCTGTCACTCTTCGCATATCCCGTGGCCATCATCCGGCCGTTCTTCGGCGACCAGCCACCAAGCACCAACTCGGCTCCGAGCTGCTCGATCGGCAATCCTGCCTCGGCTGCCGCCTTCTCGTAGTTCGGCCACAGCTGGTCCACCACTAACCCCAGCTCGGTAGATAGCTGTTCCATTGTGAAATCTGCGCGGAAGCTGGCCTGCAGCGTTAGCTCATAAATGCGGAGGAAGAACTGCGTAGAACCTCGCGTAGCAAGTATCAGGTTGTGCTGAGGGATCAGCAGCAGCTTTGCTCCTGCTGAATGTTTCCCTGTGAGAGCATCCTCTGCCAAGGTATCCACTGCGACGACAAGGTGGTCACGAGTGAGTAGAAGGTTGAGGAGGCTCACGGCAGGCTCGTCTGGACGTTCGCAGACTATCGCCCTCCCCTTCCCCTCCTGTCCAGACTGCCATGACCTCCGAGATTACAAAGATCCTTGATCGCCTCCATGCTTGCGACGCCGCAATTGAGATGCACCGCGGCTACCTAAAGGCAATGGAGTATGTCCTGCGGATTTCGTTTCTAACGCACCAAGATCAAGAGCTTCTGCCCGACACGTGGACCAGATTGCTCCCTTCGATCGCTCAAAGCCACGAGAGAGACGGTGGCCAACTGTTTGCGGCCGCATTCCAGCAATCTCTGACAGTTCTCACCGAGCGGATCGGCGCGGAATGCACTAGGCCCTAAAACGCTCGGGCAACGGATCGCGCTCCCGCAACCCGGCAAGATACGCTTCAAGAGCATCAACAAATTGCGCGTAGTGAATCGCCATGTCGATCATCTCAAGCCCGTGAAAAGAACCCGTGTTCCAGATCTTGTCGCTCTCCGCAGAGGTCAGCCTCCGGCCCAGCTCGGCTTCCATCGCCGATTGCGTTGCCGCAGACAACAGCCGATTCTGCTCAGATGGTGTTGCCGTGGCGGGGCTTATTCCTCCATTTTGACGGAAGAACTATGCCCTCGCCTCCAGTCTAGTGCAAACACCAAACCCAGCCATGCAAACGACCGCTTGAGCCTCTAAGCGGGAACCGGACAGAGCGCCTGCGCACGTCTGCCTCCGGCCAGAAGCGGGTAACGATCAGTGGCTGGTGATTGAAGTATTCCGTCTATCCAAGCTTGCCCGCCACTACATCATCGCGATGGTGTTGCGCCCGCTGCGGTTACCTGGTCGGTCGCATCGTCATATGGGTCGTCCAAAGCGCGCCGCTGTCAGCCCGCTGCAACTGGTGTCACTACTTCAATAGTCATGAGCTGATCTCCCGCGTGCACTCGATGCTCACTTGATCTTGGCTGGAGGCGCAAACCAAAGCCAGTTGCGCGCCGTCATTACTTGAGATAGTGTCCGCCGCATTGCAAGGGGAACGTGACTGTCACTCTTAAGCGCAGCTATCGCAGCGCGGGTAGTTCGTGCGTAAAGCGCAATGAATGAGGCTCTATTGGCAGCATTTGTCCAGGCGATGTCTCATTGCTATCCGATAAGCCCTGAAGTTGTCTTGTTGCAGACTTAGTAGTCACCGGATCATGTCTGGCCGCTCAGCCAGCGCTACATGGAGACGTACGTGTCATTGCATTCCAAAGTCATCAGTGCTGTCCTCAATCTATTTTTGCTGACACTCGCTGCCGCTGCTCAAGCACAGACTGGCGCGCCACTGACCTCATCGCAGGCGGGCGTCTTCTACGAAGACAAGCTCAAGGGCCTGAGCGAACTCACGGTGTTGGGTAACGACCTGTTCGGTGACAGGGTCAGCCTCTATACGGGCGGCATCCAGTTCACCCAGGTTGATGTTGATCTACCTGGAAACAACGCATTGCCAATGCGGTTCTCGCGCACATTGAAAATGGGCGGGCGCCGGGACACCCTCAAATCGATGAGGGACTGGGATTTTGACCTGCCCTACATCTCAGGCATGTTTGGGCAGAGTGGCTGGGTGTCCATGGTGCCGGGCGAGCCACTACGTCGTTGTTCGATCCCACTGAATTCACCTCAGCAGGCCAGCGCTCCATCCGAGTATGTGAGTGGCGGGCAAGGAAACGTCGGCTTCTCCTTTGATCCGCACTTTTTCTGGGGCGGGCTCTCCCTGAGCCTTCCCGGGAGCGACAGCAAGCCCATGATCATCATGGCTGCGGGTGCCAAGCAACCTACGGACGGTCGTGCCTATCACTGGACCACCGCTGATCGCTGGGTGTTTTCCTGCCTTCCGAGCACCAGCAACGGCGAGAGCGGGGAGGCCTTCATGGCGCATGCCCCCAATGGGGACAGGTACTGGTTTGACCGCATTGTGGCTATACCCCGCGGAACCATGACCGCGAACTACGGTAATGGCTTCTTCAACTACACGAGCACGATGGGACTGCGTGAGTTCCGCGCGTTGCCGACCCGTATCGAGGACAGGAACGGCAACTTCATTACCTTCACCTACTCCCCAAGTCAGGTCGTGATGAGCGCGAGCGACGGCCGCTCCATTACGGTGAACTCAGGGGCTGACGGGGTACAGAGTGTCGTCGCCAATGGCCGCACTTGGAACTATGAGTACACCGGCAGCACTGTCGATCGCAAGCTCACCCGCGTGGCACTTCCAGATGGATCGAGTTGGTCATTTGATGCCGGAGCTGCGTTCGATAACCCCATTGGCGGCTGGAGGAACTGTGCAGACTTTGTGCCGTTCACACCTGGTCCAAGCTCATCCGCAACGGTGGTCATGACTCATCCTTCAGGAGCCAGGGGCACATTTGAAATGAGCTACCGACTTCATGGCAGAACCAATGCGCCGAACACCTGCCGGCCCTTCACGCAGATCTTCTATCCGGTGGAGTCCCACCTCCTGACCGTGCTGGCACTGGATCGCAAGGTCATCTCAGGGCCCGGGCTCGCGACCATGACATGGAGCTACCAGTACACGCCGCTTGCTGCGAGCCTGGACACTGGACAACATGTCTACTGCTCGACTACGCCGTGCCCCGAGACGCGCGCACTCACCGTTACTCGCGAGGACGGCAGCTGGGATCGCTTCACCTTCAGTCAGAAGTACGGAGATCTCGAAGGCCAGCTGCTGAGTGAGGAACGCGGGAATACGCAGGGAGTGCTGCGGCGGATAGACACCCAGTACCGGCGTAGCTCGGACGGCAGCTATGCCCGGATTGGCAGCAATCCCTGTTGGTCATGCTCGAAGGAAGAAGAGCTACCCAAGCCATTGGAGTCACGCACCACCACGCAGGATGGAAATACATTTCTCTATCGCGTGGATCAGTTTGACGCTTATGCAAGGCCGCTGAAGATCACGCGATCCAGCTCGCCCTGAGGGTGAGCTACGACAGGCAGTCGAATGGCAGCGCTCGTGCGCTGCGTCCCACAATTTAGGGAAGCGTATGGCACGTAAATCGCCTCGTAGAAGCACATACCCGCACAAGACGCTGCTCGCAGCTGCTCTGGTTGCAACGGCCAGCCTTCCACAAGCCTGGGCCGCCACTACCTTGGAAACCCTGAGCTACCATGACAACGAAAGCTCGTGGATTCTGGGTCAAGTTGCTACTCGTGCGATCAATGGCGTCCTCGCCGATCAGGCGACGTTCGATCCTGTCACCTCTCGACCCACGCAGTTCTGGGCATTTGGGAAGTTGACCCAATCGCTTGGCTACAACACTGATGGCACCATCGCATACGTGCGCGATGGAAATGGGAACACTATCGTGCTGGGCTCTTGGAAGCGCGGTGTTCCGCAGCTGATCAGCTTCCCTGATGGCACAACGCAAAGCGCTGTCGTGGATGATCGCGGCTGGATTAGCCAAGTCACCGATCAGAACGGGTTCTCGACCGGATATCGCTATGACGCGATGGGACGGGTGGCGGGCATTGACTACCCGAGTGGAGATAGCACCGCCTGGAGCCCGATGAACCAGAGCTTTGTTCAGGTCATGGGCGACGAGTACGGCGTTGCGGCTGGCCATTGGCGAAAAACAACCATTACTGGAAACCGAGTTTCCATCGCGTACTACGACGCACTGTGGCGACCGTTGATTGTCTCGGAGTACGACGCCGCCGACCCAGGCACCATCAGATTCACAGGCAGGGAGTACGACAACGAAGGCAGGACGGTGTTCTCCTCCTATCCTGCAGCAACAGCCAATAGTGATCGTGGCACTTGGACCGTCTATGACGCACTAGGTCGCACCACCTCTGTTACTCAGAACTCCGAGTTGGGTGACCTCACCACGTCACTCAGTTATCAACGAGACGCGTCAGGCGTGTTCACCCTTGCTCGCAATCCCAGGGGGGCCGAGATCCGGACCTGGTATCGCATGCTGGATCAGCCCTCCTTCGATAGTCCTACGCGGATCCTTCAACCGGAAGGAGGGCTGACAGTCATTGATCGCGACGCCTTCGCAAAGCCGCTGAGCATTCGCCGCGGCAGCGCAGATGGCAGCCTGGAGGTTACGCGAGCCTATTCCTATAACGCGGCCCAAGAGCTGTGTCGGACAGTAGAGCCTGAGACAGGAGCTACGCTCGTCGGTTACGACGGAGCTGGTAACGTTGCCTGGTCTGCGTCCGGCCTCGCGAGTAGTACCGGCTGCGAGCCAGACGGCAGCTCGGCGTCGGTAGCTCCGCGACGCGTCTCCAGATCGTACGATGCCCGAAATCGCCTGCTCGCCTTGTCGTTTCCGGACAGCAATGGTGACCAGATCTGGAGCTACACCGCCGACGGCAAGGTCGCCCAAGTCACCACGCGCAATGATGCTGGTAGTAGCCAGGTGGTGAATACCTACAGCTACAACAGGCGTCGCCTCGTTACCGGAGAATCGATCGAACAGACGGGAATGCCTGCACGGTCGGTTGGGTACGTCTACGACCCACACGCTTCCTTGGCCGGTGTTCATTATCCAAGCGGGCTTAGCGTTGAATACGCTCCCAATGCGCTGGGTCAGCCAACACGCGCGGGCGCCTTTGTATCCAGCGTCACGTACTTCCCTAATGGTGGCATGAGCCGGTTTGTGTACGGCAACGGGATAGTGCACACAATGCAACAGAACGGGAGACAGCTTCCAGCCAGTGTTTCCGACGCAGGGGTTCTCAATAACACTTATGGCTACGATGCTGCAGGCAACGTAGCGCAGATCACCGATGGATTGAACGCAGCGCGCACTCGCTCGATGACGTATGACTCGCAGGATCGCCTGCTGTCCACCCATTCAACCGCCTTCGGTGGCAATGGGCAGCTTACTTATAGCTACGACGCCTTGGACAACATCCGTGCGGTCAGACTTGAAGGCCTTAAGGATCTTTCCTACTGGTATGACGGCAACAATCGCCTGACCAACATCATCAACAGTAGCGGCTCGACGGTAGTGGGGCTCGCCTTCGACGTGCAGGGAAATCTTTCTGTCAAGAACGGTCAAGGATTTCAGTTCGACTACGGCAACCGACTTCGCACAGCAGTGGGGAAGGAAAGCTATCGATATGACGGTAGCGGACGAAGAGTCCTGTCCTCGGCTGACTCTGGCACTATCGCATCCTTCTACGGAAATGACGGGGTGCTTCGTCGACAAGACAATGATCGCACCGCCAGTAGCGTGGAGTACGTCTACCTAAATGGAAGTCTGGTCGCGAAGGCCACAACATCGACGGCACCCGCGACCCCGGTGGTCAGTGCGCCTGCTCAGAGCTCCAGCGGCAACTACACGGTCTCCTGGTCAGAGGTGGCCCAAGCCAGCCGGTACGATCTGCAAGAGCAAGCGGGCGCCGGCGCGTGGTCCAACATCTATTCCGGGCCTGACAGGACGAGAGAAGTGACCGGCAGGGCTGGCGGGTCTTACGGCTACCGTGTGCGAGCCTGTCGCGCTACGGCCTGTGGCGGCTGGAGTGCCACTGCTATCACTTCGGTCCAGTCGCTCCCTTCAGCTGGGCCCTCCGTAAACGCGCCTGGGCTCTCAATAGACGGCAACTACAGCGTCTCGTGGCCAGCAGTGGCCGGCGCCCAGACTTATAGGTTGGAGGAGTCCACAACAGGAAGTGGATGGGCCGAAATCCAGAATGACGCCATCCTCTCTCGCTCCTTTGCCGGCAAGCCCAACGGCACATTTGCCTACCGCGCACGTGCCTGCAATGCCGCCGGCTGCGGTGAGTACGGTGCAACGGCGTCGGTGCAGGTGCTGCGCGTCCCAGAATCACCCGCTGGATTGAGTGCTCCCGCACTGTCTGCGAACGGTGCCTACACCGTCTCCTGGTCTTCAGTATCCGGCTCGAGCGTCTACCACTTGGAAGAAAGCAGCGGTGGCTCCGCCTGGATCGTGGCAGCAACAGGCGCAGCGACAGCGAAAGAATTCTCACAGAAGCCAGACGGAAGCTACGCCTACCGCGTGTCCGCTTGCAACAGCAGCGGGTGCGGGCCGAGTACTGGCCCCGCGACTGTGCGGGTCGTTCGTGCTCCGACAGGCAGCTCCAATCTGTCCGGCCCGACTCTATCCAATGATGGAAGTGTCGCTCTGAACTGGTCGCCGGTTCCCCTTGCGACGACATACCGGCTCTTCGAAAGCGTATCCGGCGGTGGGTGGAATGCCATCCTCAATAGCGGCAGCACCAGCGCGACATTGACTGGGCGCGCAAATGGAAGCCTCAGCTACAGCATTGCAGCTTGCAACGATGGGGGCTGCGGGCCGCAGGGGCCGGCGTTGAACGTGGTAGTGATGCGACCACCGTCAGAGCCGGCGCTATTCGGTCCGGGTAGTTCCGGCACCGGCAGTTACACGGTCAGTTGGAACGCGGTTGATCGAGCCAATAGCTATGTAGTTGAAGAGAGCGCGAATGGCGGAGGATGGACGGCGGTCTATAGCGGCGGAAGTACTTCTGCGGTGATCTCCGGTCGCGGCGATGGTACCTATGCGTACCGGGTCGCCGCATGCAATCAAGGGGGATGCAGCGGCTACAGTGGCTCAGTTGCGGTGGCAGTGAATGTTCCGCCTGTAACACCAACCGGACTCACCGCGCGCTTCGTGGTTACCAATGCATTCCCGCCGTGGCAGGTGCGTTACTTCGTCAGCTGGAATGCAGTGGCCGGGGCTGCCTGGTACGAAGTCACAGGAAGGGGGGCCTATTCGGGGCCTGCAACGTCGGTGCAGATCGACTACACGGGCGTTCCTGCAGGCGCTACGTTCCAAGTGAGAGCATGCAAGCCCATAGGGTGCTCGGCCTGGGCCCCCGCCGTTTCCGCAACTGGAGGGTAGTGCGAATGAATCGAGCCAGCATAGCTACCCGCCACATGATCTCG
This sequence comes from Stenotrophomonas sp. 10L48, assembly GCF_056395105.1. Taxonomy (NCBI): domain Bacteria; kingdom Pseudomonadati; phylum Pseudomonadota; class Gammaproteobacteria; order Lysobacterales; family Lysobacteraceae; genus Stenotrophomonas; species Stenotrophomonas sp. 10L48. The sequence continues at coordinate 374,532 of NZ_JBFTIX010000002.1, read as the reverse complement.
TTGATGCTGATGTGCGGGGCGCTCAGTCCTGAAGTGTATGCACAGGCGACAGTCACATACGTGCATACCGATGCCTTGGGGACCCCGGTGGCAGAGTCGGACGCATCCGGAAATCTGATAGCTGAATCATTCTATGACCCATATGGATCCATGCTCGTTGCAGGTAGCGATGATCAGCCAGGCTTCACCGGCCAAGTGTCGGATGCCCAGACGGGACTTAACTACATGCAGCAGCGCTACTATGATCCGACAATCGGACGCTTTCTATCGGTCGACCCGGTGGCTGCTCGACCACGCGGGGACAATTTCAATCGCTACTGGTACGCCAACAGCAATCCCTACACAAACCGAGATCCCGATGGTCGCGAATGCAGCGGCAAGGGCTGCTGGGTTACTGTTGAGGAAAGAGCGGCTGCCGTGTCGGGCGATTGGAAAGCATATTATCAATTGGCGGGATCGGGCGGCGATAAGTATGCGGAACGCGCAGGCGAAGTGGCAGGCAATAGTGGCTCCAATCCTCTGAATGCTCGGCTCTCAGAAATCACTAACAGAATTCTCGCAAATTCCATTGCCAGCAATATGGGCACTGACCCCCGGACTATGACAAGCACGCAGGCAATTGCGGTTGCGTTTAAGATGGAGGCCATAAGGATTGATCTTGCGAGAGCGCATGTGCAGGCGCTGGACCAGGCGGGTGCAACTGAGAAGAATCCGGTAATGTTAGACAGGAGTGTCATCGGAGAGTTCCACGAGCGAGTCTTTGAAAGAAATGGAGCAGACCCCAGGGCATTTGGTGGATACAAGACGGATGCTCTGGAGACGGTAATCAATGTTCTTGGCTCAACGACGCGGGACGTATATGACTATTGCGCGCAACCGAGTTGCAGCAACTAGATTTTTTGTGTGTGTCGTGGCAGCTCTTGGGTCCGGATGTGTGGATTCGCCCACTTCATATCGTGTCGATGGTGCGAAGACCGACTTTTGCATTCCTGGCGATCTAGATGCGACGCCTTCCCGGCGGGGTCATGAGGATCCTGTGGCCGGCGGCTTTACCCTGCATGGCTGTTACTCCAGCCATAGCGAGGCTTGTATCGGCCCCGGTAATTTGATCTCGGTAGCGGTGGTAGCCAAATCTTACTTTCCTGGAAGAAGGTTTGGCGACCTCCCCCAAGGATCCCATCTGCGTACGAGCGCTATTGAAGGCTGGCAAGACGCGAAGATGCTGGAGAAAGGATTGCTTGCCGTTCCCGACGGCGGCGACAAGAGCCACATTTTCGTATGGCGCTCGAGTGCACGTGGCGCAACACAACCCATGGATGACGATGAGCTAATGGCATCCTGCGACACGTTGGGCAGTGTTTCCTGCAATCGTGTGCTCCATGGCGACGACTTTGGCGTCACTTACTCCTTCTTCACAGACAATGAAATTCCGGGTGACTTCGGTTCATTAGACAAGCAAGTCCTGAATGAGATTGAGCGGATGAGATGTAGAAGATAGGACTCCGGCTCGGCCAAGCCGCCAGTGATGTTGCAGCGGCAGGCCTTTCGCGTCGTTCATCTCAATCCGTGACCTGGCGCCGGAAATTAAGTGGGAGTGGAGTAAGACGGAACTAATGCGGGTACGGCGGCACATTCTAGCGAGAAGCGCACCCCCCCCCCTACCCTCGATAAACATCCCTTATCGCTAGTCCGCGATCTCAGATGCACAACACTTCCCTGCCTGGCGCTTGCCAGAACCTAGCCCTATTTCGCAGCAGGAACAGGCGTCACACCCTTTCGCACAATCTCCAACCTCCCAACATCGCCAACAGGCACAAGCACGGCTGCTTTCCGCGCTGGGTGCCATAGCGCATAGCTATCACCAAGCCGACCAATCAGGCTAAGGCCGCCCTGCACCTTTCCATCAACAGTCACAGCCGTCACGTGCTTGCCGCCCCCAGAGGAAACCGTCGCGGCACGCCCGGAACCAAGCATGCTTGACACTATCGAGACATAGACCAGCATTACCAAGGCATAGATCAGCCAAGGGGAATCCTTCACCGTCGCGGGCACCACCGGCGAAAGTTGCACGATCAGCGCACAGATGATTGTCAGAAGAAGCCGTATCAGAAGAGGCCACGTGTTCGACCACCAAAGCAGCAGCCCCAAGCCAGTGAAGAAAAGCAGCGGAAACAACCATGCGAACAGCTTGCTTTTGGCGCTGCCGCTCGTCACCTTTATCTCCACCCAGCCGCTAAACAGCAAGGCCACCAGCATGAGAAACAACACCATGCCGATGCCGGCCAGGCCAGCCAGGGCCAGTTCGCTCACGGCAACAAACTGAAAGGGATCAAGGCCAAAGTGGCCCCAGTACGCCTTCAGATAGAGCGCGCCTTGAATCAGGCCAAACGTGACGACAGCCGAACCCCAGCCAGCCACATCGGCCATCGTTAGCCCTTTTTGCGTACTTTCCATGTACTCCCCCTTTCAAGCGCCCCTGACGCATCCCGGATAGTGCCATGGCGGTAAGCGCGGCGTCAGCCACGCAGTGCACTCTGATTGCAGCGGACGGGCGCCCTGAAGGGCCATCAAGAGACTCGACCCGTCCATCCCTTTGTCGCGTCTGCCCTACTTCCGGCCAGAGCATGTCGGTACCGGCACGAAATATGCGGGCCAACCGCCACCGCCGGCAGCCCTTGCAGGCAAAGCCTCTAGCGCCCTTCCCCGCCATGCAACGATTCTGAAAACGTCGAAAGTGGTGACGGCATTGCCCTTACTGTATTGGCATCGCGCACTACCGGGCGTATTCCTTGCCATGCCACCGAAAACGGGTGGCCGGGATTCGAAACCCCGATTGTGTGGATGTTGTTTTGCGCTTGCCAGCCGGCACCGCCCTGCGCGGTGCCGGCTGGCAATCCGTCTGCCGGATATGGCGGGCGGTGCGTGGAGGCCTTGCGCCTACCCGGTCATCCACACACGGGGTTTCGAGCCACGCATCGTCCGCCACCTTTATCGGTGGCGGCTTCTGCCTGCACGCAAGGAGCCCTGCCATGACAACGCCCTACTCCCCTGCCCCACAGCCCATCCACGAGGCGCCCTCGGCCGGGCCTACCGTGGATCCCAATACCCTCATCGCGCTGCTGCACAGCATCGGCTCGGGCGTGGCCGCCAACGGCCAGCCCTGGCCAGAGCGGCATCAGCTGCGTGGCCGGCAGATGGCGCTGGCCGATGCCGACTGCTCGCTGACAGGCCTGCGCGTGGTGCTGGAAGTGCTGCTGGCCGCAGAACGCACCCGCCAGAATGGTGAGCCGGAGCAATACGTCGGCGACCGGGTGATGGAAGGACTGATCATGGCCGGGCTTGGGCTCGCAGCCCACGCAAGCGAACGGCTGCAGCCGGCAGAGTGAAGGATCACTTTGGTGGGGCCTGACATGAAGGTGCGCCACGGCGTGATGTGGGCGCTCTTTCTGGCGCTGGTCGTTGCAGTACAGATCCATTCGCCAGAGCCTGTTGAGCCGGAAGTGCTCGCGTACCGTGATGTACCCGATGAGACATTCTGGACGCTGCGCCGCCACGCGCTTCGATTCGCAGAGGCGCGGGCGCGGGAGGGTTTCGCGTTCCTGGAGGGGACGCCCGCTTCGGCTTCCTTCCAGATCCAGTGCAAGGGCGTGCCGGTGCTGCACGTGGAAAGGCAGCCGCCGCTTCTGCTGATCCGGGTTGCGCTGGGTACCGAGCATCGGGCGCCTGCGATCTTCCCCCTGCAGGCCTCGCTGCAATGGTCACTGGTGCCATTGAGCTATCTGGAGCAGGTGCTGTCTGGCGTGCAGGAGCCTACGCTGCAGGATCGGCTGCTGACGCTTGCTGGCGATGTGCCTGAGGATGGGCGGTGTGGCGTGCGGTAGTAGGACTACGGCCCCGGCGACGCCCTCACCTCACCCACCCTGCCCCAGCTCCCGCGCAAGGAAGGGCGCCGTCCTGCTGCCCTTGGCGCGCGCCACCTGCTGCGGCGTTCCCTTCGCCACGATGGTGCCGCCCGCAGCGCCTGCGCCAGGCCCGACGTCAATCACCCAGTCCGCCTGCACGACCGCGCGCATGTCATGCTCGATCATCACCACCGTATTGCCCGCGTCCACCAGTCGCTGCAGCTGCACCAGCAGCCTGTCCGCGTCCGATGCATGCAGGCCGGTGGTGGGTTCGTCCAGTACGTAGAGCGTGCGCCCGCGCTGGCTGCGCTGCAGCTCGGTCGCCAGCTTGATGCGCTGGGCTTCGCCACCTGAAAGCTCTGTGGCCGGCTGGCCCAGCCGCAGATAGCCCAGGCCGATCTCCTGCAGCAGCTGCAGCGGACGGGCAATGGCCTCTTCCTCGATGAAGAACGCGTGCGCCTGGTCCACCGTCATCTGCAGGACCTCGGCGATGTTGCGCTCATTCCACAGCACCTTCAGCGTGGCTTCGTTGTAGCGGGCGCCGTGGCAGGTGGGGCACGGCGCATAGACGCTGGGCATGAACAGCAGTTCGACGCTGACGAAACCTTCGCCTTCGCAGGTCTCGCATCGGCCCTTGGGCACGTTGAACGAGAAACGGCCGGCATCGAAACGCCGACGGCGCGCGGCGGGCGTAGCGGCGAACAGCTTGCGCACGTGGTCGAACAGGCCGGTATAGGTGGCCAGGTTGGAGCGTGGGGTGCGGCCGATGGGCTTCTGGTCCACCTGCACTACCCGCTGGATGGCGTCCACATCGCCAGCCAGCCGGCCTCGGGTCGCTTCGATCACGGTCGGCGCGTCGTTGGGCGCACTCTCGGCACTGTTCTCCTCGGGCTCATGCCCCAGGTGCAGCAGCACCAGCTCGGGCAGTGCCTGCGCCATCAGGCTGGATTTGCCCGACCCCGAAATGCCGGTCACTGCGGTCAGCAACCCCAGCGGCACCTGCGCGTCCACACCCTGCAGGTTATGGCGGTGGATGCCCTTCAACTCCAGCCAGCTGCTGGCGCTGCGCTGCCGGCTGGCGGCCGCGGGCACCTGGTCGAACAGATACCGGGCGGTGCGCGATTCCTGGACCTTGCGCAGGCCGTCGGGCTCGCCACTGTAGAGAACGCGCCCGCCGTGCTCACCCGCCTCCGGGCCAACATCCACCAGCCACTGCGCGCGGCGCATCAGCTCCAGGTCGTGTTCGACAACGAACACCGAGTTTCCGCCGTCGCGCAACCGGTCCAGCGCGTCGTACAGCGCCTGGCTGTCGGCGGGGTGCAGGCCGGCCGAGGGTTCATCAAGCACGTACAGCACGCCAAACAGCAACGAGCTGAGCTGCGTGGCCAGCCGCAGGCGCTGCAGTTCGCCGGCCGACAGGGTTGGCGTGGCGCGATCCAGCGAGAGGTACCCCAGGCCCAGGCCTCGCAGCTGGCGTACACGCGCCATGACGCCGCCTGCCAGCCGCTGCGCGGCCAGGCGCTTCTCTTCCGACAGGGCCGAGGTCAGCCGCACGTCGGGGGCTCCAGCATGGACAGGTCGGCCGCTTGCAGCCCGCTGCGTGCGATCGCGTTTCGTGGCGCTGCCGCTGGTACGCGCGCCGCGGCTGTGCGCGCTGAAATCGCCCTGCGCGATGGGCCCCAGCAGGTCCGCCAGTTGGTCCAGCGGCAGCCGCATGAACTCACCGATATCCACGCCGGCAAAGGTGACCGAAAGCGCTTCCGGCTTCAGGCGCTTTCCGTGGCAGGCCGGGCACAACCTGCCTTCCATGTAGCGCGAAACGCGCTTGCGCATCAGCGCGCTCTGGGTGTTGGCAAAGGTGTGCAGCACGTAGCGGCGCGCACCGGTATAGGTGCCCATGTAGCTGGGTTCCAGCTTGCGCTTCAGTGCGGCACGGGTCTCTGCGGGCGTGAAGCCGGCATAGACCGGCACGGTTGGCGTTTCCTCGGTGAACAGGATCCAGTCGCGGTCCTTCTTCGGCAGCTTCTTCCACGGCACGTCGATGTCGTAGCCCAGCGTGACCAGGATGTCGCGCAGGTTCTGGCCATGCCATGCCGGCGGCCAGGAGGCGATGGCACGTTCGCGGATGCTCAGCGACGGGTCCGGCACCATCAGCGCTTCGGTCACCTCGTACACATGTCCCAGGCCGTGGCAGGTGCTGCAGGCGCCCTGCGGCGTATTGGGCGAGAAGTCCTCGGCGTACAGCATGGGCTGGTTGGCCGGGTAGGCCCCTGCGCGCGAGTACATCATGCGTACCAGGCTGGACAGCGTGGTGACACTGCCCACCGAGGAACGTGCATTGCTGGCGCCGCGCTGCTGCTGCAACGCCACCGCCGGCGGCAGGCCGTCGATGGCATCCACATCGGGTACGCCCGCCTGGTCGATCAGGCGCCGCGCGTATGGCGCTACGGACTCGAAGTAGCGCCGCTGCGCCTCAGCAAAGACCGTACCGAAGGCCAACGACGACTTGCCCGAACCCGACACCCCGGAGAACACCACCAGTGCATTGCGCGGAATGGAGACATCGACATTCTTGAGGTTGTGCTCGCGCGCGCCGCGCACCTCCACGCAACCGCTGGCTGCGGCAGCGCATGAGGATTCACCGAAAGGGTTGTTGGACATCGTTGCGTTCCTGCAGGCAGTGAGCGGTGCGCCCTGGAGCGCGCCCAAGGACGCATTTTCGCTGCTGCGAGGTGAATGTGGTGAGGGGACGTGCAGCCCCGCCCTGCGGGCATGCAAATGACCCGCAAGCCGCATTCACCCGCCGAGTGCAAGGGGCGCGTGGCGGCGAACGTATCGCTCAGATGGCGATGAGAACCTTCCCCATCACGGTTCCAGCTTCAAGTGCCTGGTGCGCTTCAGCGATCTTCTGCAGATCCACCTTCAAACCGACATGGGGCGAATAGGCGCCACTGGCAAGGCACGCAGTGATGTCCCTGATCGCGTGGATCTTCGCTTCCTGGGGGACCGAATAGATGTACACGAAGCGGAGCACGCATCCGTGCACCATGGCACGCAACAGTGGCAGGGAAAGCTCATCGGTTGCCTGCGCGGCCGCATAAGCGCTGATGACGCCGCCAGAGGCGAGACATGCCAGGTCAAGGTCGAGATTTGCCCGCACATTGACCTCTACGATGCGATCCACGCCCGCCCTCCGGGTATGGGTGTTGATCGCGCCGGCGACATCGTCATTCAGACGGTCCAGCACCAGATCCGCTCCGGCCGCCCTGGCAATGCTTGCCTGCTCGGCATTCATGACCGTGGCCGCGACCCAGGCGCCCGCCCACTTTGCCAGCAGGACGGCGGCGGTGCCGACCACGCCTGCCCCGCCTTGCACCAACACCCTTCGGCCGTTGATGTCGCCATCCGCGAAGAGACAGCGATGCGCCGTCAGTGCCGGAATACCCAGCGATGCACCCACCTCGAAAGAGACATCGCCAGGCAGCGGCACGGCGTGCCCAGCGGGCACGACCACGAACGCTGCAGCCGTTCCGCTCGCCCTGCCGTACTGGGCTTCATAGATCCAGACGCGCTGCCCTATACGGCCCGCCTCTTCCGGGTCGCCCACCGCATCGATGACACCGGCACCGTCCTGGTGGGGAATGATTCGTGGAAAGGGCATCGGCGCGGAGAACCCTGTGCGGGCCTTGAGGTCTGTGGGATTGAGCCCGGACATGTGCATCCGCACCCGGACTTCACCTGGCCCCGGTTGTGGGGTGGGCAGCTCTGCAACGCAGAGCACCTCATCAGCCGGGCCTTGGCGGTCGTAATACGCAGCTCTCATGCGTCTTCTCTCTGATTGCGAAGGGGCTCCCTTCCGGGCCAGCACTATCAGAGGCCAGTGGCAAATTTACAACCAGGCACACTTTGTATATATAGGGATACAAAGTATCCTATTGGAGTGATGATGCCCGCTGGCCTGCCTTCGGATTACCGGTGTGCCGTAGAAGTGACTGTCGAGATCGCCGGCGGGAAGTGGAAGCCGTTGATCGTTCACTACCTGCTGAGCGGCACTAAACGGTTTGGGGAACTGCGAAAGCTGATCGGCGGCGTGACCCAGCGCTCGCTTACCTTGCAGCTGCGCGAGCTTGAGGCAAGCGGCATCGTCCGGCGCGAAGTGTTTGCAGAAGTTCCGCCGCGTGTTGAATACACGTTGACGCCGCTGGGCACCACACTGGCGCCAACACTGGAAGCAATGAAGTTGTGGGGAGAACGCTATCTGGCCAGCAGGGACGGTTAGCCGCTGCGGCACGTCGTGGGCGCACAACCCGCTCGAATCGCCACACCTGCGTCATTACGCCTAGACACGTTCGTACGGATCCGATGGAATGGCCTGCATCGGGGCTTCAGCATGYGCTGCACCTCCACGCTGGAAGAGCCTTGTTGCAGTGCTTCCTCGGGCAGCAGCTGCATGCCCGTAATCGGAGCACCCGAGAACAACGGATTGCTGACCGACAGCTCGCCGAGCTGAAGCACCTGCTTGGAGCCAATCAGAGTGCGTTGGGCATAGGCCTCGATCTGGTCGAAGCGCGAAGGGCCATTGCCATACCTGGACAACGATTGGCGGCTGCGGACGATCCAATCGCCTGGTGATACTTGATCCGCTGTCCACATCCAGCAAGTGCTATGCCGGAAAGGGAGTGGATGGAACGTGGTATGGGCTGGCGTGCCTTGCCTGTGTCGAGTTGGACGCCTCGCACCCCAACTATCTCCTCGCTGTGAGGGCATTCGATTACGGCGGGAAGGCGCTTCGGCAGCGCCTGCATCTTCCTCATGACGCGGTTGCCTTCGTGGTGGAATGCGAAGACGAGGTTTCGACGCAGGTTGGTTTCCGGAAGCTGACCTACTAGTGAAATCGACGGACAGCCTCGATAACGCACTCCAATCCCTGCCAAAGCGGCGCGGGTTTCCAACCGGGGATGGGCACTCCTTGAGGCGTCTTTGAACTGAGCGCGAAGCGAATAGTCCAGTGTGGACGGCTCCCGCCCAAGCCGTGGCCTATTCTTGCCGCTGCAGGGTGAACAGGGTGAGGGCGCGTGCACCGCCCCCATCCTGGACTGGACTCAGCCAGCAGGCTGCATCCCGCTGGGCGTTGCCCGGCGCGACGCCGCCAGATAGCGGCAGTACTTGCCGATGAAGATGCCGGTGAATCCGCCAGACAGCAGGAGATAGGCGGCGCTGAAACCTGCGTTGCTGCTCAGGCCGGGCGCCACGGCGAGCGCCGTTTCAAAACCGTACTTGATGACGAACGTGACCAGCAGCAGTGGCAGCAGGCTGTAGTCGGCACTACGCCACAGCGTGCCCGTGGAGGCGTCCACGCTCAGCGTTGCCCGGCGCGGCAGCAGCCAGCCCACTGCTGCGCCCGCGCAGATGCCGGCCAGCCATTCGCCCCACGCCAACGGCGAGCCGCCATAGCGGTGGCTGATCGACCAGATGCCCCAGGCGCTGAACAGCGCCGGCACGATGGCCAGCTTCCGCAGCGAGGTCTGCCCCGGCCGCATGGCCGCGATGCCGCGCGAGACCAGGAACGCCAGAAGCACCCAGACCCAGATGGGGGTCTGCCAGAGGAGTTGCTGCAGCAGGTTCACGGGAGGTCCTTTCGGTGAGTGCCGGCCATGCAGGCGGCGGTGACGCTCACTATTGGCGGTACGCATTGCCCGGACAAGTGACAGGTGTCAGCGATACGGCCTGCACCCTTCCCTCTGCGCGGCGCTCGGCGATGTACGCGTGTCCTATCGTGTCAGCGTGACCAGCGAACGGATGAATCGAATTCGGTTCCTGTCCGCATGTCGATTGCACCCCTGCTCCACCGGCGTTGTGCCGCTCACCGAATCGCAGCCGAGGCTGCACCACATGGCGTCTTGCCGGCCTGGCCGGCACCACCCTTGCGATGCGGATGTCCGGAATCGGCATTACCGTGACGCATCACGGTGAATGGCATGCGCCTTCAATCGGGCGCACGTCGGGTTCTGATACGGCCCTTTGCTGGCGGGGCCGGCGCTGCAGCCGGCACGGTATGATGCCGACTTTCTCGCACTTGCCATCGCTGTAGCGCGCGTTGCTGTTGGCTCGCGCCGGTGCAGCTGAGACCCCACCCACTCCATGCTCGCTTCCTCTTCCCCCTTCATCATCTGGGCGGCCGTGGCCGTTGCCACCGTCGGCCTGCTGTTCCGGCCGTTCCGCATTCCGGAGTACGTGTGGGCGCTTGGCGCGGCCGCGCTGCTTCCGCTGCTTGGGGCGGTGTCGCTCGGCACGACCTGGCACGCGGTTGCTGAAGGCCGGGATGTCTATCTGTTCCTGGTCGGCATGATGGTGCTGGCCGAGCTGGCGCGGCGCGAGGGCCTGTTCGACTGGCTGGCCTTGTATGCGGTGCGGCATGCGGGCGGCTCGGGGCGGCGGTTGTTCGATCTGGTGTTCCTGGTCGGCACGGTGGTGACGGTGTTCCTGTCCAACGATGCCACGGCGGTGGTGCTGACGCCCGCGGTCTATGCCGCGTGCAAGGCGGCCCGCGCCAACCCCCTGCCCTATCTGTTTGTCTGTGCGTTCATCGCCAATGCGGCGAGCTTCGTGCTGCCTATTTCCAACCCGGCCAACCTGGTGGTGTACGGCAACCACATGCCACCGCTGCTGCAGTGGCTGGCGCAGTTCGCGCTGCCTTCGCTGGCGGCGATCGGTGCCACGTATCTGGTGCTGCGCTGGGTGCATCGCCGCGAGATCGCGCAGCCGTTGGCGGCGTCGCCCGAGCATCGCCCGCTTACCGAGGGTGGCCGGCTGAGTGCGCTGGGGGTGTTGTTCACCGGCACCGTGCTGCTGGTGACCTCCGCACTGAACGGCCCATTGGGCCTGGCTACGTTCTGTGCGGGCGCGCTGAGCGTAGCGGTGGTGGCGATCCGCCAGCGCCGCAGCCCGCTGCCGCTGTTGCGCCACGTCTCCTGGGGCGTGCTGCCGCTGGTGGCCGGCCTGTTCGTGCTGGTTGAAGCGGTTTCGCAGACCGGTGTCATCCAGACAGCGGCCAGCAACCTGCAGGCGCTGGCGCAGACCTCGCCGCATCAGGCGGGCTGGCTGGCCGGAGGCGCAGCCGCACTGCTCAGCAACGTGGCCAACAATCTGCCGGTGGGCCTGGCGGCGGGCTCGCTGGGCCAGATGGCCGAGCTGCCGGCGCAGACACGCGCGGCGTTGCTGATCGGCGTGGACCTGGGCCCGAACCTGTCGGTGACCGGCTCGCTGGCCACCATGCTGTGGCTGGTGGCGTTGCGCCGCGAAGGCGAGCATGTCAGCGCGCTCGACTTCCTGCGTGTCGGCGCGCTGGTGATGCCGCCCGCGCTGATCGGGGCGTTGCTGCTGCTCTGATCAGGCGCGGGCTGGAACGCCAGGCCACCTATCGCGACCAGCGCAGCGCCCAGGATCGGCAGCTGCTTCACAGACACTTGCCCGGTGCAGATTACTCGGCGTAGCTTGCGGTGTTCTTGCCGTGCCGTTTTGCGTGATAGAGCGCCTTGTCCGCCTTCGCCAGCCAATCTTCTGCGCTGCCCGTGCCAGCCGCTGCGGCGATGCCGATACTGACGCTGAACTGGATATGGGCTGTTTCAGGGGCGCCCGGCTCCTGCAGGTAGTGCCTTATCTGCTCGGCCACATCCATGGCCTCTGCCGGTATCCGCTGGCGCAGCAGGACGGCGAACTCATCACCGCCCAGGCGCGCCGGCATGTCACCCGGCTGGGCCAGCTGACGCAGCACCACGGCGATGCGGCGAAGCACCTCATCGCCGGCACGATGGCCATGCGAATCATTGATCCGCTTGAAATCATCAACATCGAGCATCAGCAGGCACGCATCGCCGCCGTGGTGCTGCCCCGTCTGCAGCATCTGCTGGGCGCGCTGGATCAGGAAACCGCGGTTGGCCAGCTCCACCAGCGGATCCATCCGGCTCAGGCGCTGCAGTTGGCGATTCTGTGATTTCACCCGGCGCGCCAGCCGCCAGCTCAGCACGCTCAACCCGATGCCGTAGACGAACAGGAAAGGCAGGCTGAGGACAACGGTGCGCTGCGAGGTGATGGGTTGATAAGGCAGGCCCAGGGCAAGCCAGGTAGCGGCGAACCCGACCACCAGGGCCAGGGTTGCCCTCGTTGCCAGGCGGATGCCGCCGGCGGCGATCTTGTCGGCCACCAGCAACGCGGCAAACAACGCACTTGGCACCGTGCTGAGGGCCATGAAGGCGATCCATGCGCCTCCAAAGAGAGAGTCGACGATCATGCAGCGGAACTGCGCTGCTGCAGGCTCGCGGGCGCGACGTGTCAGGAGCATCGCCAGCGCCGGCCATGCGATGGCGTTGAGCAATAGCAGCACCCAGGGCGCAGCATCCGCCTGACGCTCCAGAATGATCGAGGCAATCGGAAGCGCGCCCAAGCCATTCCCCACGAAGCGCATCCAGCCGATGCGCCGGGCTGCACCGACGCCCTCGACGGCGACTTCTGTTGAGTCAGTGAGAAACGGCATTGCCAGCTCTCCTGATGATCACTCCCCTGCAATTCACCCGGACACCCCTTTGTGCGCGAGTCTGACATCTGTACGTCAACGACAGGTCAATGAGGCAAGGGAGTGCTGCCATCGCAGCCGCATGCCGAGGCTGCGCACATGGGTTGATGGGCCGTGCGGCAGCCCTTCATCCGCCTGTGTTGCAGCGTTAACGCCCCGTGGCAGAGGCTGGTCAACACGCCCGAGGAGCACACTCCAGTGAACGAGAAGAAGCTGCGGGATGACCTGCCTTTCAACCCTGGCGCCGACGTGGACGATGCGTCGAAGAGCCATACCCCGGACAGGCTCAGGAATGACAAAGCGACATGGAAGGAGCACGACATGCCCGACGATGGTGATGACCCCAAAGCTACGCCCGACGACTACGAGCGGCCTGATCCCGATCCGACCGGGTAGGCACGGCGGGTTGACGCCAATTGAAGCCAACGTGCGTGCCACGCGGCATGGCGGGCCTCCTTGCTTAAGGTGCGCCCGCAGAGCGCGCTGTAAGCGCGCGCCGGATCGCGTGTTGCCGGCCAGCGGCCGGCACTACCGGACGCGACGCACGGGCAACGCCGGGTCATTCCCGGCGGACGCGGAGATGGGTAGCGCCGGGCCATGCCCGGCGGATGCGAAGAACAGAAGGGCCGGCAGGCATTCGATGCGGTGGAACAGCCGCGGGGAGTTCCTGGCTTCTGCTGCGGACAGGTGATCAGCTGGCGTCGACGCCAGCCAGATCGCCATCGCTGTCGATCTCCCAACGCAGTTCGAAGTTCAGTTCCAGCTGTCGTCCCGGCTGCAACCGGGTCGGCGCCAGCGTGAATCCGTCGGGTGGGCCGGTCTGCGGCTCCACGCAGGTGGCGTGCACTGCCCCGTCGTAGACCACCCAGTGATCGGTGTCGGCGCTCAGCCGCAGCCGCTGGCCGGCGGCAAGCAGCGTCACTTCGGCCTGGTTGATGAAGCAGTCATCCCACGGCCCCTGCGTTGGCTGCACGCAGGGCAAGGTGGCGATGCCCTCCCCGTCGCGCGGGTACATCGCGCTGGGTGCGAACAGCAGTCGATCCGGCTTGCGGAACCAGGGATGCCAGCCAAGCACGGCTGGCATTGCCATGGCACCGGCCTGCACTGCGAGGCGCAGCGTCAGGCGGTCGGGTTGCACGAGGAGATGCTGCGATGCCCTGCCTCCGAAGGGCCAATAGGCGTCCTCAGGCAGGTCCAGCGACAGCGAGGCGCCGTCCGGTTCAAGGCGGTCGATGCGCCACGGCCGTGAGAAGCCGACGCCATGGATGGCGTGCATTCCGAAGTTCACCGGCAGCTGATAGGGCCTGCCTTCGAAGACGAAGCGTCCGTGCCGGATGCGCCCGGCCCAGGGCAGCATGGGATAGCACCCCCACGCAATGCCCGCCTGCCCTACTTCATGTTCGCTGACGAGCCAGTCCACACCGTCACAGCGTAGTTGGGCGATGCGCCCACCGGCTTCCGGTGCAAGCGCGACCTCCAGCCTGCCTGCCCGCAACCAGTGCAGTGGGCCGGCAGGCAGTGCCGCCTGCGCATCATCCGTGGGCGAAGTCGGCTCAGGTGCCATAGGGATGGATCGTCCGGATGCTGCCATCTGCTTCCATGTGCAGCGGTGTGCACTTGACCGAACGCAGGTGGGTGACCCCGCCGGACAACAACGCGTCGTGATAGAACAGGTACCACCGCCCCTGGAACGCACAGATGGAGTGATGGGTGGTCCAGCCCACCACGGGGGTGAGAATCACGCCGCGATAGGTGAACGGCCCGTACGGGCTGTCGCTGGTGGCATAGCACAGCAGGTGCGTATCACCAGTGGAGTACGACAGGTAATACCGGCCCTGGTACTTGTGCAGCCACGGTCCTTCGAAGAAGCGACGGGCATGGTCGTCGGCGCGCAGCGGCTGCCCGTGCTCGTCCAGGATGACGATCTCCCGGGTGGGTTCGGCAAGCCGGGTCATGCCGGCGTCCAGTCGCCCGATACGCGGGCCCAGTGCCGACGCCTCGCCTGCAGGTTCTTCATGCGCCGGGTCGTAGCGGTTGTCGCGATACTTCTGCAGCTGGCCACCCCAGATGCCACCGAAACAGAGGTAGTGCGTGCCGTCGTCGTCCTCGAACACGGCCGGGTCGATCGAGTACGCGCCCTCGATGGGATCGGGCTCTGGAGTGAACGGGCCCTCCGGCCGATCCGCCGCCGCAACGCCGATGCGGAACATGCCGTGGGCGTCCTTGGCCGGGAAGTACAGGTAATAGCGGCCATCGCGGGAGGCGGCATCCGGTGCCCACATCTGCTGGCTGGCCCAGGGGACGTCGCGCACATGCAGCGCCACGCCGCAGTCGGTGGCCTCGCCCTCCGGTGTTTCCATCCGCAGCACGTGGTAGTCCTGCATGCCGAAGTGCCCGCCCTCATCGTCGAAGGGGGCGCCGCTGTCGATGTCGTGCGATGGATAGATGTACAGCCGCCCCTCGAACACATGGGCCGAAGGGTCGGCCGTGTAGATGTGGCTTACCAGGGGCTGGGAGATGGCGTGCGCTGCCAGTTGCTGCAGATCGCTGCCCTGGCGCCGCGACTGCAGGTCCTGCTCGATGCGGGTCTCCATGCGCTTGTTGATCTCGTAGAAGAAAAGCAGCGCGACTGCAGCCAGGAACGGCAGGGAGCAGTACACGCTCACCGTCAGGCGGATACCATCCACCACGGCTTCGGGCTGTTGCGGTGCGCCTGCCTGGTAGCCGTGATGGGCGAGGATGCCGGCGACCAGCGCGCCACCGATGCTGAGCCCGATCTTCAGGCCACACAGCATCGCCGAGAAGACGATGGCGGTGGCACGGCGATGGTTCTTCCATTCGGAGTAGTCGGCGACGTCGGCGATCATCGCCCACAGCACCGGGATGGTGATGCCGTAGCAGAACCCGTGCAGCATGAAGGCAGCGAAGGCCACGGCGACCGCCGTGGGCGGGAAGAAATAGAACGCCAGCAGGAACACGGTGGACACCAGCAAAGCACCGCCAAAGACATCACGCTTGCCGAAACGGTCGGCCAGGCGGCGCGATACACCGATGCCCAGGATCATGCAGACGATGCCGCAGGCGTTGAACAGGCTGAATGCCGATGTTGCCGGATCCTTCGGCCAGGCGAACCCGGCCAGGCCCAGACCGTTGAGTGCCGCGTTGACGGCGCCGATGAAGCGGTTGAAGCCGGAGCTGTCGAGAAATCCCGCCAGGGCGGCCTCGCTCATGTAGTACTGGAAGTAGTAGACGTAGGTACCGCCCTTCAGCGACAGGTTGATGAAGACCAGGATGGTCAGCGCCAGCATCACCTTCCATGGGCGGTTGCGCAGCAGGTCGGACAGGTCCTGCAGCACCCCGGCAGTCTGTTCCTTCGCCGGTCCGATGCGCTCGCGCGTGGTGGCGAAGGTGATCAGGAAGAACACCGTTCCCACCACCGCAAATACCGTCATGACCCGCTCGAAGCCCAGCACCCGGTCGCCGTCGCCGAGGATCAGCACCAGCGGCAGCAGCAGGACCTGGATGATGAACTGCGCGATCATCACCGCCACGAAGCGGTAGGCCGACAGGCTGTTGCGCTGGGCCATGCTGCCGGTGAGCACGCCACTGAGTGCCGAGTACGGCAGATTGTTGGCCGCATACACGAGCATCAACAGGCCGTAGGTGGCCAGGGCGTAGACGACCTTGGCGCGCGGCGCCAGGTCGGGGGTGCTGAAGGCCAGCAGTGACAGCACCCCGAAGGGAATCGCCGTCCACAGGATCCACGGCCGGAACTTGCCCCAGCGGCTGACCGTGCGATCGGCGGCGATGCCGATCAACGGGGTGAACACGAAGGCACCGAGCACGCCGATCACGAAGATGATCGTGGCGGCTGTGGCGGGCGGCAGCCGATACACATCGGTGTAGAAGAACGCGAGGTAGGTGATCAGCGTCTGGAAGATCAGGTTGGCGGCCAGGTCGCCCAGGCTGTAGCCGAGCTTCTCCCGGATGGACAGCGTGTGCCCGGTGCTTTCCATGCGGCGCGCATCAGTCACGGTTGGTCTCCACGGTGAACCCGGCCCTCGCGCGGATGTCGGCGCTGGAGCTGCCCACCCATGCCTCGTACGCGCCCGCCGGCACGGCATAGCCGCCGCGCGCGTCGTCATAGTGGCGCAGGGCCTGCTGCGCTTCCAGGTCGAACACCACGGTGCGCCGCTCGCCTGCGGCCAGGTGCACACGCTGGAAGCCGCGCAATGTCTGGCGTGCGTCGCCTGGCCCGGCCTGCAGCCGTCGCACATACAGCTGGACCACTTCGTCGCCGGCGCGCTTGCCCGTGTTGGCGATCTCGACCTGCAACTTGAGTGTCCCGTCGTTGGCGATGCGCGTTGAATCTAGCTGCAGCCTGCCGTAGTCGAAGCGGGTGTACGACAGCCCGTGCCCGAACGGATACAGCGGGGTACCGCGGAAGTAGCGGTAGGTGCGTCCTTCCATCGTGTAGTCGTCAAAGGCCGGCATCGCCTCGTCCGCCTTGTAGAAGGTCACCGGCAGGCGCCCGCCCGGATTGACGTCGCCGAACAGCGCCTGGCCGACGGCAGTGCCGCCGCGTTGCCCGGGATACCAGCTCATCAGGATGGCGGACAGATTCTGCTGCGCCCAGTCCACCGCCATGGCAGAGCCGCCGGTGAGGACCATCACCACCGGTTTGCCGGTGCCATGCAGCGCTTCCAGCAGCGAGCGCTGGGGCGCGGGCAGGCGCAGGTCGGTACGGTCACCGCCGGCGAAGCCCGGGTAGTTGACCTTCATCTCTTCGCCTTCGACGTCGCCGGTGAGGCCGCCCACGAACACCACCACATCGGCGTTGCGCGCGGCCTCCAGTGCCGCTTCGAACGGCGGCTTGGCTCCGGGCATGCGCCACCCCAGGCGGACGCCGGCATCGCGCTCGGCGTCGAAGTACTCAAGCCTCAGGTCATAGGCGCGGCCGGCCTGCAGGTCCAGGTCCACGCCATCGCCGTGCAGGCGATCACTGTTGGCCCAGTGGTCGAGCACCCGCTTGCCGTCCACGTAGAGGCGGAAACCATCGTCGGCGGCCGCCTCGATCCGGTAGCGCCCCGAGACGGGCGGCAGCAACTGGCCAGTCCAGCGGATGCTGAAACCATCGCTGGGGATGCCCTGCCCCGGTGCGGCTTCACCACGGGCCAGCAGGTTGTCGGTCGGGGAACCCCGATCCCAGCGGAATCCGATCTGGGCATCGGTGCGGACCAGGGCCGGAGTGCCGGAAAGATCGGCGGTACGGAAGTACTCGCCGCGCAGCCCGCGCTCCGGGGAGTCAGCCGACGGGCGCAGGTAGGTCGCTTCGATCAAGGGTGTAGCGCTGGGATCGTCGCGCCCTTCAACCAGGTCCACGCCGCGTGCGTAGCTCACCTCGATTCCCTTGGCGGCATCGCGGATGCCCTGCAGGAGGGTGACCGGCGCGGCCGGGGTGCCGAAGTAGTTGCCGAGCAATGCCATGGTGTCATCGGCCGTGGGGCCGATCACGGCGATGCGCTTCAGGTTGCGGGACAGCGGCAGCACGCCATCGTTCTTCAGCAGCACCAGCGATTCCTGGGCGGCCTTCAGGGCCAGCGCATCATGCGCCGGAGCCTGGTTGACCGACGCGGGAATCTGCGCCCAGCGCACGCGCTCGGGTGGGTCGAACATGCCCAGCCGCATCCGCGCGGCAAACAGGCGGGTCACCGCATCGTCGATCTCCGCCTCGCTGATCAGGCCCTGCCGTACTGCCGCCGGCAGCGTGGCGTACTCCTGGCCGCACTCCAGTTCGGTGCCGTTGCGGACCGCCAACGCGGCGGCCGCCTCGCGGCTGGGAACGATCCGGTGATGTTTCCAGATGTCGACGATGGCCCAGCAGTCGGACACCACGTAGCCCTTGAAGCCCCAGTCGCGGCGCAGCACGTCGCGCAGCAGGAACCGGCTGGCGCTGGCGGACTCGCCGTACACCCGGTTGTAGGCGCCCATCACCGCGTCCACCTGCCCCTCTTTCACCAGCGCCTCGAACGCGGGCAGGTAGGTGTCGTACAGGTCGCGCTTGCTCGGGCGCGCATCGAAGTGGTGGCGATCGGCCTCGGGGCCACTGTGCACGGCCAGGTGTTTGGCGGTGGCGTCGAGCTTGCGGTACACCGGGTCATCGCCCTGCAGACCGTGCACGAAGGCCACGCCCATGCGGGCGGTGAGGTACGGGTCCTCGCCGTAGGTTTCCTGGCCACGGCCCCATCGCGGGTCGCGGAAGATGTTGATGTTCGGCGACCAGTAGGTCAGCCCCTGGTAGCGGCCATGCGAGCCCTCACGGAGGAACTGGTGGTGCTTGGCACGGGCTTCGTCGCTGATGGTGCTGGCCACCTGCCCCATCAGCGGCACATCGAAGGTGGCCGCCAGGCCGATGGCCTGCGGAAACACGGTGGCCTGCCCTGCCCGCGCCACGCCATGCAGGCCTTCGTTCCACCAGTCGTAGGCGGGAACGCCCAGGCGCTCGATCGCGGGCGCGGCGTTCTGCATCTGCGCTGCCTTCTCCTCCAGGGTCATCCGTGCGACCAGGGCAGCGGCGCGGTTTTCGAAGCTGGCCGAGGTGTCGAGCCAGGGCGCGGGCTCGGCTGCGTAACCCGTGCCCGCCAGCGCGATGGCAGCGCACAGGGCCAGCGGGCGGAAGATGGGAGTGCGCGTCATCATTTGCTCCTCAATGCACGCTCGTCGCGCGCGAATGGTCCCAGCAGGGCGCCGACGAAGCCGCCTGCACGATCCGTACTCAACACCGTTCCGTCCACGGCATCGGCCAGTGTCTGCCAGCCACGCCCGTCGCCGCTGTCGAAGGCGAACGCATAGCGGCCTTCGTCACCAGCGATCTTCAGGCGCAGCGACGTCGCTGCCGTTGCCTGGCGCGTTGCCAGGGTGCGGGTGACACCGCTGCCGTCGCGCGCTTCCAGGAAGACCGCCACGCGGTCACCGCCGAGGCTGCGCACGCCAAGGAAATACCAGTGGGTCTCGCTCTGGAAAGCTGCCAGGCCTGCGGCCACGCCCGCCGCCGGCCGGGTCATGGCCGTGCTGGATTCGAAGCGCAGGTGCTGCTGGCGCCGGCCGAGGAACGCGGGGTTGCGCAGCGTGTCCAGGTTCTCCGCCAGCGGATGCACGGCCAAGGCCCCCGGTCGCTCGCGCAGGTCCGCCCACGGCTGCCTGGGGATGCGCACGCGCAGCCAGCCGCTGCCGAGTGCCGGCGCATCGAATTCGTCACGTTCGGTGAAATTGCCGGTGGACGGCGCCTGCGACGCTTCGCCCTGCATCCAGGAGGGCGCTCTGGCCACATACGGAATGGCCTGGTTGGCCGGCAGGATCACCGGCCAGCCGTCACGCCATTGCACCGGCAGCAGATAGGTCTCGCGCCCGGTGTTGTAGTGGCGCGTGTCGTAGTTGCGGCTGGCAAGGAACACCGCCCACCATGAGCCGTCCGGCCCCTCCACCAGATCCGCATGCCCGGCATTGGTGATCGGCAACGGCCTGTCGGCGGGCAGGTCACGCTGGGTGAGAATCGGATTGCCCGCATACGGCACGTAGGGCCCCCATACATTACGGCTGCGCAACACCACCTGCGAATGTTGCGGCCCGGTGCCGCCTTCCGCGTCGGAGAGGTAGTACCAGCCATCGCGTTGGTAGATGTGCGGCCCCTCGATCCAGATAGGGTTCCTGGCCGGCTCCACCCCGCCGTCGATCAACACCTTGCGGGGACCTACCGGGGCGAAGGTCGCCAGATCAATCTGCTGCATCCAGATGGCACGGTGGCCCTCGTAACGTGGCGGGCCGGGCGGTACATCGTTGTTGAGCAGATACACGGTGCCGTCGTTGTCGAAGAACAATGACGGATCGATTCCATCGATGCCAGGCAGCCAGTGCGGGTCGGACCAGGGACCGGCAGGATCACGGGCGGTAGCGATGAAGTTGCCGCCGCTGTCGACGGCCGTGGTGACCACGTAGAACATGCCGTCGTGGTAACTGATGGCCGGCGCGAAGATACCGCGCGACACGCCCAGTCCGTCGAAGTCCAGCTGCGACGGTCGGTCGATCACATTGCCGACCTGCTTCCAGTGCACCAGGTCCACGCTTTCGAATACCGGGATGCCCGGGAAGTAGGTGAAGCTGGAATTGACCAGATAGAAGCGCCCGTTTGCGGCGACGATGCTGGGGTCGGCATGGAACCCGGCAAGAATCGGGTTGCGATAGTGCCCGGCCGGCAACGGCGCATCGAAGGCCACGTCGCGACCGCTGTACTCGAACCAGTCGAAGTAGACCGGCGGCGCGGGCGGCGCTGCCCACGCCTGCGGCAGCAACGACATCAACACGAGTACTGGAGCCAGCAGCAGACGCATCAGGGAACCTCCGCAGGGGTGATGGAAAGCTCGAACGGGCCGGCGGGCGCCCCACTGCTGTCGCGCAGGGTGCACACCGGGCCATCGGCCCAGCAGTAGCGCACGCGCCCGCCCGCGTCTGCCAGCGGGCTGCGCAGCACGACGTCGTGCCCGTGCAGCACCGCGTCGGCGTAGTGGCAGTGGTGCGCATCGGCGTCGCACAGCTCGAAGCCGATGGGGCCGTTCGCGCCGGTCGTGACCAGGGTGCCGGTGATCCCGTTGAAGCGGATACGCACGCCGGCGCGCGTGGCCGATGCTTCGCGTGCAGTTGGGCCGGCGGGCGCCAGGCTGCGCTCGCCATAGACCACATGGCGCGCTGCCCGCGCCAGCCGCCGGCCCAGTTCCTGCTTGTTCGGCGGGTGGATGTCGTAGGCATCGCCGATGTCGATGGCCACGGCCAGCCCGGTGCGCGGGTCTTCCGCCGCAGCGAGCCGCTGCGCCTCGCGCACCTGCGCCCAGCCACTTTCAACCGGCGCCACGGGTGGCTGGCCATAGCCGGCCAGCTGCACCAGCAGCAGCGGCGTGTGCGCGCCGAACCGCCCCCGCCAGTCGTCACGCAGGCTGCGCAGGCGTGCGAGGTATGCCGTTGCGTCACCGGTGTTGGATTCACCCTGGTACCACAGCATGCCGCGCAGGCCATAGGCACCCAGCGGCGCGATCATGCCGTTGTACAGCGTCGACAGTCCCGTGGCGGCGTGCCACGGTGCCAGCGGCGGCGCCTGTGCGCCGGGCGCCACCCGGTACTGCCAGCGGGCATCCAGCTCGATGCGCGTACCGTCATCCAGGCCGATGGCGTGCGCGCTCGCGGGCCCTGCAAGGCCGCCCTCACCGTAGGTGTCCAGGACATTGATCACCACGGTGTTGGCGCCGGCTTTCAGCAATCCGGCTGGCAGCGCATAGGTTCGCCGCTCGCCCGCACCGTACTGGCTGCCCACGGCCACGCCGTTCACCCAGGTCATGTCCGTCTCGTCGATGGGGCCGAGCTCGAGCTGTGCGCGCTTGGCGGCCTGGTCGGCGCTCAGTGTCACCTGGGTGCGGTACCAGACCATGCCGTTGTAGCCGGCCAGCGCTGGCACACCCCAGCGCTCCCACGCCCCGAGCGTGGCAGGGGCGCGTTGCCATCCACGGCTGTCGCTGCCTGGCTGCCAAGGTGCATCGGCGGCGGCGGCATCGGCGCGTGTTGTCCACCAGTGTTGCCACTGCTGGCCCCAACGTTCGTTTGCCGCCGCCGGATCACGCGCGTACAGCGCGAGCACGTCAAGCGCTGGGCCCAGGCCACCCTGCATGCGCAGGGCATTGCTGCTGGTCCAGGCCTCGATACGCGAGCCGCCCCACGCTGCCTGGATCAGCCCCATCGGAACGTCGACGGTCCTGCGCAGTTCACGCGCAAAGTAGAAACACGCGGCGGAAAAGTCACGCACGGTGTCCGGTGACGCGGGGCGCCATGCCACAGATGCGGAAAAATCACTCTGCGGTGAAACCGCCGCCGCCTTCGGCACGGTGAACAGGCGGATCCCCGGTTCCGTAGCGGAGGCGATCTCGCTGCCTGCATCAAGCGCGCGCCACACCGGAAGCTCCATGTTCGACTGCCCGGAACACAACCAGACATCGCCGATCTGCACGTCGCGCACGATCTGGCTGGCATGCCCGGACCGGACCGACATTTCGTAAGGTCCGCCGGCTGCGGCAGGCGGCAGCGTTGCGTGCCAGCGGCCATCGCCAGCCGCGTGCGTGCTGACAGCGCGCCCGGCAAACGCCACGGAAACCGGGGCGCCCGGCGTGGCCTGGCCCCATACCGGAATCGGCCGGTCACGCTGCAGCACGGCGTGATCCTGGAACAGCGGATGCAGCAGCGCCATCGTTGGTTCCTGTGCCGCTGCACGCGTGGCGCAGCCGCCCATGGCAACCAGCAGCAGCCATCCCACCCACGACGTCGGCTTCATCGGCCATCTCCTGGCGCGGAGGGAAACTGCAGGGCCTGGTACCAGACCAGCGGATGCGGCGGCGCGGCTTCGCCTGCGGGCAACGGTCTGCCGCTCACCGACTGGAAGTACGCCACGCTGGCATCGCGCCACCACTGTGCTTCGCGCTGCTGGATACGCAGGAAGGCCGTGACCTGCGCATGCCGTTGCGCATCCACCTTGCCCTGCAGCCCCGCCCAGGTGGCCTGCATGCCCTGCACCTGCCGTACCCCCCGCGAGTAGCGCCCGACCAGTTCGTCCCACAGCGTCCGCCCCGAAGCCATGCGGTGATTCCACGGCACGTGGTGGAACCACAGCAGCAGCGGCTCCGGAACCCGCGCCAGATCGCCATACTGCTCGGCCACGCCGGGGGAATACTGGGCCACGGCGTTGCTGCCGCGTGCGGTGCGGTCGAAGCCGATGCCGTTGTGATCCGCACGGTGGTAGTACACCGACGTCCAGTCCGCGCGCGGGCCGACATCGACCCATGGACCGGGACCATAGTGGTGCCCCCGCGCCATCAGATGGTGCAGGCCCAGCGGCGTCATGTAGTTCACCGCAGCCTCGCGCGAGGCCATCATCATCCCGACGATGGGCTGCACCACGCCGGGATCGGCCGAGAACGTCAGCGCCGCCCAGTCCGCCGCGATGTCCTGGGCCGATTGCCGCGGATCCCACGCAAGGCGCCCGAAGGCGTACCAGTTGGCCTGGTCGAAGTGCGATCCACTCCAGGTGCGGTCGGTGCCGATGTTGGCGACCCCGGCCATGCCGGCCAGGGACTGCGCCACGGTGGCCCCCTTGCCGCGTATGCGGGTGTCGGACCGCAGCACTTCCTCGTACAACGGCCCCAGGTAAACCAGATGCGTGGCAAAGCCCAGGTACTCCTTGGTGATCTGCACTTCCATTACCAGCGGCGTGCGCGGCATGGCTCCGAACAGCGGATGGAACGGCTCACGCGGCTGGAAGTCGATGGGCCCGTTCTTCACCTGCAGCACCACGTTCGGGCGGAACGCACCATCCAGGCCGGCGAATTCGCTGTAGGCCTGCGTGGCGCGGTCCGCAGGAACGTCGTGCGCATAGACGAAGGCGCGCCACATCACCACGCCGCCGTGCGCGGCCAGCGCATCCGCCAGCAGGTTGGCGCCGTCGGCGTGCGAGCGGCCGTAGTCCTGCGGGCCGGGCTGCCCTTCCGAATTGGCCTTCACCAGGAAGCCACCGAAATCGGGAATGCGCGCGTAGATCTGCTCGGCTTTGTCGCGCCACCAGCGTTGCACGGCCGGGTCGAGCGGATCGGCGGTGTCGAGCCCGCCCAGCTCGATGGGTGCGCTGAAGCGTGCACTCAGGTAGACACGGATGCCGTACGGACGGAACAGATCGGCCAGTGTTGCCGCTTTGTCGAGATAGTCCGGCGCAAGACTCTGTGCGTTTGCATTCACGTTGTTGAGCACGGTGCCGTTGATGCCTACGGATGCGTTGGCGCGTGCATAGTCGGTGTAGCGCGGGTCGCGCCACTCCGGCAACGTCTGCCAGTCCCACAGTGAACGGCCTGCGTAGCCACGTTCGACATGGCCATCCAGGTTGTCCCAGTGATTGAGCACGCGCAGCCGGAGCCGTGGCGATTGACGCACATCGAGAGCGTCCAGTGCCGCGCCCGTCTGCAGCAGCCGCAGCAGATGGAACACCCCGTACAGCACGCCGATATCCCGCGGTGCGGCGACCAGCAGCGCATCGCGCCCGCCCACCTGTGTGCGCTTGAGCAGGTAGCCTTCCTCGCCCAGCGGCTGCATCTGCGCACGCAACGGCGCGATCAACGCCGAAGACTGCGGCGTACCCAGCACCAGCATAGGGCCGGTGGCTGCCGTACCCGCCAACTGCGGAGCGCTGCCGAGCAGCCCGGCCAGTCCACGCTGCAGTTCATCGCGCGCGGCGCGCTGCGTGGCTGTGTGATCAGGGGCCACCACCTGCCCCAGGCGGGTGCGGTAGTCGGCAGCGAGGGCCGGTTCGAGCGGAACGTAGCGCATCCACAGGGCATGGCCGTCCTCTGCGCGCGCGTCGCCCATGCAGGCCAGCAGCGCCAGCAGCGCCAGCACGGCAGCGAACATCCAATGACACCGCTCGCCATCCGGACCGGACCGTTGGGCGGCCGGCAAACCTTGTAAGCTCCGGACGTGCGCGGGCTTCGGCAGCGTCACAGAGAAGAACGGGAGCGCGTATTGGACAAGCCGAAGAAATCGGTCCGCCGCAAAACCAGTGGCGTGACGATCGACGAGGTGGCGGCCCTGGCCGGAGTGTCGCCGATGACGGTGTCGCGGGCGATCAACCAGGGCAAGGTGCGCGACGTCACCCGCGAGCGCGTGATGCGCGCAGTGCGTGAACTGGGCTATACGCCCAACCTCGCCGCCAGTTCGCTGGCCGCCGCGCAGCACACGCGTATTGCACTGATCTACACCGACCCCAGCGGTGCCTACCTGCGCGAACTGCTGGTCGGCCTGCTGCGCGTAGCGTCCAACGCTGCCATCCAGCTGGTCATCGACTACTGGGACGAGCCGGGCCCCGCGGCCCAGCGCAAGGCCGCGCGTGCTCTGGCCGGGCGGGTGGACGGCGTCATCCTGCCGCCGCCGCTGTGCGAATCGAAGCCCGTGGTGACCGAGCTGGTCAAGGCCGGCATCCCGGTGGTGGCTATCGCGCCGGGTCACCTCGGCAATGACATTTCCTGCGTGCGCATCGATGACTTCCACGCCGGCAGGGAATTGGCTGAACACCTGATCCAGCAGGGCCACCGCCGCATCGGCTTCATCTGCGGGCGCACCGACCTCAGTGCCAGCGCGCGGCGCTATGACGGCTTTGTCAGCGCGCTGCACGACGCCGGGCTGGAGGTCGACCCCGCCCTGGTCGAACAGGGCGACTACACCTACCGCTCCGGGCTGGCCGCTGCCGAGAAACTGCTGTGCCAGCCCAGGCCGCCCACCGCAATCCTGGCCAGCAACGACGATATGGGCGCGGCGGCGATCTCCGTCGCGCACCGGCGTGGCCTGGAGGTGCCCCGCGACCTGTCGGTGGTCGGCTTCGATGACAGCTCCGCCGCCACGACGGTCTGGCCCGAGCTCACCACCATCCATCAGCCCATCGCCTCGATGGCCGATGCCGCCATCGAGATCCTGCTGCGCACCATCCGCCGCCGCAGCGAGGGCGTGCGCGTGTTGACCGACCACGTGGTGCCGCACCGGCTGGTGGTGCGCGATTCGGTCACGCGCCCACCCGGTTCCCGATAGCGCAGGACGAAGCGTCACGGTCACGCGCCTGCGCACCCGATGCTGGTCTCCGCCTCGTTCAGGGCGCCCAGCGCGACACGTGACACCGACAGTGTCATCGCCCCCGCCGTTCCGATCGACCACGGGCGATCCAGCTTGCCGACGTCCGCACCTGCGGCTGCAAGGCACTTCAGCGGCACGCCCACGCGCGTCCATTGGCCCACCGGCAGTTTTGCCAGCGTCGACGTGAGCGCAATGCGGGCCGAGCAGCCCGTGCCGCAGCCCACCGCCAACCAGGCCTCGCCACGGGGTGCAGACTCCACCCGCAGCGTGGTCAGCAGCATCAGGTCGCCGTTGCTTTCGCGCTGCAGGTCCAGTGCCGTGTGTGACTGCAGCGCGGCAACTGCCTCAGCCTTGCCCGACCAGGCCAGGCGGCGGCCGTCTTCCTGTGCCAGGTGGTCCACGCCGGTGACCTTGAGCAGATCGCCCTCCAGGGCCTCCGGCACCTTGGTGACCGTGACGCCCTGCCCCGTGCTGTTCTGCAGGCGCAGAGCCATGCCTGAACCGGCTTCGCCGCGCGCGAAGAAGACGCCGGCGGCACCTTCATTGCCGGTTACCCCGGAGACTTCCGGCAGCGCCGCCAGATCGCCGTTGTCGGCGTAGGACAGGCCGAAGCCGAAGGCGAACTGCGGGTTGTAATCCTTCTGCCCCACATTGTTGGCGTACTGCGTCGCCGTGCGCGGCCAGCTGAAGCTCAACCTGCCCTTGAAATCGTGCTGCACGCTGCCATCAGGCCTGCGCAGCAGCACGTCGGCAACGCCAGCACCTTCCGAGCCGGGCAGCCACGCCGCCACGAACGCATCAGCGGCGTTGATCTCGCGGTTGACCCACAGCGGGCGTCCGCTCAGGAACACGGCCACCACCGGAATGCCGTCGGCCTTCAGCCGCTTGATCAGGTCAAGGTCGGCATCGTCCCCCGGCTTGTAGGCCAGCGTCGGCAGATCGCCCTGGAACTCGGCATACGGGCTCTCGCCGAATACCACCACGGCCACATCCGGCTTCGTTACATATTTCCCATCGACCGCCAGCACTGCCTCGCCACCCGCGGCCGACGCCTGCTGGGCGATGCCCTCGTAGATCGTGTCCGCATTGGGGAAGTCCTTGCGGGTCGTGCCGGTGCCCTGCCAGTTCAGCGTCCAGCCGCCGGCCTGCTTGCCCACGTCGTTGGCGCCGTCACCGGCCACCAGGATCCGTTGCTTGGGCGACAGTGGCAACACGCCCCTCTGGTTCTTCAGCAGTACCAGCGATTCGCGCACCGCCTGCCGTGCCAGCGCACGATGTTCCGGTGCGCCGATGAGGGCGAACTGGCCGCCGACCGCACGTGTGGACGGCTTGCCGGCCTCGAACAGACCCAGCCGCATCTTGACGCGCAGGATCCGGCGCACCGCCTCGTCCAGCCGTTGCTGGCTGATGGTGCCGTTCTTCACGGCGGCCAGCGTGGTCTCGTAGAAGCCCTTCCAGCTGTCCGAGGCCATGGCCATGTCCAGGCCCGCATTGATGGTGGCCGGGCAATCGGTGGTCGTGCAGCCCTTGACCTGCCCGTGGCCGTTCCAGTCGCCCACCACGAACCCACCGAAGTGCATGCGGCCCTTCAACGCATCGGTCAGGTACTGCCTGTGGCCATGCATTTTTTCGCCGTTGACGCTGTTGAAGGAGGCCATGACGGTCTGCGCGCCTGCAGCGATCGCCGGCGGATAGCCGGCCGCGTGGAAGCGCGCCAGGTCCGCTTCGCTGATCCGGGTATCCCCCTGGTCCTTGCCATCGGTAGTGCCACCGTCGCCGAGGAAGTGCTTCACCGAGGCGATCACATGACGACCATCGAGGAACGCGGGCGTACCCACTTTGCCCTGCAGCCCTTCGACCATTGCACCGGCATAGCTGGCCACCACCTCGGGCGATTCGGAATAGCCCTCATAGGTGCGCCCCCAGCGGTCGTCCTGCGGTACCGCCACGGTTGGTGCGAACGCCCACTCCATCCCGGTCGCACGGGTCTCCAGCGCGGTCACCTCGCCGATCCGGCGCAGCATATCCGGGTTGCGGGCCGCGCCCAGGCCGATGTTGTGCGGGAACAGCGTCGCGCCGATGATGTTGCTCTGCCCGTGCACGGCATCAATGCCGAACAGCACCGGAATCGCTTTGCCGCCGTTGGAGGTGTCCATCGACGCCGCGTAGAACGCATCGGCCAGCGCCAGCCATTCGGCCGGCGCGGCATCGTAACGGCCACCGGGATCTGAATTGCCACCGGCCAGGACCGAGCCCAACCGATAGCGGCGCACGTCGTCGGGCGTGATGCTGGCGATATCTCCCTGCACCAGCTGGCCGACCTTTTCCTCCACCGTCATGGTGGCCATCAGGTCGGTGATGCGCTTTTCCAGCGCGGGGTCCTCGGCCAGTGGCCAGGCGACCTGCGGCCACGGGTCCGGCGTCGCGGCTGCAGTTGCAGCTGCTTTCTCATCCTTGCCGCAGGCCGCCAGTGCCAGCAGCAGCGTGGTCAGCAGCACGCCAGCGTGGGCGCGTCCAACGTGTCGATGGGTCATCGCGTTCATCCTTCCATCTGCTCCAGTTCCTTGCCCTTGGTTTCGTGCACGTGCCTGAGCACGAAGAACACCGAAATGACCGCCGCCACCAGATAGATGCTGTACGTGGCTGCCAGCCCGGTGGCGGCCAGCAGAATCGGGAAGGTCACGGTGACGGCGAAATTGGCGGTCCACTGCGCCGCACCGGCCACCGCCAGGCCCGAACCGCGGATCTGATTGGGGAACATCTCGCCCAGCATCACCCACATCACCGGGCCCCACGAGATGTTGAAGAACACGACATAGGCATTGGCCGCCACCAGCGCCAGCGTGCCCATGCCCGCAGGCAGCTGCAGGTGCGTATCGACCAGCGAGCCGCTGGCGAATGCGGCCACCAGCAGTGCCAGTGACACCGCCATGCCGGCCGAGCCAACCCACAGCAATGGCTTGCGCCCGATGCGATCGATCAGCAGCACGGTGACGATGCAGGCGCCGATGCTGAGCGCACCGGACAGCACATTGATCAGCAGCGCGTCGTTCTCGGAGAAGCCGACGGCCTGCCAGAGCACGGCACCGTAGTAGAACACCACGTTGATGCCGACCAGCTGCTGGAAGGTGGCCAGGCCGATGCCGACCCAGACAATCGGGCGGATCCTGCCGGTGGCCTTGTTACGCAGGTCCGACAGCCGCGGCCGATGGTGGTCGGTCGACAGCGAAGCGTCGATCTCGGCAAGCTTCGCCTGCGCCTCGACACCGCCGTACAGCCGCGCAAGCACCTGCAGCGCCTCGTCCTTGCGGCGCTTCACCATCAGGTAGCGCGGGCTTTCCGGAATGGTCAGCAGCAGTGCCAGGAACAGCAGCGAGGGCACGGCCTGCATCCAGAACATCCAGCGCCACGCCGCGTGCCCGCCCCACAGTGCCTCGGTGGACGCACCGGCGGTGGCCGCCAGCAGATAGTTGGACAGGAACGCGACGGTCAGCCCGCTGATGATGGCGATCTGCTGGACCGTGGCGAGCCGGCCACGGTAGCGCGCCGGCGCGACTTCGGCGATGTAGGCCGGGGAGATGACACTGGCGGCCCCCACCGCAAAGCCCCCCAACACCCGCGCGACGATGAACATCGCCGAGGAGGATGCGGCGCCAGCGCCGATCGCCGACAGCAGGAACAACACTGCCGAGACGATCAGCACGTTGCGGCGGCCGAGACGGTCGGCCAGCCGGCCGGCGCTGAAGGCACCCACGGCGCAGCCCAGCAACATCGAGGCGATCTCGAACCCCTGCATCCACTCGCCGGATCTGAACGCCTGGTGCAGGCCGTCCTGGGTGCCGTTGATCACGCCGCTGTCGAACCCGAACAGGAATCCGCCAATCGTCGCCACCACGCTGATCAATACGATCAGCCGGGTGTTCTCTCCACCGCTCATTGCCTGCTGCATTGCTGTGCCCCTCCCCGGTTCGGTGTCATCGATGCGAGCCGCTGTGCTCAACGCAGCAGGTACTGGTTGATCAGGTTCTCGTAGCGCTCCTGCTTGCCGCTGATCTGCCTGGGCTCGCCGCCCTTGGCACCCAGCGCAGCCAGCTCTGCGAGACTCAGCGCGCCGCCCGCGAAGTCCTTGCCGGCACCACTGTCGAAGCTGGCGTAACGCTCCTTGCGCCACTGCTCCAGCGGCGAGTCGTTCAGCAGCGCATGGGCCACTTCCAGCCCGCGGGCGAAGGCATCCATGCCGCCGACGTGGGCAATGAACAGATCTTCCAGGTCGGTCGATTCACGGCGCACCTTGGCGTCGAAGTTCAAGCCGCCTTCCAGACCGCCCTGGCGCAGCACCACCAGCATCGCGCCCACGGTGTCGTACAGGTCGGTGGGGAACTGGTCGGTATCCCAGCCGTTCTGGGCGTTGCCGCGGTTGGCGTCGATGCTGCCGAGCAGGCCGTGGTCCGAGGCGACCTGCAGATCGTGTTCGAAGGTGTGGCCGGACAGCGTCGCGTGGTTGGCCTCGATGTTGAGCTTGAAATCCTTGTCCAGGCCATGTTCCTTCAGGAACCCCACCACGGTGGCGCTGTCGAAGTCGTACTGGTGCTTCATCGGTTCCATCGGCTTGGGCTCGATCAGGAAGTTGCCCTTCAGGCCGATGCTGCGGCCATGGTCGCGCGCCATGGTCAGGAACCGCGCGAGGTGGTCGACTTCGCGCTTCATCTGGGTATTGGCCAGCGCGGCATAGCCTTCGCGGCCGCCCCAGAACACGTAATGCTCGCCGCCCAGTTCAACGGTGGCCTCCAGCGCCGCCTTTACCTGCACGGCGGCACGCGCCACCACAGCGAAATCCGGGTTGGTGGACGCACCGTTCATGTAGCGCGGGTGCGAGAACAGGTTGGCCGTGCCCCACAGCAGCTTCATGCCGGTTGCATCCTGGCGCGCCTTGGCCAGGCCCACCATGTGCTTCAGGTTCTTTTCGTACTGCCCGACATCCTCGGCGTCCGGCGCCAGGTCGATATCGTGGAAACACCAGTACGGCACGCCCAGCTTGGTGAAGAACTCGAATGCCGCGTCCACCTTCGCCTCGGCGGTCGCCATCGGCGAGCCGGCCTCCCAGGGGAAATGACGGGTACCCGGACCGAACGGATCATGCCCGGCATTGCAGAAGGTGTGCCAGTAACAGACTGCAAAGCGCAGATGTTCCTGCATGGTCCTGCCGCCGATGACCTTGTCCGCGTCGTAGACCTTGAACGCGAGCGGGTTGTCCGAGCCCCGGCCTTCGAAGGGAATGCGGCCGATGCCGGGGAAGTACTCCTTGGCGCCGATGAAAGGTTGCGTGCTCATGGTGCGTCTTCCTGTCGTTGTGCGAGGTGTCGCGGAAAGGAGATCAGCCGCGGTACAGCGGCGTGATGGCGTCGAGATGTCGAAGGAAACGGGCGTAGGCCGTGGCGTAGGCTTCGGCGCGCGCCGTGTCCGGGCGTGCCGAACGCAGCGGGTCAAGCGCAACGTGGCGGTCGGCGACGTCGGCGATGGAGGCGGCATCGCCGCGGCCGTGGCCCAATGCCCACAGGGCCTGCAATGCCGCACCGAATGCCGCGCCTTCGGACTGGGCCGGCACGTCCACCGGCAGGCCGAACACATCGGTCACCAGTTGCCGCCACTGCGCGCTGTTGCTGCCGCCGCCGGTCAGCACGATGCGTTCGAACTGCATGCCCGCGCCGACGAATGCGTCGTAGCCATACTTCAGGGCGTAGGTGGCCCCTTCCATGGCCGCGCGGTAGATGTGCGCCGGCGTCATGTTGGTCGTGTCCAGGCCCGCCAGCACCCCCTTGCCCTGCGGCAGGTCCGGCGTGCGTTCGCCGTTGAGGAACGGCAGCATCACCAGGCCGTCGGCACCGGGCGGCGTGGCCTGCAGGTGCCGGTCGCCCTCGCGGCTGCTGAAGCCGAAGGCGTCAGCGACCTGTCCGGTCACTACGGTGCAGTTCATCGTGCAGATCAGCGGCAGCCAGCCGCCGGTCGACGAGCAGAACGCGGCCCATGCCCCGCCCGGGTCGACCACGGGCGTGTCCGAGAAGGCAAACAGGGTGCCGGACGTACCCAGGCTCATCACCAGACGACCGGGTACGACGCAGCCGGTACCCACGGCCGCCATCATGTTGTCGCCACCGCCGACGGCCACCTTCACCGATGCGGGAAGGCCCAACGCCTCCGCCGCGGCGGGGGTGATGCCGAACATCTCTTCGGGCGCGGCGATGCGCGGCAGGCAGTCGGCGAGATCGCGCTGCGGATCGGTCGCGTGCAGCAGCTCGGCCGACCAGGTTCGGGTGCGCACATCCAGCCAGCCGGTGCCCGACGCATCGCCGTATTCGCAGAAGCGCTCGCCGGTCAACACGAAATTGAGGTAATCGTGCGGCAGCAGGATGGTGGCAAGCCGCGCGTAGGCGTCGGGCCGGTGCGTTTTCGTCCACGGCAGCTTGGAGGCGGTGTAACCGGCGAGCACCGGGTTGCCGGCCAACGCGATGGTGCGCGCCGTGCCGCCTGCGGCGTCCATGATCTGCACGCATTC
This sequence comes from Stenotrophomonas sp. 10L48, assembly GCF_056395105.1. NCBI lineage: Bacteria > Pseudomonadati > Pseudomonadota > Gammaproteobacteria > Lysobacterales > Lysobacteraceae > Stenotrophomonas > Stenotrophomonas sp. 10L48. Next base: position 341,804 of record NZ_JBFTIX010000002.1, on the reverse strand, counting down.
GGCCGAGGTGCTGGTGTCGCACCACAGCTTGGCCGGTGCCAGCACCTCCCCGGCCGCATCGACCGGCACGAACCCATGCTGCTGTCCTGAGACTGCCAGCGCGGCAATCCGGGAGCGCACCGCCGGATCGATCGCAGCAAAGCAGGCGTGCAGTGCCGTCACCCAATCGGCCGGCCGCTGTTCCCGGCTGCCGTCTGCAGCGCTGGTCAGCTGCAATGGCGCGCTGGCGCTGGCCACGAGACTGCGCCCTTCAGGGTCGTAGACGACCACCTTCAGGCTTTGCGTACCAGCGTCGATTCCCGCAACCAATTCCATTCACTGCACCCCGTAGTGGTTTGAAGGTAGCGCTACCAATTCGATGCAACAGCGCGCACTGCGGCTACGCCACGGCCCTGCCCCTTTGCCATGCGTCCGGCGCCGCCTTGCAGTAGCGCTCGATGAACTCTGCCTGCGTCGGCATCTTCGCCACCGTTTCCTGCACTGGCTGCCGGATGCGATGCAACAGGGTGCGCAGGTCCGCATCGCCGATGGCCCGCGCAAGCGGGTGCGGCGGTCCGGGCTGGATGCCCTGGCCCATCAGGACGCTGGTCCAGGAGTCGACCCGGAACAGCTCGCCAGGGTCCTGCCAGGCATGGGCCCGCTCGCGCCACGCGCGCAGGCGGAGCTGCAGCGATTCAGGCAGCGCCATCTCGCGGCAGGCCTTCCACATCGGCTCGTCGCGCTGGTTGGCGTGGTAATGCAGGATGATGAAATCGCGCACGTGCTCCATCTCCTGGCGGCTCACGTCGTTGTACAGCGCCACCAGCGAAGGGGTGATGCCGTCGGATGGGAACAGCTGGATCAGGCGCACCACGGCGCTGATGGTCAGGTGGATGCTGGTCGATTCCAGCGGCTCGATGAAGCCACTGGCCAGCCCGAGCGCCACCACGTTCCTGTTCCAGGCCTGCAACCGGCGCCCGCTGCGGAACGGCACCAGCCACGGGTCGCGCAGGGGCTGTCCGTCGACATCACGCAGCAGCTTGGCCTGCGCCTCGTCATCGGACATGTGGCGGCTGGAGAAGACCAGCCCGCAGCCGACCCGGTGCTGCAGCGCGATGTGCCAGCGCCACCCGGCCTCGTGCGCGATGGCACGGGTGTAGGGCACCGGCGGCGCGGGCGAGTCGGTCTGCACGGCAACGGCGCGATCACTGGGCAACCATTCGTTCCAGTCTTCATAGCCGGTATGCAGGGTCTGCTCGGTCAACAGGCCGCGGAAGCCGGTGCAGTCGATGAACAGATCGCCTTCGATGACCTGCCCGTCGTCCAGCACCAGCGACGCAACCGAGCCGTCATGGGGATGCTGGCGGACTTCGCGGATCTTGCCTTCCACCCGCCGCAGGCCGTTTGCTTCGGCCTTGCCGCGCAGGAACCTGGCATAGAGCCCGGCGTCGAAATGGTAGGCGTAGTTGACCTGGGGTTGGGTCTGCAGCGAGAACCTGTCGGCCAGGGAAGCGGCGCTTTCCAGGCAGAAGTCGCCCAGCTCGGAGTGCATGCCGCGGCGCAGGCTGTCCAGCCAGAAGTGATGGAACGGCGTGGCCCAGGTGCCCTGCCCGATCGTGCCGAAAGGATGGATGAAGCGTTCACCGGGGCGACGCCAGTTCTCGAACGAGATCGACAGCTTGAACGTGCCGGCGACCGCACGCAGGAACTCCTGCTCATCGATCTGCAGGAAACGGTGGAACGTGCGGATGGGCGGCACGGTGGATTCGCCCACACCCACGGTACCGATCTGCTCGGACTCCACCAGGGTGATGTCCAGCTGTTGGCGGAACTGGTGCGCCAGTGCGCAGCCGGCCAGCCAGCCGGCGGTGCCGCCACCGGCGATCACCACTCTCCGGATCGGCCCTTGTGTAGTGTCCGCAGCGTTCAATGCGATGCTCCCATCAGCGGTTGAGTCGACCCAGCAGCTGGGCGCGCATGCGCCGCGCCTGCGTCTCGTCGAACGGTGCCAGCTCACCCCGGGCCGCTTCGGGCAGGTGTTGCCCTGCCTGCTCGCCGGGACCAAACACGTAGTACTGGAAGATCTTTGCCCACGCCTGCTTCTCGCGCGCCGGTAGATCGCGCAGGGCCCACATCGCATGCTGCAGCGCCGGCAGGGGTGAGCCGAGATAGCCAGGCGCACTGCGCCACCAGTAGTTCACCAGCACGTTGAACGGTTCAAGGCTGCGCACGTGGTGCCACCACAGGCCTGGGATGAAGATGGCATCACCGGGCTCAAGCGTGGCGGTCTGCGCGCTTGCCAGGGCATCACGGAAGCGCGGATGGCGGTCGAAATCCGGCTGGTCGAAATCCACCACGCTGACCACCTGCCCACCCGGGGTGGGCTCCATCGGCCCCGGGTAGAGGTTGTCGATCTGCTCCGGCGGAAACAGGGTGAAGCGGCGCCGGCCCACCGCGCAGCACGCCAGGTTGTCCGGAATGTCGTAATGGCAGGAAGCCGTCACCCGGTTGCCGACCCAGATGCTGGCCGAAGCATCGATGCCCTGCCCCGCCAGTCCGGCGTCGTTGTGCTGGGCGAACCCAGGCAGCGCACGCGCGATCAGCAGCGAAGCGACGTAATAGGTGGGCGGGCTCGGCGAATCGAGGTGGTCGGCGATTGCGTCCAGCACCTCTGTCAGCAGGCCACGCCGGACCTCGAAGTTCAAGCGGGTGAAGTCCGCGTTGTAGAACGGACGCCCTTCGATCTGGGGGCCGCCGAAGGAATAGGGAACAGGCACGCCTGCTTCGAACCCGCGCAGGTAGGCCATGGCCTCCTGCAGGGAACGCGACCCGGCCTGCACCAATGCCCAGTCGCGCGCGATGCCGCGCAGCACCACTGGCTCGCCGGCTGCCACCAGCGCCTGCAGCGGCAGCGCCGTGGAATCCAGGCCTTCCAGTGTGCGCATGGCGACGCCGTCCAGCACCGGTCAGTTCCTGCCGCCCGCGACGGCGGTATCCGCTGCGCGCAGGCGTCGCTGCTTCTCGGCGATCAGGCGGCGCATGTTGTGCAGCGATGCCAGCATCAGATAGGCGCCCTCCAGGTAGCCGGCGCGGTTGAGTTCGGCCAGCGCCGCACCCTCCAGCAGCGCGAGGCGGTCACGGTCGACCGCATGCAGGCCGTTGACGCCGACCCGATGCTCCGCGTCGATCCGCACATCCAGCGTGATCGGTTGGATCAACCCTTTCGCGTCAAGCGTGGCGAACATGTCCGCGGCAAAGGCATGGCCGTCGTGGATGCCGCGCAGCACCCCGGCGATATGGTCCAGATAGGGCGAGTTACCGCCCTGTGGCAGGAACACCGGCTCGCCGTGCATTGCGGTCACACGCGGATGATCCAGATCCACGTGCAACACCGCTTCCCGGGTAAGCGCACCATCGATGTGGCCTTCCTGGAAACCGATCAGGAATGGCCCTTTCGCCGCGGCGCCGGGCAGGTAGGAGGCGTTCCAGCGACCGTCCTGCAGGAACAGGTTCTCGTGCTGTTCGAACCCCAGCAGGGCCACCGCCTGCCAGCCGCCCGTGGCGGGGTCCCTGCGCAGGAAGATGGGATATTCCCGCTGCAGTTCGGCGAACTCGCTCGGATAGGCCGGCACCATGCCCACCGCGTCGCCGAACTCGGCGCCGAAGCCGGTGGCCACACGCAGGTCCCGATGGGCAATGTTGTTGAGCATTTCGTAACGCGACATGGTGTTGTCCAATCCGTCAGCAGCCCGGAACGGGTGCCGCTGCCGTGGCAGCGGCACCCCACGGTTCAGAACCTGTAACGCACGCCCAGCATGTAACGCGGGCTCTGGTCGGCCAGCTTCACGATCATCTGCGAGGTGCGCGAACGCCAGCGCACATCCTCACCGGTCAGGTTGATCGCCTCCAGGCCAAACGACCAGTGGTCATCCAGGGTGTAGTTCACGCTGAGATCCCACTGTTCGTACGCCTCCACATAGTACGGATTGCGGCTGGCTCCCTGGTTGGCCAGGATCAGGTACTGGTCACGCCAGTTCCACGCCAGTCGTACCGACCAACCGTACTTCTCGTACATCAGCATCGCATTGGCCGTGTCGCTCAGTCCCGTGAGCGAGAACTGGTCGATGCCCGGGTCGCCTGCGTTGTTGAAGCCCACATCGCCATTGACCAGGGTGTAGTTGGCCAGGATGCCGAAGCCGGTATCGCCGAAGAAGTATTGCCCACCCAGTTCCCAGCCGTGGAGCTTGGCCTTGTTCTGGTTGATGGGACGATTGACGTTGAACTGGTACAGCGGATCGCCGGCCGTACCGTACAGGTCGTAGGCTGCTTCAGTGGCCAGCACCTGGGCGTCGGTACCGTTGTAGGCGCCCAACCCGGCGGGATTGTTGCGCAGCAGGGCCAGGGCGGTGAACAGCGAGGTGTCATTGGCCGAGCACGCCGCTGCATTGGCAGCGCCGACCTGTGTGACGCAGGCACCGCTGGTGAGGAACGCCAGCGCCGCCTGCGCATCCGGACCGGCGGTAGGATCGCGCAGGCCGTACAGATTCTCCTGGACAATGGTGTTGCCGACGAAATTGTCGACCGATTTGTTCCAGTAGGTCAGCGAGACGTAGCTCGCATCGGCGAAGTACCACTCCAGCGCCAGATCCAGGTTGTCCGATTCCAGCGGTTTCAGCTGCGGGTTCTGTGCGGTGCCGCTGGCCCGCGAGGACGGGTCGATGAGGACCGAGCCGAACGGTTGCTGGGCGGTCGGGCCGGCATACAGGTTGCCGATCGGCGCGCGTGCGATGCTCTTGCCGAATGAGACACGCCCCTTCAGGTCCTCACGAAGATCGATGCTGAAGTCCAGATTGGGCAGGATGTAGCTGTAGCTGTTCTTCTCGGTGAACGGCTGTTGTTCGTCGGACAACACCACGCGGAAGTCATTGTTGGATTGCCACTCGATGGCTTCCGGGATGGCGATGTTCGAGGTGGAGACAACATCGGTGGTTTCATAGCGCACACCCAGGCGGGTATTGGTACGCATGCCGCCCAGCTCACCATCCAGCTCCACCTGGAAGTAGGCCGACTTCGTCTTCTCTTCCACCAGGTTATCGGCGGCGCGCTGCGGGCTCACGCCGAGATTGGCGCCATAGTTGTCCGCCGCCCACTGCGCAAGGCGACCGGCATCGCCGCGCCAGGCCGTGAAGCTGTTGGCATTGAAGTCGTTGAACAGGCCGACGATGTTGACCGGCTGCAGCAGGTCCATCAGCCCGTTGGCAACATCCACGTCAACGTTGGCCACGCCCCAATCGCCCAGGGTGTTGTAATTCTCCGCTGCCTGGATGCGGTGGGTGGTCTGCTTGCTCGAGTCCACGCCAAACTGGAAGCGCCCCTTGTCGAAGCTCCACTCACCGTCGACACGCCCCTGCTTGATCTCGCTGATCTGGGTCTGCGAGTTGATGCGCAATACCTGCGAACCGATCTCGCCCGGCGCGAAACCCGGATTGACCACGCCGTTGGTGTTGGCGATGGCATCGGCCGTGCTCGGGTACCAGACCTGGGTGCCCACCGGCAGGCCGCTGTTGAAGACCATTTCCTGCACCCATGACCCACCGCAATGCGGTCCGGCGGTGCAGTTGTTGGTACCGGCGATGCTGCTGAAGATGGAGCCGCCACCAGTGAGCGGATCGTTCGGGCGGCTTTCGTTCTTCGAGTTGTGCGCATCGAAGCTGAGCTTGAAGCGGTCGGTCACATTCCAGACCGCGTTCAGGCCGAGCGAACCCAGCTTGTACTTCTGCATGCTGCGCTGCTGCTCAAGGCCGAAATCCTTGGTGCCGGCGATTTCACGGATGTAGATCGGCGTGGCAACCGCACCGCTGGTATCGAATTCGACGTCGGTGTAGTTGCTGTTCTGCAGCCACATGCCCTGCTCGCCACGATTTTCAGTGATCTCGTTGGTCGAATAGGTGTAATCCAGGGTCAAGGTCACCGCATCGGTCGGCGCGAACTGCAGCACGGCCTGGCCGTTGATGCGCTCACGCTCGAATTCGGAGAAGGCATAGCGCAGGTCGTTCGGCCGCGCATACAGCGCACCGATCGCCGGCGCATTGACCACCCTCGGGTTGCCCGGCATCGCGCCGGTCCACGGCTGCACGTTCCAGTAGTTGTCGGTGGCCTGCACCGAACCGCCCTTGCGTTTCTGGTAGCTGGCGCTCACGCCCACGCCGAAGGTCTTGTCGGGATTGGCGTAACTGAAAATGCCGGACAGTTCCGGCGTCAGGTCGTCGCCGAACGGCTGGCTGCGGTCGGAGACGGCCTTCGCCCCGGCACTGGCGACGATGCCCTCGTGGTCGAACGGCCGGGAGGTCAGGATGTTGATGGTGGCACCGATGCCACCGCTGGGGACATTGGCCTGGCTGGTCTTGTAGACCTCGATGCCATTGATGGCTTCAGCGGCCAGCTGGGCGAAGTTGAAGGCACGGGTGCCGCCGTCGACACCACCGATGGCGACCTGCCCCGACGCACCGAACGCATCGGCGCCGGGCATCTGCCGCCCGTTGAGCGTCACCATGTTGAACTGAGGGCCGAAACCACGCGCCGTTACCTGTGCGCCCTCACCATCACGGCGCTCGATCGAGATGCCGGTGATGCGCTGCAGGGATTCGGCCAGGTTGGTATCGGGGAACTTGCCGATGTCCTCCGCACTGATCGCATCCACCACGCCGGCCGAATCACGCTTGATGTCCATGGCCTGGCTGAGGCTGTTGCGGATGCCGGTGACCTGCACGGTGTCCAGCTGTGTCGGGCTGGGCGGATTCTGCTGCCCGGCGACGGGTGCCGGTGTTGACGCCTCTTGTGCGAATGCGGGGTTGATGACCAGGACGCCACCGACAAAGGTGAACATGGCCCTGGAAGTGAACTTCGCCAGCGTCCGGCTCATCGACGAGCCCTCCGGCCTGGGGTACGACGGAAAGTAGCAGCGCTCATGACTCTCCCCTCTGACATACGATCGAATGGATGTACCGCCCCTCCTGGGGGCACGTACGGGCGACGCCCGTCTTCCACACCGAACATCGCAGTGCGCTTTGCACCCACTGCGACTCAAACTCGCTTTCAGACTTGCCGGAACAGCCGCGCGGTAAAGGGGGGGCATCCGCTGGCCTTACACCGGCCCAGTGGTAGCGCTACCATCGCGTCACGGCGCAGACTACTCATCCGCAATCGCGCTTGTCATCATGCAGCGCAGCAAAGGAATCCAGCCTTGAAAAACGGCCATAAAGCGGTCCGTCGAAAAGCAAGCGCCATCACCATCGATGACGTCGCTGCCCATGCCGGTGTTTCCGCCATGACGGTGTCACGCGTCATCAACGGCCATGCCGGGGTACGCGAAGGCAACCGCGAACGCGTCCTGCGCAGCGTACTGGCGCTGGACTACCGGCCCAACCCTGCTGCCTCCGCCCTGGCTGCGGCGCAGCACACCTGCATCGCCCTGATCTACACCAACCCCAGCTCCAGCTACCTGCGCGAACTGCTGGTCGGCGCGCTGCGCGGTTCCACCCGGTCGGCGGCGCAGCTGGTCATCGCTGCCTGGGATGAGCTGGGCGCCCCGGCGCGTCGCGAGGCGGCACGGCAACTCGCCACCACCGTGGCAGGCGTGATTCTTCCGCCGCCGCTGTGTGAATCGAAGGACATCGTCGAGGTATTCGTCAACGCGGGCATTCCCGTCGTCTCCATCGCCTCCAGCCGCTTCAGCGACAGGATCTCCTGCGTGCGCATCGACGACCGCCAGGCCAGCCATGACATGGTGTCGCACCTCATCGCCCACGGGCATACCCGCATCGGCTATATCAAGGGCGACCCGAACCAGACCGCCAGCGCGCACCGCTGGCAGGGCTACCGGGATGCACTGGCCAATGCCGGCATCGGCTACGACGACGCGCTCGTGCAACCCGGCTGCTTCACCTACCGTTCCGGACTGGAGGCAGCCGAACGGCTGCTGGCCCAGGTCCCGCCACCCAGTGCGATCTTCGCCAGCAACGATGACATGGCATCGGCGGTTGTTTCAGTGGCCCACCGCCGCGGCCTGCAGGTGCCGGGGGATCTTTCGGTGGTGGGCTTCGACGATACCTCCGCCGCGACCATGGTGTGGCCGGAACTGACCACCATCCATCAGCCGGTCGCAGAGATGGCGGACAACGCGATAGACATCCTGCTGCGGGAAATGCGCCGCCCCTCCTCTTCAAGGCGCGCCACCGTCAACCACGTACTTGCGCATCAGTTGATCACGCGCGCCTCGGTATCGACACCGCCGCTGTCCTCTGCACGCCGTGCATCCCGGATCGCAACGCGGCAGGCGCCGGACATCGATGGACAAGGGGGCTGAAGCACCCGCCGGGTCCCGGCCGGCCTACAGCCGACGCATCATCAGCTGGGCCGAGCCTGGGCACAGTTCGCTGAACTGCGTCGACGTAGCGATGAATCCCGGTGCTGCATCACGCGCGACACGCTCATAGCCAAGCTGCTCGAAGAACGGTGCTGCCGTGGTCGTGAGAAGGAACACGGTCCTGCCACCCGCCGCCTTGGCATGCTGCTGCAGTTCCACCACCAGTTGCCGCCCCAGGCCCCTGCCCTGCGACATCGGCTGGATCGCCAACGAGCGCAGGAGCACGACGTCGCGGCTCGATTCATAGCCCACGCAACCGAGCAGCTCTCCATTCAACGACGCTGCCAGAAAGGTGATCGGCCTGCCTGCACGCAGATCCTCCGTAGGCAGGCCGCTGGTCTCCAGCAGGGCCAGCACGTCGGCAGACAACGCTGTCTCCATCACTCGCATGCGGCAGCTCTCGCTTTGTTCCGGCCAGGCGACCTGCAGCGGCGACAGGGGCTCATCGCCCACTCCGCGCGGCGTGGGCGCGGTCGCTGGTAGACGCCGCCTGCTGGCAGGGAAGCGCAGTCTCCAGCGCTTCAATGACCAGAGATGCGGCATCCTGATGCAGTCGTTCGGCGGGTAGCTGCCGGATGTGCGAAGACACACGGTCGACCAGTTCATGGGGGAGAATATGTCCCTGGCCACACCACTGCCCTCGGCCTGTATCCGCAACGCCCTGGATGTAGGCGCCCGCGCGGGCGCTCGCCAGGTTCCGGCACTGATCGCCGCTGCAGAATCCGTCTTCACCCCTGCCCTGCAGGAGCTTGGCCAACTCTGCTCCGCTCACGAACCAGGTGCGCGTGACCGGCGATGTCTGCGCCAGCGCAGATCCGGCCAGCATGCAGAAGCAGAGCACAAGGGCGCCGGGCAAGCAGCGTGCTCTCCTGCTGACTGGATCCCTGCGGGTGCCTGTGCTTGTCATCTAGTTCTCCTGGGCCGCATGGCCGCGCTCCTGGATACGGTCGAACTGATTGCGTGGAGTGAACTGCGGGTCGTCCGCTCCGTCCAGCATGAACTCGACCATTGCATCGAAGGTCGCAGCGGTCTCGCCGGCCTGCGCCGGCGTCATGAAGCCCGAATCGCCCTTGCCGGCGAGGTGGACCGCGGCAACCGTCTCCCGCTCACCGTCCTCGGCCCATAGGTAGTCGTGCACCAGTGCCACGCCGTGCTCGCCAGGCTCAAGGAAATCGGCGGCGCCCCGCGCCATCGCCAGGAACACGACCAGATCATAGAGGTTCTCGGAATACGTCAGTGACCCTGCAACGAAGTACGCCCCGGCCCGATCGTAGGCCGCAACCTTGATGTTCTCCGCCTGCGCCGATTCCAGGAGGGCGGCCAACGCGGCGCGATTGTCCGCATGCCGGGCCAGCATTGCAGTGCAATCGGAGAGGAATTCACCCAGCTCCACATCACTGGACGCAGCCAGATCGACGCCGCCGGGCAGGCGCCACCGGCCGGCGATGGATCGCCAGTCATCCCACCTCGATGCTGCAGGCACCGGGGCCGCCAACCAGCGTGCAAGACGCTCGCGCGGCAGCTGCAGCCTGAGCAGGGCCGAATAGGGTTCGGACATGGCTCGCGCCCATTCTCTGATCTTCGACAGCTTGGCTTGTACCAAACAACATCAGCCAAGCCAACTGCCGCCAGCGGGCACGTGCTGTTAACGCTCCCGCATTATGCTGACCGCCTCATTGGACTTCCGCGAGGTGCACCCTTGACCAAGCTGCATACCCTGATGATCGCCGGCTGCCTGTCTGCCTTCAGCCCCTTGGCCCTGGCTGAAACCGTGAACCTGACCAACAGCGCCGACGGTGCCAACCGCGAGGCCGGCATTGCCGCGGTCAAGAAAAAACTCCACGACGCGTGTACCGATCGCAAGGGCTCGCCCGACGCAGCGTCGTTCGAAGTGGTCTTTGAGAAGACCAGCGACAACCCGAACGTACCCAAGCCGTATTACGTGGACGGCAAGATGAAGTGCGAGTTGCCGGGGTGAGAGCGCGATGTCACCGGCGGCCGTGCCGCCATTACCCCCGCGGCGGCTGCGCGCCGCCCGGGGGCTCGTGCCGGAATCCCTAGCGACGCAAGGCGTCGATGATCACGCCGGTGGCGATCTCCACCAGCAGGTATTCCGTATCCGACTGCCGCACCCACCGCTGACCGCGGCCGGGATCGCGCAGACGGTAATGCGCGTAGTCGTCCACCCAGTAGCGGCGGTCAACCTCGGCCCAGGGCAAGCGGTCACCGCGGCGCCATGCCTTTTTCTGCCAGCCCGGCGGGGGTGCGTCGCGGTTGTGGGGGCCGCCTGCGTGGGGCGGCGGTCCGTTGCCACGTGCATGGTGCGGCGGATCGGCCCAGGCAGGGGTAGCCACCAGGGTGATTGCAGCGCCCAGGGCAATGCCAAGCAAATGTCCGGTTTTCATGGGAATGCTCCCGGTCCAGCCGCGGTATGCGGTGTTGTGACCCGGAATATAGGGCAGCGCCTGTGAATGAATCCGTGCGCCCGACCGGACCCGATGGGCGCCCGCAAACCCGCGTTCAGCAATGCGGCGCCCTCACCCTCATTGCCGGCGACATGTACAGCGTCTGCAGGCGCTGGGGGCCCAATGGCCAGCTGTGGACGCTGCCGCAGTTCGTGGACGCTGCAGGCTATTCCCATCTGCACCCCTGTGACCCGCTGACGCCGCAAGCGCATGGCCGGGCCTTGCGGACGCACGGTGCGTGTCCGGACGGCCCTTGTCAGCAGGCCGCGCTATCGATCATGCGCGATCACCCTGCGGTCGGCCGCAGTAGCGGGCGAATTCCTGAAGAAAGGCCTCTGCCGGCGCGCGATTGACCGGTTGTCTTACAGCACTGGCAATGGCCTCCGGCTCCATCTTCATGAAAGGAAAGCGCAGGAACAGTTCCTCGTTGAAGCGGGAACTGATGGTCGACAGCACAAGCCGGAGAGACGCGAGCATGTCGTCGCCGCGATGCGAGGCGTGCACCAAGGCGATGGGCTTTGCAACCACAAGGTCGCCCGATACCAGCCAATCCATGGCGTTCTTCAGGCCGCCGGGAATGCCTCTTGCGTACTCGGGGCTTGAAATCAGGATGCCATCGCTGGCTTCAATGCAGTGCTTGAAGCGCACGACGCTGTCATGCAAGGGCAGATCTTCAAGGTCGGGAGAGAAAACGGGAAGTCCGCCGAGATCGGCGCAGGTCGTCAGCTCGATATCCGGCGGCGCGATTTCTTCCAGCGCCCTCAGCAATGCGGTGTTGGTGGACAGCCGGCGTGCACTACCGGATATGGCAAGGATCTTCATCCTGGCACGCTATCACAGCCGCCTGTCGCCGCGCCCGGCGATGGCCTGCAGCACCTCCCCGCACTTGGCAAACCACAGGTGATCGTCCAAAGTCCGGTGCTCATGCACGGATGCACGTAGCCAATGACACGACTGCTCATCATTGAAGACAACCCCGAGCTGGTTGCCAACCTTTACGCGTTCTTCGAGCCACTGGGCTACGTACTTGACGACGCACGGGATGGTGCCAGCGGCCTGCGCAGGGCAACGCAGAATGATTACGATGCCATCCTGCTGGACCTGATGCTGCCCCGTCTTGATGGCATGGCACTGTGCCAGACACTCCGCGAGAAGTTCCAGAACCCGGTTCCGATCCTGATGCTGACCGCCCGTGATCCGGTGGAAGACCGCGTGCAGGGGCTCGCGCTGGGTGCGGATGATTACCTGGTCAAGCCCTTTTCCCTGAAGGAGCTGGACGCGCGCATCAAGGCGCTGGTCCGCCGTGCCCAGGGCCGGCAGGTGCAGAGCGTGCTGGCTGACCAACACCTACGACAATACGCTGGTCTATACCGACCGGCTGCTGGGCAAGGCCATCGACCTGCTGCAGACCTATTCGGAGCAGCGTGACGTTGCACTGATCTATGTCTCCGATCACGGCGAGTCGCTTGGCGAGCGCGGCCTGCATCTGCACGGAACGCCCTACTTCATTGCGCCACGCGAGCAGACCCAGGTGCCGATGGTGATGTGGTTCTCCCCGGGCTTTGCAACCCATGCCCGCCTTGATCTGGCTGCCTGCGCCATGCTGCGGGCACCGGATCCTACAGCCACGACAATCTCTTCCACTCCCTGCTGGGACTGTTCGCTATCAGCAGCGGTATCTACCAGCCGGGACTGGATGTGTTCGCGAGCTGCCGCATTCCCTAGCGTACTGGCCGGTCACAGCGTCTCTGCCAGCCGCAGTACATCCATGGGAAACGCGGCGTAATCGTCGAGCGGGGCGCTGTGGCTCTCCCGCCGTTGAATCTGCCTTACCGCCACCACGCCCTTGTCGGGAACAATGACCAGGTGCTGGCCGAGATAGCCGTTGGCGGCGTATGCCACTACCGGCCCTCGGTCGATGTCGAAGATGTCGCCGAGCTTCAGTCCACGCCCAGTGATTTCCGCAGCGTAGCGCTGTGGCCAGCTCGGTCCCAGCCGTTCGGCCAGGAAGCTGATCAGCGCTGACTTGCTGTCAAATACCTGGCCGTCGGCGGCCAGCAGCGCGTCCAGCATCACGGCATCCATGCTGCGAGCGCTCAGAAGCGTGGCTGCACCGGCCTTCAATCGGTAGTGCTCCCATGCGGGGATGCGCCACCACAACAGGCCGACGTCGGGGGAACGCGCGCTTTCGGCGGTCATCAACGCTACCGAGCGTTCGCTCAGCAACCGCTTGCCGTCCGGGGTGACGCCGCCGTCCAGCATCAATCGTCCGATCGCTGCAAGATCAACCGCCGACAACGACAGTCCGGCCATGCCCATGGGCGTCCCGGCCTGGTCCTTCATCCATGCATGGCCGGTGATGCCAAGCGGCTTGAACAACCGTTCGTCCAGATAGACATCCAGTGGCTTGCCGGCAAGCCGCTGCACGATGTCCGGCAGAAGATTGGTCGCCTTGTTGTTGTAGGCGAAGGTGGTGCCTGGATCGCTGGACACCTCGGCCGCCAGCGCCAGCTTCACCAGATCCGGCGCGCCCTCCAGTTCCACCCCCGCGTTGGCCACGTTCTGCAGGCCGGAGGTGTGGTCCATCAACATCCGGATCGTGATGTCCCGCTTCCTGCCCTGGCGCCATTCCGGGTACACCGTGCTGACCGGTTCGTCGATGGATGCGAGCTTGCCGTCATCGAGCAGCAGCCCGATGGCCAGGGCGACGACGGACTTGGTCGCCGACATCAGGTGGATGCGGTCTTCACCGGCTGCCGGCGCGATCTGCAGCAGCACCCCGCGCCCGCTTTCAATGTAGACCGCGTCGGAATGCGCGTTGCGGGCATTCCGCTCTATCGCTGCCAAGGCATCAGGCGTGTTGGCTGCGGCCGCAAACGGGCGTAGCGCCAGGAAGAACAGGCAGGCAAGCAGAGGTGCTCTCATGGCAGGATCCTTCAATGGACACAGAGATAATGACTACATTTGTAGTCAATCTGCAGTGCATGAAGTCATGCTTCCTGGACTGAAATCGAGCGTGCGCTGAATGCCTGGTCGGGCCATGGCGAAAGCCGGATGGCCTTGAGGCGTCGACTCAATGTTCCCGGGGAGTCTTTCAGGCCTCCGGCAGCGTCATCCCATAGGCGCGCATGAAGAGCCCCACGGTTGCTTCACTCCCGGACACGGGCATCGCCCCATGAGGCAGGCCATGTTCTGTGAGGATGAGCCTGAGGAACTTCTCACTGTCACCCGGGTGGCTCGAGCGGACCGGGGCGCTCGCCATCGCTCGTGTCGCAAGGTCCAGATACGGTTCCAGTTTCGTGCTCCAGTGTTCCATGTAGACATCACGTGCATGATCAGAACGCGACAGCGTCCGGCAGAAGGCCTGGCATGGCGGGTCCGCTGCCAACCGTTCGATGCCGCCACTGATGCGCATCAGCACATCACCAAGATCCATTGCTCCGTGCGGGTCGAGCCGGGCATCCGGTATCGATGCCAGATGGCCGTCCATGACCGCCTTGTAGAGCCGCGCCTTGTCACGATAGTGCGCATAGATCGTGGCCTTGGTGACGCCACAGACCTCGGCAATACGCTTCATCGTCGCGTTCTCGAACCCTTCTTCAGCAAACACAGTGCCGGCGGCATCCAGCATCCAGCGCCGGCTCAACGCCCGTGCACCTTCCCAGCGCAGGGCGGTTTTGCTTGGGAAGCCGCTGGAGGCAGCCACGCTCACATGCGCCTGAACAGTGCACTGGCATTGACGCCGCCAAAACCAAATCCATTGGTCAACGCGAACTCGATGCCAGCCTTGCGCGGCACGCCGGCGACGATCGAAAGCCCTTCGGCCAACGGATCGGGGCGGCCGAGGTTGAGTGTCGCTGGTGCGACCTGATCGCGCAAAGCAAGCACGGTAAAGATGGCTTCGATGCCGCCAGCTGCCCCGAGCAGGTGCCCGGTGCTGGACTTGGTGGCAGAGATCAGAAGATCTGGGCGGGCACCGAACAGGGCACGCATGGCCGCAAGCTCTGCCCGATCCCCCACCTGGGTCGAGGTTGCGTGCGCGTTGATGTGGTCGACCTGCCCGGCGGCAATGCCCGCCTGCGCCAGCGCGATCTCCATCGCCCTGCGCGCACCACTGCCGTCGTCGGGGCCCGCAGTCAGATGATACGCATCGGAGGTGGTGCCGTAGCCGACCAGCTCGGCCAGCGGGGTGGCGCCACGCGCCAGCGCATGATCCAGCCGCTCGATCACCAGCAGCCCTGCCCCTTCGGACATGACGAAGCCGTCCCGCTGCTCATCAAACGGCCGGGACGCTGCCTGTGGCGTGTCGTTGAACGACGTGCTCAGTGCCTTGGCCGCCGCAAAGCCGCCCAGGCTGACCCGATGCATCGCAGCTTCCGCGCCACCACACAGTGCAATGTCCGCATCGCCGGACCGGATGAGGCGCGCCGCATCACCAATGGCTTGGACGCCCGCCGCGCATGCCGTGACGGGTGCGCTCTGCGGCCCCTTGAACCCGTACCGGATCGACGCCTGCCCTGCCGCCATATTGGCCAGGAAGGTAGGCGCAGTGAAAGGCGACAACCGGCCAGGCCCACGGCTTTCGGTGGTGTGCACCGCATTGACGATGGATCCAAAGCCACCGATCCCCGTCGCAATCACGGTCGCCGTTCGCAGCAGGCCACGCTCATCAGCCTCACGCCACCCGGCCTGCGCAAGCGCTTCGTGGGCGGCTACCAGCGCAAACTCGACAAACCGGTCCATCTTCTTCAGATCTTTCGGCGCGATGATGTCGCTGGAGTCGAAGCCCGCCTCAGGATCCTGCACCCGGTCGGGCACGCGGCCGCCTACGTCGCAGCCCGTTCCGGCGGAAAGCGCATCGCCCAGCGGGCCAATTCCGGAACGTCCCGCCAGCAGGCGCGACCACACCGTTTCCACGCCGCAGCCCAGCGGGCTCACCACACCCATTCCGGTCACTACGATGCGATCTTTGTCGGCAATGTTCATGACTCACTTCCCATGTAAAAGAGATCCAAGCCACTTTCAGGCAACGCGGGTCTTGTCCGCTCGGACCTTGAACCAGATGGCATACATCGCCGGGAGGAAGACCAGCGTCATCACGGTGCCGGCGATGGTGCCGCCGATCAACGTGTAGGCAAGCGTTCCCCAGAACACCGAATGGGTCAGCGGAATGAAGGCCAGCACCGCTGCCAGGGAGGTCAGGATCACCGGGCGCGCCCGGTGAACCGTCGCCTCGATGATCGCGTGGAAGGTTTCCATCCCGGCTTCTTCGTTTTCGTGGATCTGACCGATAAGGATGAGCGTGTTGCGCATCAGGATGCCCGACAATGCAATCAGTCCAACCAGGGCGTTGATGCCAAACGGCTGCTGGAACAACAGCAGGGTCGGGACCACGCCGATCAGGCCGAGGGGGCTGGTCATGAAGACCATGATCATTGCGGAGATCGAGCGCACCTGCAGGATGATGATCAGCAAGGTGATCGCCAGCATGATCGGGAACAGCGGCAGCATGGCGCTCATCGCCTTGCCGGACTCTTCAATGGCGCCGGCCTGGGCAATGGCATACCCCTCGGGAAGCGAGGCGATGAGTGGCTGAAGCTGCCTGCTGATGGCCGCCGATACGTCCGGTGGCTGCAGGGCATCGTCGATATCACCGCGCACGGTGATGGTCGGCACGCGATCGCGCCGCCGCAGTACCGGCTCTTCCATGCGCACTTCGACAGCGCCGATCTGGGACAACGGCACGCGCTGGCCACCGACGCCGACCAAAGTGAAATCGGCAATGCGCGCCGGGTCCAGGCGCGTATCCCCGCCAGATCGGGCAACCACTTCGACGGTGCGGATGTCCTCACGAACGGCAGTGACCGGCACCCCGCTGAGGAAGAACTGCAACTGCTGCGAGACAGACGCAGAGGTCATGCCCATCGCCTGCAGGCGGTCCTGGTCCAACGTGAAGTGCAACGTTGGCGTGCGAACGCCCCAGTCGGTGTTCACGGTCCGCATCATCGGGCTGGCGTGCATGATCTGCTCCACCTTGGCCGCAATGCCCCGGATGACATCCGGATCCGGGCCACTGACCCGATAGGCCACCGGATAAGGCGAGTAAGGCCCGAACACCAGCTGCGTGACGCGCACGCGTGCTTCAGGCGCCAGTCCCTCCGCCACTGCCTGGCGGAGCCTTGCCTTCAGCGCGTCGCGCTGTTGCTGGCTGTCGGTGCGGACGACGATCTTGGCAAACGCGGGATCGGGGAGCTCCGGCGAAATGGCGAGGTAGAAGCGCGGCGCGCCCTGGCCGATGTAGGCCGTGACGATCTTCGACTCCTCCTGCGCGGACAGCCACTTCTCCACCTTCCTGGCCGCCAGGCTGGTCTGTTCGATGGCGGTGCCGTAGGGCATCTGTACCTCGACCAGTACCTCCGGGCGATCAGAGATGGGGAAGAACTGCTTCTTCACCAACCCCATGCCTGCCACCGAAAGCACGAACAGGCCGATCACCGAACCTGCGGCCAGCCACTTGCGCGCAATCACGCGCGCCAGGATTGACCGGAAGCGGTTGTAGCGCGGCGTATCGTAGAGACTGCTGTGGCCGCGCTCCACGGCCTTCAGTTCAGGCAGAAGCTTCACGCCAAGATAGGGCGTGAAGAACACCGCGACCACCCACGACACGATCAGCGCAATGCCGACGATCCAGAACATGTTGCTGGTGTATTCGCCGGCAGTTGAGCGGGCAAAGCCATTGGGCATGAAGCCCACGGCCGTGACCAGGGTGCCGGCCAGCATCGGCGCCGCCGTATGGCTCCAGGCATAGGCCGATGCCTTGATCCGGCTGTAGCCCTCTTCCATCTTCACCACCATCATTTCGATGGCAATGATCGCGTCATCGACCAGCAAGCCCAGCGCCAGGATCAGCGAACCGAGCGTGATGCGATCAAAGTTCTTTCCGGTGGCAGCCATCACCATGAACACCGCGGCCAGCGTCAACGGTACGGCAGCTGCCACCACGATGCCGACGCGCCAGCCCATGCTGACGAAGCACACCACCATCACCACCAGCAGTGCGACGAAGAACTTCATCATGAACTCGTCGACCGAGGCGCTGATGTTCACCGCCTGATCGGTGACTTTCTCCAAGGCCATCCCCACCGGCAGGCCGTCGTTGATCTTCTTGACCTCAGCGTCGAGCGAGGCGCCCAGATCCAGGCCGTTCCAGCCGTCGCGCATGACGATCCCGAGCAGCATGGCGGGCTCGCCCCCGTTGCGGATCATGAAGGTCGACGGATCTTCATAGCCGCGCTTGACGGTGGCGATGTCCTGCAGCTTCAGCGTCCTGCCCTGCGCAACGATGGGGGTATCCCGGATCTTCTGCAGCTGATCCAGCGCGCCGTCGAGGCGGATGAAAATCTGCGGGCCCTTGGCCTCCACGGAGCCGGCGGGCGTCAACGCGTTCTGCCCGTTCAGCGCGGCGAACACTGCCTGCGGCGTGATGCCCAGGTTGGCCAGACGTTGGTGGGAAAGCTCCACATAGATCCGCTCGGACTGCTCGCCGATGATATTGACCTTCTTTACCCCCGGGACATGCAGCAGGCGCTGGCGAAGGGTTTCGGCGTCACGTGCAAGCGCGCGGAACGGCTCGCCCTTGGCTTTCAACGCGAACAGCGCGAAGGTGACATCGGCGTATTCGTCATTGACCATTGGGCCGATGACACCTGCGGGCAGGTTTGCGGCTTCGTCGGCCATCTTCTTGCGCGCCTGGTAGAACTCTTCCTGCACCTCCGAAGGAGGCGTACCGTCCTGCAGGGTCAGCGTGGTGAAAGACAGGCCGGGACGCGTATATGTTTCGCTGCGGTCATACCAGCGCAGCTCCTGCAGGCGTTTTTCCAGCTTCTCGGCCACCTGGTCCTGCATCTCCGTGGGCGTGGCACCCGGCCACGCCGTGATCACTGTCATCACCTTGACAGTGAACGCCGGGTCCTCTGCGCGGCCCAGCTGGAAGAATGACACGATGCCGGCAACCGAGACCAGGAAGATCAGAAAGACGGTAATCGCGCGCTCGCGCACCGCAAGCGCCGACAGGTTGAACCCACTCACGGGTGGGCTCCCTTGCCAGCGGTGGTCGTGGCGGTATCGGCCAGGCGAACCACCTGCCCTTCGCGGAGCAGGTGCGCGCCCAGCGCGGCCACGCGGTCGGATGCACTCAACGCGCCCTCAACCAGGGCCTGGTCGTCACCCAATTGCTTGACCACTACCGGCGTCCAACGGGCTTTGAGTGGCTCGCCCCCGATGACCCAGACACCGGCCCCGTTGCCGGGATCGAACACCGCGCCCAATGGGACCTCAACGCCCCCCGCCCTGCCTGCAGCTGCGGTGCCTTCAACCGCTACCGCCACGGTGGATCCCAACGGCAATGCCGTGCTGCCGTCCTCCAGGGTGTAGCGGGCCTCAAAGGTGCGGGTTGCGGGGTCTGCCGATTCAGAGAGCACACGCAACCGTGCCGGAATCCTGCCACTTGCCCCGAACAGGGAAGCGGACGCTGCCGAGCCGATCTGCGGCCGAAGTGTCTCGGGCAGCTGGACGACGGCCTCGCGGCTGCCTGCACGGACAAGCCGGGCGACGATCTGCCCCGCTGCAACGACCTGGCCGGGCTCGGCCAGAATGTTCATGACCACCCCATCGGCATCGGCAACAAGTGCCGTGTACTGACTGGCATTGCGCGCGACACGGGCTTGGGCTTCGGCTGCCTTGAGCTGCGCGGACGCCGCGTCTGCGGCAGCCTTGATCTGATCGTAGGCCGACCGGGATACAACGCCCTTGGCCGCCAGGTCGCGATAGCGCGCCTCGTCCGCGGTGGCTTGCACATTCTGCGCACGGGCTGCGATGACGGCCTGCTGCTGGGACGCTGCGGCCAGGTTCAGATCGATGGGATCAATTCGATACAGCACGTCGCCGCGCTTGACCGTCTGCCCCGTCTCGACCAGGCGCTCGGTGATCTTGCCCCCCACCCGGAAGGCCAGATCGCTCTGCACCCGTGCGGCGACGATGCCAGTGAAGGTCCGCGCATTTCCCGTGTCCGGCTGCACCTGGGCGACCCGGACGATGGGCGGCGCGGTTCGGGGGTCGCTTTCACCCGTCCTGCTGCAGGCCACAAGGAGCAACGGAACAACACAGGAAATGGCTGGGAGTACAAAACGGCGACGCATGCGGCCTTCCGGAGTGGGGTGTCCGGACGCATTTTGTTCCTAGTGACTCATTTCGTCAATAGTCACTACCGGTGTGGCTGCAAGCTCCTGAGGACCAGCTCCTGCAAGGCTTTGGGCGCTTCTTCGTGCAAGGGCGCCAGGTGCGGCAGCGTCACCGGGTTCAGATAAGGAAGYAGGACCTGATAGACCGCGCGGCCGGTCTCTTCAAGTGATGTCCGGCTCTCGAACGCTCCGCAGGCACGTCCCTCCTTGATGATGTTTTCAACAAGCTGCCCGATCCGGTCTTGATACGCCTTCGCTGATGGCCATTGATCCGTCGCGGCGGCGACGGCGATTTCATACAGGCGCCGATCCTGCAGAAACAGGCGAAGACCGGCCTCCACAATGACGGTGAACAACACACGCAGCCTATCGTCAGGCGCTTGCACCCCCTGCAGGGCCTGACGAACCTCGCTTTCGATCTGACCGAGGCAATTGGCGCAGATCACCTCACCAATGGCCTGCTTGGAGGCAAAAAACTTGTAGATGTAAGCCTTGGAAAAACCGATGGCTTTGGCAAGGTCGGACACCGTGGTCTTGTCGTAGCCGTAATGGCTGAAATGCGCGGTGGCGGCCACGATGATCTGGGTGCGCACGTCGTGCTCGGCGGGGCCGCGCCCGCCGTCGAGTGCTGCGGAGGTCGAAGTAGACATCGTGGAAGCGTAGCGCCGCGCCGTCACGCCGGCAAATGGTGACCGTTTGGGTATCGGTCCACCACCCGCCCGGCGGCTGTTTGATTTTCAGCTCCGGCAGAAGAGCAGGCAAGGCAAAGCGAAAGCAGCTGCCCAATGATCCTCGTCGCGCGCCTCATCAGCCTCATGCCTCTACGGCAACCGCCGAGCCGGATGTGGACGCAGCATCGGCGGCCGTGACATAGGCGAGCAATGCCGCGAACAGCAGCAAGCCCGCACTGGCCAGGAATGTGCAGGCGAAACCGGCACTGTCCAGCAGCAGGCCGCCAAGGCTGGAACCCAGCGCGATCGAGCACTGCACCACCGCTACCATCAGCCCGCCGCCCGCTTCAGCGTTGTTGGTGAACGTGCGTGCCAGCCAGCTCCACCAACCCACCGGCGCAGCCGTGGCCAGCAGACCCCATACCGAAAACAGTGCGGCCGTCGGCCAGAGTTGAGGCCCCAGCGCCACGAGCGCCGCGGCAATCACCGCCATCAGGATCGGGACGGCCACCAGTGTGCGATAAAGACCACGCCTGATGAATGCCCCGATCGCGAGCGTGCCCACAACGCCGCTTGCACCAATGGCCAGCAGCACCAGCGGAACGGCGGATTCCCCTGCACCCGTGACCTTTTCCAGGAACGGGCGCACATAGGTGAACAAGGCAAACTGCCCCATGAAGAAGATGCCGCACGCCGCCATTCCCAACATCACCACCCGCCGCCGCAACAGGGCCAGCACCCCGCCCCGGGATTGCCGTCGTTCTGCGGCCATGGAAGGAAGACACAGCCACTGCCATGCCAGCGCGATGGCGGCCACAGGCAGGAGGCACAGGAATGCCCCACGCCATCCGATCACGCCGCCAAGGTAGCTGCCCAAGGGGGCAGCCACTACCGTTGCCAGCGCGTTGCCGCCATTGAAGATCGCCAGTGCTCGCGGCACCCGCGCTGCTGGCACCAGCCGCATGGCCGTAGCCGCAGACAACGACCAGAAGCCACCGATCACCACGCCGATCAATGCCCGGCCCATCATGTAGATCGGGTAGCTGGGAGCCAATGCCACCACCACGCCGGATACCGCCATCAATGCGGTGAGCGTCAGCAGCACTGTCTTCCGGTTGATGCTCCCGGCCAAGCGGGAGATCGACAGGCTGGTCAGCACGGCGAAGGCACCAGAGATGGCAATCCCATACCCGGCCAGCCCTTCGCTCACGCCAAGGTCAGCCGCCAAGGGCGTAAGCAGGCTCACCGGCATGAATTCAGAGGCGATCAGTGCGAACACGCACAGCGTCATTGCCAGCACCCCGCCCCAGTTGGCCCGGTCGGACGTCGCGTCGTTGCTGCTCATTTCCCAGCCAGGCCTTGCTGGAAGAACGTCGCCAACCTTGCGAAGGGAATCAGGTCGGTGCGGTCATACAGGTCTACATGACCGGCATCCTTCACCCAGTAGAGCTCCTTCGGCTGCCCTGCCCTGCGGTACGCGTCCTCGCTGAACTCACGCGAGTGGGCGTGGTCGCCAGAGATGAACAGCATCGGTCTGGGCGAGATGGTCTCGATATCGTTGAAGGGGTAGAAATTGACGAACTTGACCAAGCTGCTGAACAGCGGCTGGGTGGTCAAGTCGCTGCGCTCGCCTTCGGCAGTGTAAGCGCCACGCGACGTGCGGTAGAAATCAAAGAACTCGCGCTGCACTTCGGACGTATCGGCCTCGAGCTTGTTCACGGTGCCAGGTACATGGACTGCCGGCCCGCCGTTGAACTCGACCAGACGCTGGTCCGTTGCAGCCTTGATCATCTGCCTGCGCTGCTCCAGCGATTGCGCGTGGTTCAGACCTTGGCGCGCGGCGGCGCCCATGTCATACATGCTGACCGTAGCGATTGCCTTGATGCGCGGGTCGATCTTGGCTGCGCTGATCACGAAACTGCCACTGCCACAGATACCCAGGCCACCAATCCGCTGCGGATCCACGAACGACTGCGTGCTCAGGAACTCCACCGCCGCGCTGACGTCGTCCGAATAGATTTCAGGCGACACCAGGTGCCGCGGGGTACCCGCGCTCTCTCCCCAGAAGGAAAGATCGATCGCCAACGTAACGAAACCCTGCTCAGCCAGCTTCTGCGCATACAGCTGTGAGCTCTGCTCCTTTACCGCGCCCATCGGGTGTCCGACCACCACGGCGGGTGCGCGGCCGCCATGCGTCAGGCCCTGAGGCCGGTACAGCGTCCCGACCACTTCCATCTGGTACTGGTTGCGGAAGCTGACGCGCTCGCCTTTTACGCTGGCGCTTCTGTAGAAATTGTCGGCGCCAGCGGTTCTTGTGGCCGCCGACGCCTCAGCGGACAAGGCCGACTGCGGAACGAAATGGCTGGCGATCAGTGCCAACAGCAGCGTGGTGGGTTTCATGTGCGGACGGCCTCAGTGGGGACTCAGGTCGCCACGATAGGCGCCGCCCGCTACCGCGATAAGCCGGCTGAAAGTTGATGCATTATTGAGTTGCGCTCACAATTGGCCCATGAACGGCGTGAAGACCAATGATCTGCAAGCCTTCCTGGTGGTGGCACAGGAGCAGAGCTTCACCAGGGCAGCTGTCCGCCTCGGTGTTACGCCCTCAGCGCTCAGCCATTCCATGCGGCTGCTGGAAGAGCGCCTGGGCATCCGCCTGCTGGCCCGGACCACGCGCAACGTCTCCCTGACCGAGGCGGGCGAGCGCCTGATGCGCTCCATTGCACCGCATTTCGAGGCCATCGTCGCCAGCGTCGAGGCACTGGGGGATCTGCGCGACCGCCCGGCCGGAACTCTTCGTATCTCCTGTACGGACGATTCCATGGAGACCATCGTCCGCCCTCGCCTTGCCGGTTTCCTCGCCGAGTATCCGGACATCACACTTGAGTTCTACGTCGATTACGGCTTCACCAATGTGGTTGAACAGCGCTTCGACGCCGGCATCCGGCTGGGTGAGGCGCTCAGCAAGGACATGATCGCGGTCAGGGTCGGACCGGATTGGCGCCTGGTGGTGGTTGGATCCCCCGACTACTTCGAGAGGCACGCCAAGCCAAGGAAGCCTGCCGATATCACGCAACATCGCTGCGTGCACATCCGGCATCGCCCGAACGGCGCCATCTATGCCTGGGAGTTCGAAGAGAAGGGCAAGGAATTCACCGTGCGCGGTGATGGGCAACTGGTGTTCAACAGCATGATCCACGTCATCAATGCCGCACTGGATGGACTGGGCCTGGCGTATGCGCCTGAGCCGATGGTTGCCGACCACATTGCCGAGGGGCGGCTGGTTGCCGTGCTGGACAAGTGGTGCTTGCCTTTCCCCGGTTATCACCTGTATTACCCGAACCGTCGGCAGCCCTCGCCGGCATTTTCGGCGCTGGTGGCCTGGCTGAGGCGAGATGCCTGAGGTCCGGGGCGACACCAGGCCGACAAGATCAGCGCGTCCAGCATTGCCCGCGCCGGCTGAACGCCTCAGGTACTTCAGCGCACGAAAATACCCGGTCGATCACCGGCTTGATACCCAGTAGGACGCTCAGGACAGATGACGGCTAGATGTGAAACACCGGACCCGCCGACAACGTCGCCGAACTCACCCTGACACGGAACGCAATGAGCAGGCTCGCGATGAGCATCACCGCCGCAGCAACGGTGAGCACGGCAACAATGCCCCCGAACCCGAACACCAGGCCGCCCAAAGCGGCACCCGCGGCGATGGAAGACTGCACAGCAGCGACCACCATCCCGCCGGCGCTCTCGGCCTGATCGGGCACCGCACGTGCAACCCAGCTCGACCAGGCCACGGGCACGCCACCGAAGGCCAGGCCCCAGAGCGCGACCAGGACCGACAGCCCGCCAACGCCCACCGGAAACAGGAGCATGCCCAGCGCGGCTGCGCCAACCAAGGCGGGCATGATCACCAACGTGACTTTCAAGCTGCGCTCCATGAGCCAGCCGGCCAGCAGGGTGCCAACGAAATTCGCCACCCCGAATCCCAGCAGAATCAGCGCCAGGCCATCCGCGCTCATCTGCCCCAGGCTCTCCAACGTTGGGCGGATGTACGTAAAGAGCGAGTACTGACCGGTGTGCGCCAGAACGCAGCCCAGCATGCCTACCGCAACGCCTGGCCGGCGCAGGAGCCCCACCACCGACTCTGGGACTGCCGCCTTGCGCGGGGCCATTCGGGGCAGCGTGAACCACTGGAACGCAAACGTGAGTCCACCTACCGCCGTCGCAGCCCAGAAGGCGCTGCGCCAGCCCAGCAGACCTCCCAGGTAGCTCCCCAAAGGAACGGAAACCACGGTGCCGACCGCAATGCCGCTGAAAATGATGGAAAGCGCGCGAGGCACGCGCTGCGGCGGCACCAACCGCATGGCCACGGCCGCTGCCATGCTCCAGAAACCGCCCAGCGCGATGCCCAGAAGGACGCGCATCACCAGCAGGACGCCCATGCTGGACGACAATGCCACCAGGGCGTTGGAGAGGATCATCAGACCCGTGAAACTCAACAGCACCAGGCGCCGGTCTATCGAACGGGTGAGCCGCGGCACCAGCAGGCCAGCGAACAGGGCCACTACAGCGGTGACCGTCACTGCTTGACCAGCCAGCGCCTCCGACACCCCAAGGTCCGCCGCCATCGGCGTCAGCAGGCTGGCAGGCAGATATTCGGCGGTGAGCAGCCCGAAGACACCCATGGCCAGCGAAAACACCGCTACCCATGCCGACGAAGAAGGTTCCCCGCTACTCCAGGCCACAGAATCAGGTGCGTCTGCGGCATCAGCTACGTCATTACTCATCAAAGATCCCAGTGCAATCGTGCAGCCGAGAGTCTAGGGAGCCACGCCCGGATGATCTATGATTGCATGACCTGTATTTTTGATCGAAACCCCGGGTCGTCTCATGAGCCACGCTCCATCCCAGCCCACCGACCTGATCAGCGAGCTGCTGACCGGCATGCGGCTGCATGGCGTTCAATACCGACGCATTCAGACCGGGCCGACCTTTGGGCTTGGATTTCCTCCGAAGCCAGGCCATGCCTACTTCCATTACCTGGCAGTGGGCACTGCCGTTCTTCGTGGCGCGGACGGCAGCCAACACCGCCTGTCTGACGGGGATGTCGTGCTTCTTCCCCGCGGAGAAGGACACGCGTTGCTGTCGGGCGACGAGCACCCCGTCCAGTGCCTGGAAACGATAGACGCAGCCCCGCTGGGTGACGCGGTGAGCGGCATAGACACGTGCCCGAGCACGCACGCCGTGCCGAGCGCAGTGCTCTTCCACGGCTGCATGGTGTTCGATCTGGGCGGCATGCAAGGGCTGAGCAAGGTGATGCCGGCGGTGATGTTGGCCGATGGCAACGGCACGCAGTTCCCTGGGCTGTTGCCCATGGTCGACGCGATGAAGCGCGAGGTCTGCTCCGGACGTATCGGATATGCAGGAATACTCTCCCGGCTGGCGGATGCAGTGGCCGCCATGATCGTTCGTGACTGGGTCGAGCGCGGTTGCGACGGCGCATCCGGCCTGGTCATGGCCATGCGCGACCCGCGTCTATCGCTGTCGTTGCTTGCCCTGCACAGAGACCCCGGGCGTGACTGGACCGTCGAAGCGCTGGCCGCAGAATCCAACGTCTCACGCTCTGTCTTTGCAGATCGGTTCCAGACAGTTATTGGAACCGCACCCCTGCGGTACGTGACTGAGCTGCGAATGCAATTGGCAAGTCAATGGCTGACCCACCAGAGCCTACCGATCGAGGTAGTGGCAGAGCGCCTCGGCTACGCGTCGCAGGCCGCTTTCAGTCGCGCCTACAAGCGCGTCATCGGGCACTCGCCTGGGGCGACCCGGCGCGGGCGCGCCTTGGCCTCGACATAGAAAGAAGTGCGCCGAGCAGGCTCGGCATCCATCGTAGTCGAGGAGCGCGATGGATGGCGCGTTGCCGGCCAGCGGCCGGCACTACCCTTGCCTTGCTGACTCCGGGTCGCCTCAGGATCAGACCGCATTGAGCGGCGACCACGCCAACCGGGCCCGGCCTTCACAGTTACCACGGCCCCTGCAATGCAACCATGCAGGACGCGCCCTGCCCCCATCGGTAACCTATGCCCCACCTTCGTCGTCTTTTTGGCCGCTGGCTGCGCCTGCGTCGTCGTGTGCGTTGGCGCTGGCGTGAGCACCAGGCCTCGGCCCCGGCCATCGAGGCCACCGAGGGCCCACTGCGTGCCGCGCTGTACAACGTTGAACAGATGGAGGAGTACGGCCGCGCACTTGCGCGACAGCATCGCGTGCGGTTGCGCCCCAGCCCGGAGCGCCTGCTCGAACGACTGCAGGCCAACGAGCGCGTGCTGGAAGACGCCAACACGCTGCTGAGCAGCGTGGTGCGCGAACAGCGGCCGGTCACCCCGGCGGGGGAATGGCTGCTCGACAACTACTACCTGGTCGAAGAACAGATCCAGACCGCGCGACGCCACCTGCCGCGCGGCTACAGCCGCCAGTTGCCTTCACTTGCCTCCGGCCCATCGGCCGGGTTGCCACGGGTGTATGAGCTGTCGATGCAGGCGATCGCGCACGGTGACGGCCGCATTGACGCCGATACGCTGGGCCGCTTCATCGCCTCGTACCAGTCGCTCGCGCCGCTGAGCCTGGGCGAACTGTGGGCCGTTCCGATCATGCTGCGCCTGGCGCTGCTGGAGAACCTGCGGCGCATGGCCGCGCGGGTGATGCGCGATGGGACCGACCGCCGCCTGGCTGCGCAGTGGGCCGACCAGCTCAATCGCGCGGCGTCCGACACCCCTACTGATGTGGTCCTGGTGGTTGCCGACATGGCGCGATCCGCGCCGCCGCTGACCGGCGCGTTCATCGCCGAGCTGACGCGCTCGCTGCAGGGGCGCGGCGGCGCGTGGGCCATGCCCATCGCGTGGCTGGAACAGTGGGCGGCAGCGGCTGGGCAGCGCATCGACGAACTGGTTGCCGCCGAGGGGCAGCAGCAGGCGGCCGACCAGGTCTCCATCGGCAACAGCATCGGCAGCCTGCGTTTCCTCTCCACCATGGATTGGCGCACCTTTGTCGAAGACATGAGTGTGGTCGAGCAGCGGCTGCGGGAAGACCCCATGGGCGTCTATGCGCAGATGGATTTCGGCACCCGCGATGCCTACCGCCATGTGGTGGAGAAGATTGCCCGCGGCAGCCGCATCGCCGAGGAACGCGTTGCGACCATCGCGCTGGACCTGGCACGGGCGGCTACGCCGGCGGACGGCCCACGCACGCACGTGGGCTACTGGCTGGTCGGCGAAGGCCTGCAGACCACTGTTGCGGCGGTGGCCGAGGCAGCACCGCGCCACCGCAAGGCACGTCGACTGGCGCATCGCGTGCCGCTTGCGCTGTACCTGCTGCCGATCGGCCTGCTGGCGGTGCTGGCCACCAGCGGCCTGCTGGCAACCGGCAGCGGCTCGGTACCTGTCTGGCTGGCCGCGCTGCTCGGGCTGCTGGTGTTCAGTGAACTCGGCATCGTGCTGGTGAACTGGACCGCGACGGTGCTGGTCGCCCCCAGGCCGCTTCCCAAGCTCGATTTCAGCGAAGGCATTCCTGCCGCGTGCGCCACCGTGGTCGCGGTCCCCTCGATGCTGTCCAGCGTCGACGGCATCGACGTTCTGGTCGAAGCGCTGGAGGTGCGTTTCCTGGCCAACCGCGATCCCCAGCTGCGCTTCGTGTTGTTGACGGATTTTCTCGACGCGCCAGCAGCACAGGCGCCGATGGACGACGCTCTGCTTGCGCACGCCGTGGCACGGATCGAGGAACTGAACCATCGCTACGCGCCCGAGCGCGGCGACCGCTTCTACCTGCTGCACCGGCCCAGGCAATGGAATCCGGGCGAAGGTGTGTGGATGGGCCACGAGCGCAAGCGAGGCAAGCTGGCCGCGCTCAATGCCCTGCTCCGCCAAGGCGATGCGGCGGCGTTCATGCGCATCGTCGGAGACGCGGCGGCCCTGATCGGCGTCCGTTACGTCATCACGCTGGACTCGGACACGCAGCTTCCGCGGGATGCGGCACGCGCGTTCGTCGCCACCTTGGCGCACCCGCTCAACCGCCCGCGCTTCGATCCGCAGCTGCAACGCGTGGTGGAGGGCTACGGCATCCTGCAGCCCAGCGTCGGCACCAGCCTGGGCCGGCGCCGCACCTCGCGTTTTGCCAGAATGTTCGGCAGCGAGCCCGGCATCGATCCGTACACGCGCATGGTTTCCGACGTCTACCAGGACCTGTTCGACGAAGGCTCGTTCGTGGGCAAGGGTATCTATGACGTCGACGCCTTCGAGCATGCGCTGGAGGGCCGCCTGCCCGAGAACCGCATCCTCAGCCACGATCTGCTGGAAGGCTGCTATGCACGCGCAGGCCTGGTCAGTGATGTGCGCCTGTACGAGGACTATCCCGAGCGCTACGCCGCCGACGCCAAGCGCCGTGCGCGCTGGATCCGTGGCGACTGGCAGCTGCTGCCGTGGTTGTTGCCGTGGACACCGCGCCCGGGTTCGGGTTGGGAGCGCAACCGGCTCAGCCTGCTCTCGCGCGGCAAGTTGCTGGACAACCTGCGCCGGAGCGTGGTGCCGATCGCTGCCCTGGCGCTGTTGGTAGCCGGTTGGCTGTACGCGCGGAACCCTGCTGCGTGGACCGCGTGGGTGCTGGCGCTGTGGTTCGCGCCGCCGCTGATAGGCATGCTGCGTGATGGCCTGAGCGTTCCGGAAGACACCCCGCTGGAAGCGCATTACATCAAGGTCGGGCGCGGCACGTTGCAGTCGTTGCTGCGCGCGTCCACCCAGATAGCGTGCCTGCCCTACGAAGCACTGCTGGCCAGTGACGCCGTGCTGCGCACGCTCTGGCGCATGGCCGTCACGCGACGTCACCTGCTGCAATGGAATCCCTCCAGCGAAGTCGAGCGCCGCCTTGGCAGCGACCGTGGCGCGGAATGGCGGGTGATGGCGCCGGCCTCGCTGCTGGCGCTCGCGCTGGTGGCTGTGGTGGCCGGCGTGCGTCCGCAGGCACTGCCGATCGCCCTGCCCTTGTTGTTGGCGTGGACCTTTGCGCCGGCATTGATGGCGTGGCTGGGTCGCCCGCCGGCTGCAAGCGTGGCCGAGTTGTCGGTCACGCAACGGGCGTTCCTGGGCCGGCTTGCGCGGCGCACCTGGTCCTTCTTCCAGGCCTGGGTGCGCGAGCAGGATCATTGGCTGCCGCCGGACAACATCCAGGAGCATCCGGCGCTGGTGGTCGCGCGACGCACCTCGCCGACCAACATCGGCCTGTCCCTGCTGGCCAATCTGTCTGCGTGGGATTTCGGCTATCTGCAGCAGGGCGCGGTGGCTGAACGTACCGCCCGCACGTTCGATACGCTGGACCAGCTGCCGCGCCACCGCGGCCACTTCCTGAACTGGTACGACACCGAAACCCTGGCGCCGCTGCCGCCGCGCTACGTCTCCACCGTCGACAGCGGCAACCTTGCCGGACACCTGCTTACCCTGCGCCAGGGCCTGCTCGCGCTGGTGGATGCGCCGGTGTTGGCGCCGCACACGTTCGATGGCCTGGCCGATACGCTGGGCGTGCTGGAAGAGGAGCGGCAGCGTCATCGCGCCGACGATGCGCCGCTGGTCGAGGCGCTCAATCATCTTCGCCAGCGTCTGGCGTCTACGCGTGTCGACCGTCCCGTCGGGACGGCGCAGTCGCTGGCCCGCCTGCAGGAACTGGCCGGTCTGGCCGACGCCGTGCTGCTGCAATGGCCGGCACCGGCCTCGCCCGAGGACGGTGAGCTGCATTGGCCGGCCCTGTTCGCCGCCGAATGCCATGCCGCCCACGCCTCGCTTGCCGATATCCCTGCCGATGCCAGCGCGGCCGTCGATGCACCGGTGCCAAGCCTGCGTCAGTTGGCCGCCCTGCCCGGCGCGGCCGGCGCGGACGCGCGCGCGCGCATCGAGCAGCTGCAGGACCTGGCGCACCGCGCCGGGCAGTTCTCGCTGATGGAATACGGGTTCCTGTTCTACCGTACCCGCAACCTGCTTTCGATCGGCTACAACGTAGACGACCACCGCCTCGACAACAGCTTCTACGACCTGCTGGCTTCCGAAGCGCGGCTGGGCGCGTTCGTTGCGATTGCGCAGGGCCAGCTGGCACAGGAAAGCTGGTTCGCGCTCGGCCGCATGCTTACCGAGGTCAACGGCACGCCGACACTGCTGTCATGGAGTGGCTCGATGTTCGAGTACCTCATGCCGCAGCTGGTGATGCCCAGCTATCCGGACACGTTGCTGGACCAGACCGCACGGCACGCGGTCGAGGCACAGATCGTCTACGGCCGTACGCTGAACCTGCCATGGGGCGTGTCCGAGTCCGGCTACAACGCCGTCGATGCCCGCCTGAACTACCAGTACCGGGCGTTCGGCGTGCCCGGATTGGGGCTCAAACGCGGCCTTGGGCAGGATCGGGTCATCGCACCCTATGCCAGCATGATGGCACTGATGGTGGCGCCGGAAGCGGCCTGCCAGAACCTCCAGGTGCTGGAAGGATTGGGGTTCTGCGGGCGTTTCGGCATGTACGAGGCCATCGACTACACGCCCACCCGGGTGCCGCCGGGACAGGATCACGTCCTGTTGCGTTCGTTCATGGCCCACCACCAGGGCATGGGCCTGCTGTCGCTGGATTACCTGCTGCGCGACCAGCCGATGCAGCGCCGCTTCCTTGCCGATGTCGAGTTCCAGGCCACCTTGCTGCTGCTGCAGGAACGCATCCCGCGCGTGGGCGTGTTCCATCCCCATGAGGTCGAAGCGCTTGGCGAGCACTCGGCACTGGCCGAGCACGAGACGTCCCTGCGCGTCCTGCGCGACCCGGGTGGCCCGCGCCCGGAAGTGCAGCTGCTGTCCAACGGTCGCTACCACGGCATGCTGACCCATGCCGGCGGCGGCTACAGCCGCCACGGCGACCTGTCGCTTACCCGCTGGCGCGAGGACGGTACCACCGATGCATGGGGCACGTTCTGCTATCTGCGCGACGTGGACAGCGGCGAGTTCTGGTCTGCCGCCTACCAGCCCACCTGCGTGGCAGTGGACAATTACGAGGCGATCTTCTCTGACGCCAAGGCGGAATTCCGCGGTGTGCGCCGCGGCTGCGAGAGCCACCTGCAGGTCGCCATCTCCGCCGAGGACGACATCGAGCTCAGGCGCCTGCGCCTGACCAACCGCAGTCGTCGCCCGCGCACGGTGGAGATCACCACCTATGCCGAAGTGGTGCTGGCACCCGCCGCGGCCGACGATGCGCACCCGGCCTTCAGCAACCTCTTCGTGCAGAGCGAGATCCTGGCCGCAAAGCAGGCGGTGCTGTGCTCGCGCCGGCCACGTTCGCACGACGAGGTGCCGCCGTGGATGTTCCATCTGGTGGCGGTGCACGATGCGGAAGTGGTGGCGATCTCCTATGAAACCGACCGTGCGCGCTTCCTGGGCCGTGGCAACACGCCGCGCACGCCGCAGGCATTGACCACCGATGCCGACCTGTCCGGCACCGATGGTTCGGTGCTGGACCCGATCGTGGCCATCCGCGTCCGCGTGGTGCTTGAGCCCGAGCAGACCGTACAGCTGGACATGGTGTATGGCATCGGCGCCAGTCGCGGCGGTTGCGAAGCACTGGTGGACAAATACCGTGATCGTCGCCTGGCAGACCGCGTCTTCGACCTGGCCTGGACACACAGCCAGGTGGTGCGCCGGCAGATCAACGCAAGCCAGGCCGAGGCATCGCTGTACGAGCGCCTGGCCAGCCACGTGCTGTATGCCGGTCCGCTGCTGCGCGCCGGTGCAGGCGTCCTGCAGCAGAACCAGCGAGGACAATCCGGGCTGTGGGGTCATGCCATCTCCGGTGACCTGCCCATCGTGCTGCTGAAGGTCACCGACGCGGACAACGTGGAACTGGTCCGGCAACTGGTGCAGGCGCATGCCTACTGGCGCCAGAAGGGCCTCAACACCGACCTGGTCATCTGGAACGACAGCAAGGCCGGCTATCGGCAGGAGCTGCAGGACCAGATCCTGGGGATGGTGGCCGCCAGTTCGGAGACCGGCCTGCTCGACCGCCCCGGCGGCATTTTCGTGCGGCCGGTGCAGAACATGACCCACGAGGACCGCATTCTGTTGCAGGCGGTGGCGCGGGCGGTCATCAGCGACGAAGACGGTACGTTGGTCGCGCAGGTGGGGCGTCAGCCGTTGCCTCCGCGACGGATCCCGGCCCTGGTGCCGCAGGCGCTGCAGCAGGAGCTGGCCCTGTCGATGGAGGCGACGCCCGGGCTGCCCATCATTGCCGACCTGGGCCCGGAGCCCGGACTGCCGCCGAGCGCCGAGCACGACGAAGAAGTGGACGACCCGTGGCCTTTCCTTCCCTACCGCGGCACCGGCCGATTCGACAACGGCACCGGCAGTTTCAGCGAGGACGGCCGCGAGTACGTCGTGGTGGTACGCGAAGGCGCGCCGACGCCGGCGCCATGGGCCAACGTGATCGCCAACGCCCGCCTGGGCACGGTCGTCAGCGAGAGTGCACCGGGCTACACATGGTTCGAGAATGCACACGAATTCCGCCTGACGCCCTGGCTCAATGATCCGGTGTCGGACACTGGCGGCGAAGCCTTCTACGTGCGCGACGAGGACACCGGTCGTGTCTGGTCGCCGATGCCGCTGCCGCGCCGTGGCACCGGCGCGTACCGTACGCGCCATGGCTTCGGCTACACGGTCTACGAGCATGTAGAAGACGGCATCGCCAGCGAGTTGTGGGTCTTCGTCGACGTCGCCGCGCCGCTGAAGTTCTCGGTCCTGCGGCTGCACAACCTGTCGGGCCGGCCACGGCGGTTGTCGGCCATCGGCTACGTTGAATGGGTGATGGGTGACCTGCGCGCGAAGTCGCGCATGCACGTACTCACCGAACGCGACCCGCAGAGCGGCGCGCTGCTGGCGCGCAACACCTACAGCACCGACTTCGGCGGCCGGATGGCCTTCTTCGACACCGATGCCGATGGCTGCGGCTGGACCTGTGACCGACTGGAGTTCATCGGCCGCAACGGCAGCCTGCACGCACCGGCGGCGCTGCGTCGCGAGCGCCTGGATTCACGGCTGGGTGCGGGTCTGGATCCGTGCGCGGCGATCCAGGTGCCGTTGCTGCTGGCTGCAGGCGACCGCAGCGAAACGACGTTCCGCCTTGGCGCCGGGCGCAACCGCAAGGAAACGCTGGCGTTGGCGCGAAGCCGCCAGGGCGCCCATGAGGCCATCGACGCGCTGGACGCCGTGCGCATCCACTGGCGCAACGTGCTGGCCACGGTGCAGGTGCGCACGCCAGACCCGGCGCTGGACGCACTGGCCAACGGCTGGCTGGTCTACCAGACGCTGGGCTGCCGCTACCTGGCGCGCAGTGGCTACTATCAATCAGGCGGTGCGTTCGGTTTCCGCGACCAGCTGCAGGATGCACTCGCCCTCGTGCACGCTCGCCCGGACCTGACCCGCGAGCACCTGCTGCTATGCGCTGCACACCAGTTCACCGAAGGCGACGTGATGCACTGGTGGCATCCTCCGCAAGGTCGCGGCGTGCGCACCCGCTGTTCGGACGATTACCTCTGGCTGCCGCAGGGCGCATGCCGCTACCTGGAGGTTACCGGCGACGCCAGCGTGCTGGACGAAGTGGTCGGCTACATCGAGGGGCGCGCGGTGACACCCGAAGAGGAAGGGTATTACGACATGCCCACGCCTTCGACGCAGCGCGGCACGCTGTATGCGCACTGCGTGCTCGCGCTCGAACGCGGTTGCCGCTTGCTCGGCGAGCGTGGCCTGCCACTGATGGGCAGCGGGGATTGGAACGACGGCATGAACCGCGTCGGCGACCAGCAGCGCGGTGAAAGCGTGTGGCTCGGCTTCTTCCTGCATGACACGCTCCGCCGCTTCATCGGGCTGGCCAACGCGCATGGCGATGCACCCCGTGCGGAGTGGTGCCAACAGCAGGCCGAAAGCCTGCGCCAGAACCTGGAACAGCATGCCTGGGACGGGGCATGGTATCGCCGCGCCTGGTTCGACAACGGCGCCCCGTTGGGCTCGTCACAGAACGAAGAATGCCGCATCGATTCGATTTCGCAGAGCTGGTCGGTGCTGTCAGGCGTCGCCGCGCCTGAACGTGCCTCGCAGGCGCTGGATTCGCTGTACACGCACTTGGTGCGAAAGGACGCCAAGCTGATCCAGCTGCTCGATCCGCCCTTCGACCAGACCCCGGAAGACCCCGGCTATATTCGTGGCTACGTACCTGGCGTGCGCGAGAATGGCGGCCAGTACACCCATGCGGCCGTGTGGGCGGCCATGGCATTCGCACAGCAGGGCGATGCGGTGCGTGCCTGGGAGCTGGCCGGCATGATCAACCCGCTCAGTCACACGCTGGACCCGGAGGCGATCCAGACCTACCGCGTCGAGCCCTATGTGCTGGCAGCCGACGTCTACGCCGTGCCTCCGCACGTCGGGCGAGGCGGCTGGACGTGGTACACCGGCTCGGCCGGTTGGATGTATCGCCTGCTGGTCGAATCGCTGCTGGGCATACGTCGGCAGGGCGATCGTCTTTCGTTGGCACCGTGCCTGCCCGATCACTGGCCGTCATTCGAACTGAGCTACCGCTTCGGCCGCAGCTTCTACGAGTTCGTGGTGACCCGCACTGCGCAGGACCAGCCCACGCTGCACGTGGATGGCGTGCTGCAGCCGGAC
This sequence comes from Stenotrophomonas sp. 10L48, assembly GCF_056395105.1. Taxonomy (NCBI): domain Bacteria; kingdom Pseudomonadati; phylum Pseudomonadota; class Gammaproteobacteria; order Lysobacterales; family Lysobacteraceae; genus Stenotrophomonas; species Stenotrophomonas sp. 10L48. The sequence continues at coordinate 306,302 of NZ_JBFTIX010000002.1, read as the reverse complement.
CTCACCGTCCTGCTGCGCGACGACGGCCATCACTACCGCGTCGCGCTTGATCTGGGTGCGGCCCCGGGATGAACGTGCGCCCTGAAATACAGGTGCAGCTTGATGCGCTGGCCGAGATGCTGATGCACTGGTTGGCGCGGTCGCGCCATCCAGCGCAGTTCTGGCCACAGTTTGAAACGCTGGCTGCGGAGATTCTGGACCAATGCGAGCACGCAGAAAGAGGCCAGGCGCACGCGTGCATCCAGGCCATGCTCAAAAGCCACGCGCTGGAGCTTCCATCCTGGTACGAGCGTGATGACAGCCTGCCGCCGGGGACGCCAGGAGAATGATGGCCAGCGCCCTGCGTTACGATGCCGGGCTCAACTGACCAGAGATACGCGTGCCCGTCTCCACTCGCCTGTTGCTTGCCATCGCAGCTTCCCTGCTGCCGCTTTCCGGGACGATCGCAGCACCGTCCACCCTGCCCGCCTCCACCGCCCCGGCCAGCAGCTGCCAGGACGACGCGTCCCGCTGCCCCGCATGGATGCCCTCACAGGCCGAGATGCGCAACACCATCGCCGACCATTTCTGCGAGCTGGCCGACCAGAGGCGCATCCAGCCTCGGGTAAAGCCGTTGGTCCGCGCCGAATCCTCGCCACTGAACTGTGGTGCGCTGGGAGAGCAGGCCGGTTCGAACTTTGTCTGCGGCGGTGAAATGCGCTTCATCGGCAAGGGCGGCGAAATGGACACCATCACGTTCAGTCCGACGCTTCGCCGCGAGGAGGATGGGCGCATCGCGTTCTACGTGGGCAATGACGAGGATGGTCAACAGGTGTGGCGGGTGCCCGCCCCGCGGGCCACCTCAGCGACATGCGCTGGGCGCTGAGCGCTGAGCGCGGCACATCTGCGCGCGCTCCGCTTCAGACCAGTTTGTGCGGGATTTCACGATCGAACCTGTTACGGACGTCCATTTCCAAGTGAGCCATTGGCGCGTCCGGTTTTACTGGGCGGCAGGCTATCGTCCCCCTGCCGCATGACGGCCTCGATCCAGTCGACGTAGCGTGACACGCGAACGTTGTGGACCATCTGGCCATAGAAGCCCGCTTCAAGGGCATGCTCGGGTACGGCCGTGATCCAGGACCCCAGTCCCACCAATTGCCAGGTGCCGTGGTCGTTGACCACAAGCGGACCACCGCTGTCTCCACTTCCCAGTACGCCCTCAAGCGGCAGGCCCTGCGGCGGCGGATCGAACCGGTACCAGAGATACCGCTGATTGCCGCCGGTAATCGTGTTGTGGGCCCGCCGCAGGGATGTACGGTGCGGCGCATCCGGCAACTGGCCAACCGCACCGTTGCCGGTGGCGCCCTTCCCCATCAGGACGGCGACCTGCGTGACCTCTGCTGAACCACGATACAGCGCCACGGGCGTGGCATCGGTCACCGGCGCGGCAAGCTTGATCAGCGCGATGTCATCCGAGGCCGCCAGGAAGGCATGGATCCGGGAAGGACTTCCTGTTGCCATCGCCTCCTTGCCCAAGGCCTCGGGCATCCTCCGGTAGCCGGGATGCAGGAACACGCGTTCAACGCCATACGCGTTGCCATTGATCGCGATCGTTGCTCCCATCCCTTCCATCGGCGCTGCATGCGCTGCGGTCAGCACCCAACGCGGGGCGATGAGAACGCCGTGCCCCTCTCCCGGCATGTCCGCCAGCGCCGGGAAGTCAGATCGTTCGATGCGGTACCTGCCATCTTCGACATCATCACGGATGACGATGGCCCCGGCAGCGAACGGGAGCGCGGCAAGCAGCAGAAAGAGCCAGCGATTCATCGAGAGCATTCATTCTTGGGGTCGATCGATCCAGCCTAGCCAAACGCATCGACATTGCTGATGGACGCGCGACCAATTCCCGTGGTGGCCGACGAAGGGATGGAAACCACGACTGAAACCGGGACGCGCCGAAACGTTTAGTGTTCACCGCGCAGGGCGAGCCTGGCATTCCTGCGGATCGAACAGCCCGTACGTGCGCAGGATTTCGAGATTGGTTCGCGCCCTCGAATCCCTCTGTTCACCGCCCCGGCGCGAAGATCGGGAACCAGGAAGGCCCCCCGTCCATGAGAACGTCGCGCACTTCACCGGGTGAAGTACAGACACCCGGCCACGGCGATCGGCATCGGGTCGGCCTCGATGCGCTGGGCCACCAGTGCCATCACTTCGATGCCATCGCCCTGGGCTTCCGGTGCTGACTGGACTACCCGCATTCCTCCGGGTTCGCCCTGCGTCCCCGGCCCATCGAGGGAAAGCGCTTTGGTGAGGTCTGCAGCAAGGTCTGCATCGAAGACAGCCACCACGGAACTGCGCGACAGTATCAGCCGCGTGGACGGATGACCGAAGACCAGAGCCGGTGCTGGAAGCTTCATTTCCGCGACAACGCCGGGTATGTCGCCCAATGCATTGCTGTAACCCCCACCCGTGCCGGTGATCGGCTGCCAGCCGGCCGATGGCTTCCCGCCGGTTGCGATGTCACGCAATTGATGGGCCAACGCCCGGAATGCGGTGCGATCCGCCTTGCAGGACACAAGTGCCAGCGCCTGATCGATTTCATCCTGCCTGGGAACGGGGGTGCGGATCGATTCTGCTGCCGGGGCGTTCGGCGCAATGACAAGCCCCAAGCCTGCGAGCAGTAGAATCCTGTTCAACGTACGGGTGATCAACGCGCAATGCTCCTGCCTGGGGCGCCAACACTGTTCGGCACCACACCGGACAGCTGGGAAACACCCTCTCTATCGGGAAACATCATTACCAGCGAGAGCTTCCCGCGCGGCGATTCTTTCGACCAGCGTATCGATCGCAGCCTCCATGGCGCGCGCCGTCTGGTCGCCGCTTTGGTTGGTGATGATGAAGATGCCAAGATCGTACTTGGGCACGATGTAGATGTAGCACTGCGACCGCGGTACGCCACCATGATGCGCATGGTAGACGCCCTTCAGCTGGTCACCGGAAACGATATTCCAGAAGTAGCCGATGCTGAACTCCGAATCGAACGTGACCAGAGGGCGATGCGACTCCTTTACCACCGGCCCGTTGGCCAGCTGGAACCTGAGGTACTTCACCATTTCCGGGACAGTTGCCTTCACGTTCCCGGAGGCGCCCCACGGCAGCTGTGGCATCGGCGTGGTCGGCATCGGGTTGTCGCTGTGATAGCCGACCGCAAGCCGAGGCGCTTCGCTGTCGCTGAGTCTGATTCTGAGACCCGTCATCGCCGCGGAATCGCCAAGGAATCCGCGTAACAGCGACTCGTAGTCGCTGTTGTAGACGGTTTCCAGGATATGCGCTGTCAGTTCCGTTCCGRCACTGGAGTAGGCGTAGTCTTTGCCGGGTGCCCGGTCAATCTCGACGGCGTGCAGATCCTTGAAGAAGTCAGCCTTGCCGTAGTGCGCATAGAGGGTGTTGAGTTCGCTGGGCGTACGATGATCGGTGAAGTCCTCCAACACCGTGTTCGCACGTTCCGGCAGCATGTTCGGCAGGCCGCTGGTGTGCGACAGCAGATGGCGGATGCGGATGGGCTCGCCCTTGTACTGCAGGTTCGGATAGTGACCCTGCAGGTACTGCCGGACGTCGTCGTCCAGGCTGACCTTGTGTTCCAGAACGGCATTGGCCATCAGGGTGCCGGCCAGGGTCTTGCTCAACGAGCCGATCTCGTAGAGGGTCGCATCGGTTGGAGGGCCAGGCTTGCCGGTTTCCATGTCGCCGCGATGACGGACGAATTCCTCGCCCCGGTACACGACGCCGATCGAGGTCGAATGAAGTAGCGGCCGCTGGATCAGCGTCGCGGCAACTTCGTCGATCTCCGCCCCGAGATCCTTCGTTGCGGCCCTCTCGCTGGCGCAGCCTGCCGCCAACAACGCCGCGGATACGACCACGCTGCCGAGCCATCGCCTGTTTCGAACGGTCATCGGATTCGCATGCATGCGTAGGCGCTTGAAGGGAGGTGGGAAAAGGGCTCTTAAGATACCCGATGGCAGGGGCTCGATTGCCGATGGATGCCGAGCCTCGCCCCGGGTCGAGCTCCCCTGCCCGGTGCACGCCCGTCGCTGAACGCTGCCAGCATCTCCACGCAATCTCCATCGCCCCTCCATGCTCCCTCCAAAGGACGGCAGATACTGGCAGCGATCAGGGGAAATGCCTCCATCGATCCCCTGCCCCATCCTCGATCTGCCCAGGTCCCCATGAAGCCCCCACACGATCCGGCCGTCGCAGCCGGCAGCATCGGCCAGCAGAATGCGGCCGCCACCCTGAAAGCCATCCTGCGCACCTACCCCTGGCAGCTCACCGGCACCTTTTCGCTGGTGGCGCTGGAGAATGCGCTGCTGCTGGCCTATCCGCTGTTCGCCGGCTTCGCGGTGGACGCGATCATCCGTGGCAACGTCGGCCATGCCATTTCCTACGCCGGCGTGGTGCTGCTGTTCTGGCTGGTAGGCGCCGCCCGCCGTGCGGTCGATACACGCACCTTCACCCGTATCTACGCCGATCTGGCCGTAAACGTGGTGCAGGCGCAGCGGCGCCTTGGCCAGGCCACCTCCACCTCGGCGGCGCGGGTGGTACTGGCCCGCGAGTTCGTCGACTTCTTCGAGAAGCACGTGCCGATCATCGCCACTGCGCTCGTTTCCATGTTCGGCGCGGCGGCGATGCTGCTGGCAATCGAACCCCTGGTGGGGGCCGCCAGCCTCATCGCCCTGCTCGGTGCGCTGGTGTTGCTGCCCTCGTTCGCTCGCCGCAACGAGCAGTTGCACGGCCGCCTGAACAACCGGCTGGAGCATGAAATCCGGCTGGTCGACCGGGTCGGCCCGTCGGTACTGCGCCGCCACTACCGCACCCTGTCGCGACTGCGCATCCTGCTGTCCGATCGCGAGGCTGGTGCCTTCGTGGTGGTCGGCGCGGCTGCTGCGGTGCTGTTTGCCTTGACCATCGGCCGCCTCGCCATGACCGATGGCGTGACCCCTGGCCACGTCTATGCGGTGATGACCTACCTGTGGACCTTTGTCGGCAGCCTGGACGATGCACCGTCGATGGTCGACCAGCTGGCAAGGCTGAAGGACATCGGCCGCCGGGTGAGCCCGGGAATGGAGGATGCGGAGAACAACGTCCACCCCGGGCCATGAGCCACCGCAGCTGTCTAGGCGATTGTCTCCATTGCTGCGGGCAGAGCGACAACCGAGCCGCCCAGCACTTGCCAGACACCGGCCGTCTTCCCCCAGAAGCGGCAGTACCTGAAGCGGCCAGAGAAGGCTGCGCCATCGAAGGTTCCGGCCAGGGCCGCAGTGGTGAGTGCAACAGCGGTTTGATCATGCAGGGCAATCTCCACCGATTGCCATTCGGCCATGCTCAGCTTCTGGCGCCCTGAACGATGCAGGGCCAGATCATCCTGCTTGCCAAACACTTCGCCCGAAGGCCCCACAAAGATCAGGGCATCTGCAATCAGGCCATCCAGCGCGGCCACGTCGCTGGTGAGCATCGCGATGCGCAGCGCTTCTTCGAGCTGCCGTATTTCAGTGTCCATGCCGGCTCCATGGTAGTTGGGCGATTGCTGCGTCAGTGACAACCTGCCATCACTGCCGATGGGCTTCGGGCGCCAGGGTATGGATCACCCTGCCCTGCGCGTCCAGGAACTCGATGGCCCCGTAGCCTTCCGGCGTTACGGTCAGGCGCAGCCTGGCGCGGTCCTGTTGATCGTTCAGCGCGATGGCAGGGGTGCCATCGGCAGCCACCGCCATCTCGATGCGTGTTGGCGTCTGCACCCCCGGAATCAGGCGATTGTCCAGCCGCGGCTCGCGAATCAGCGGCGGCGCCTGGTTGATCGAGAACCGAACGTCGCCGTCGGGCGACACGCGCCAGCCAATTGCATCCATGGCCGGGTGGTCAAGCGCCAGTACGGCCATGCCGCCCTCGACGTCTGCGGTTCCAAAGCCACCGCGCTCGCTCCCCTTGTGGTCGTACAGCACAATGCCCGCCACATTGAAGGCTCGCTTGTACTGGATGCCATCGATGATGGGCGGTGGCGTCTGGCCCGAGAGCGTCATCCGGATCACCCCGTTCTCATCGACGATATCGATCCGCCGCGCCGTGATGCGTTCTTTGTCCGGAGCATCCACGCGGGTCTGCGGCGAGGTGCTGACGATCAGCTTCTGCAGCTGCTCGACCGAGGGGCGTTTGGGGCTGGTGGTTTCCGCCGCCAGGGCGGCCATGGAGAAAGAAGAAAGCGCGACGGCGGTTGCAATGCAGTGTGTTCGATTCATGGATTCTCCCAAGGCCAGGAATGATTCAGGCGCGGATACGGGACTACGCCGGCCATGTCAGCCACGCGCCCGGCTCGACGACCTGCACGGCCACGGCACGGTCACCGGCTGCCTTGCGAAGCCGCCCGAGCGGGTCGTCCACTTCCGCATAGTTGTCCATTCCGCTGATGCCATAGTGAATGGGCACCAGCGTGCGTGCGCCGAGGATTGCCGCCGCTGCCACCGCCTGCTCCGGCGTCAGTACGCCAGGCTGGCCACTTACGGGCTCGCGCCAGCCGAACGTGGCGCCATTGATGGGGAGGAAGGCCGCATCGAACGGTCCGAACTGGCGCCCGATATGCCACCAATGGCCGTGCCATTGGGTGTCGCCGCCATGGAAGATGCGTCGGCCGCCCGCTGTTACCACCCAGGAAACCTGCGTATCGCCGTAGCCGTCCGATGCCGGTACCGGCGTCGCAGTGAAGTCGCCCAGCAGTTGGGGCTCCCACAGCGCGCTCGGCCGTGCACGTGCGGCTGCGGGTAGCGGCATGGGCTGCAGGCCGGCTGGATATGCGAGTGTTCCCCCTTTGCTGAGCGCCGCCGCAACCGCATCTGCATCGAAGTGATCGGAGTGGGTGTGGGTGACCAGCACGTGGCTTTCGCCCAGCACATCGTTCACCGGCACCAGCCGGTCCGGCAACGCCTTGCCCCACGTTGCGGGATTCACCAGCGGATCAATCAGCAGCGTGCTCTCCGGCAACTGCAGCCGCACCCCGGCCCACGCCAATCGCTGGGCGCGCAGGCTGCGCATCGCCGCTGGTGGCGCAGCGGCACCAGCAGGGACCAGCGCAGCAGCGGCCACACCGGCGCAACGGGCAAGGAAGCGTCTGCGACTGCCCAGCGCCGGTGCGTTGACGGAATCGTGTTTCATGCGGCCTGCTCCCTTGCTGCCAGCGCAGCATCCAGGGAGAAGATCGACTGCGCGACGATCGCCGTGAGATTGTGTCCATGCCATTCTCGTTCGAATGCCGTCGGCGTTACCCCCGACGCGATGCAATCCTCCAGTCTGATGGCTGCCATCAGCGCCGTGGTTTCCGTCGGCGCGGTTCGCAGCCGGATATCCACGACGATCTCCTGCATCCGCTGCAGGTAGTGGAGTGCATTGCCCAGCACCGCCGCATCGAAGACCCCGATATGCCCGCCGACCACCCTGCTGCGCCCGAACTGCTGGATACGGCCGATGGCGGCGCGCTGCAGCGCCGGGTCCGACCGGGAGAGATAGACGATGTTGCCGACGATGTTGTCGCCCACGCAGACCAGATCGGCACTCGGCACATCCACGCTCATGTGGTCCATCGTCTTGCCGGGGTTGTACAGGAAGCGCAGCTGGTGGCGCCCCCAGCGCATGGCGAGATTGTCGAACACGATATCGGGATCGCGGTAGCGTGATGCCACCGGTTGGTTCTGCGAAAGAAAGGCATGCCGGTGATGGCGGTGCGCCAGGGTCAGCGCCTCCGGAAACAGCGTCATGCCACAGATGTGGTCGCTCATGAAATGGGTGGCGGCAACCAGTCGTACCCTCTTGCCCATCTGCCCGTGCAGTACGTCCCGCAACCAGGCGGCATCCTCCTCGCTGCCCAACGCGTCCACCAGCAGCACCTGGTCTCCGTTGACGAAGGCGGTAGCGACCGATTCAACCTGGTCACCGACGAACATCAGCACATCTGGGGCAAGCTCCTGAATTCGCACGGCGGGCTTTCCGGGTGGGAGGATCGGCATCATCACCAGCTCATGCGGCACCCGGCAAACGAGTAGTTCTACGCTTCGCGTTAGAAAAATTCATGCGCTACGATGACAGGGCCCCTGCTTTGGATGGTGCCCGTGAAACCCCGCCCCACTGCCCCACTGAATGCGCTGCGCACGTTCGAAGCGGCTGCCCGCCACCTCAGCTTCAATCAGGCGGCGCGCGAACTGTTCGTCACCCCGGCTGCGGTCAGCCATCAGGTCAAACACCTCGAGGCCTATCTGGGCGTAAGCCTGTTCCAGCGCAATCACCGCGCCGTGGCGCTCACATCAGACGGCGCGGCGCTGGCAACAACGGTCGGCGATCTACTTGGGCAGCTGGACCTGGCGTTGGAGCGCGCCAGGACGCGCGCACCACACGAACTGCGGGTGACAACCATGGAGTCGTTCGCCGCGAAATGGCTGGCCCCAAAGCTGCATCGCTTTCACCATGCGCACCCCAATGTCCGGGTGCGCATCGACACCGGCAATGAACACGCCGACTTTCTGCGCGGAGGATTCGATGTCGGCATCCGCTACGGTGCAGGCAACTACACCGGCGTGCGTGCTGAGCTGCTGTTGAAGGCGCCGGTATTCCCTGTGTGCTCGCCCGCGCTGCTGGCCGGCACTGCTGGCCGGCTGCAGCGGTCTGATGATCTGCGCCACTGCACGTTGTTGCACGATGAAAGTGCCACGGACCGCCCCGGCGTGCCGGCGTGGTCACACTGGCTGGAGGCCGCCGGCGCCATCAACGCCAACGCAAGCGCTGGGCCGGTCTTCCCCAGCATCTATCTTGCGCAGGAAGCGGCGGTGGCCGGCCATGGCGTGGCGCTCGGCGTGGCGCCGCTGGTGGAAGACGATCTCCGCCAAGGCAGGCTGGTGAAACCCTTCAGCCTGGAGCTGGAGAACCGTTACGCATTCTGGTTGATCCGTCGGGAGATGGCTCAGGACCGCCCCGATGTGCAGGCGTTCTGCCAATGGCTGGGTGAGGAGTGCAGTGATCGGCCATGACAGGCCCATGCGTGTCATGACGGTTCATCGGCAACAGGTGGGCCGGTCGTGTGCGCATCGCCTGCACGCATCCGGTAGTGCTCCACCCACTCCATGGTCGGTGCGATACCGCCGAAGGGAAACAGATGCGGGCTGACCTGCCCATGGGCTTCGGTCAAGCCCTCTACCAAGCGATCCACGAACACATCCGGCCCGGCCCTTCCCAGCAGGCGGCCGATGGAGATGCCGTAGCGGGACAGCATCGAGGTGCTTGCAGCGACGCCGCACATGGCCGCATAGCGTACAAGCCGCGCGATGCTGGCCGGCCCGGGAACGCCCACCAGCACCGGATGGGTGATGCCACGGGCGCGCAGTTCATTCAACCAGGCCAGAACGATATCGGCGTCGAATGCGAACTGGGTGATGACCAGCGGTGCCATGCCTCGCTCTTCGATACGCTGGCACTTGTTTTCAAGCACGCGCCACCTCTCGGCGCTGGTCATCACCGGATGGCCTTGCGGATGCCCGCCCACCCCCACGACCCTGATGCCAGCGCGCTCGAGAATGCCGCTCTCGATGATCGATGTGCTGTCGGCGAACGGCCCGGCAGGCGTGGCAAGATCGCCTGCGATCACGAAACAGCGCTCAATGCCGGCGTCGATGACGGCACGCTCGATGAAGTGCTCAAGCGCAGCCCGCGAGCCGATGCGGCGTGCGGAAAGGTGCGGCATCGGCTCGAACCCCAGTTCGCGCACCCTGCGTGCCGCGGCCAGTCGCGCAGCATCGTCCTCGCTCGGCAGGTAGGGAATGGAGATCGTCGTCCCCCGTGCAATGCGGGCGGCTTCGGCGCGCAACGCAGGCATGGCCTTGGCACTGACTTCCAATGAAAAGGCGTTGACGAAGGTCTGCGCCAATGGCTCCATGCGGCCAACGCCTGCTGACATCAGCCGGCTCCAGGCAGGTTGCCGGCGCTTGTGGAGCTGTTCCGTGCCAGTTCGACAAACGCCTGCAGGTAATCGATACCGGTATCGGCCTCACGCGCGCCCAGGTAGATCTGCTTGGGAATGCCTTTCGCACCCAGACGCACCGGTACCACGTCCATGCGGGCTGCATATTCCTCCACCAGCCAACGCGGCATGGCGGCGACGCCGCGACCGCTGGCCACCATCTGCATCATGATGTCGGTGGTTTCGATGGCCTTGTGGCGCCGGGGCGTGACCCCGGCAGGCAGCAGGAACTGGTTGTAGATATCCAGCCGCTCGAACGGCACCGGATAGCTGATGAGTACTTCCTGGCTGAGCTGGCGGGGCTTGACGTGCTCGACCGACGCCAGCGCATGGCCCTTGGCCACCACCAGCACCTGCTCGTAATCGAAGACGGGGACGAACTTCAGGCCCGGCTTCAACAGCGGGTCGGGCGTGACCAGCAGGTCGATCTCATAGCCGAACAGGGCGCCGATGCCACCGAACTGGAACTTCTGCTTGACGTCCACATCGACGTCGGGCCAGCTGGCCAGATAGGGCGAGACGATCTTCAGCAGCCACTGGTAGCAGGGGTGGCATTCCATGCCGATGCGCAGCGCGCCACGCTCGCCCTGCGCGAACTGGCCCAGCCGCTCCTCGGCCAGGTCCAGCTGCGGCAGCACCCGGTTGGCCACCGCCAACAGGTACTGGCCCGCCTGGGTCAGGCGCAGGCTGCGGCCTTCGCGCAGCCAGACGTTGGTACCCAACTGCTGCTCCAGCTTCTTCATGCTGTGGCTCAGGGCTGATTGGGTCAGGTTCAGCACACCGGCGGCGGCGGTCAGCGAGCCTTGCTGCTCGACCTGCTGCACGATGCTGAGATGGATCCGCTCCAACATGACGATGAATCTCACTCATGGATTGGTGAAGTAATACCATTTTACGTCATGGGATGGGCTGGCTAGCATCGGCTCATGCCTTCGGATCCCTGCCAGCGCGGCTACCCAGCCGGCACGCAGGACTGCGCCCCTGCAGGTCACCCCGAAGCAGCCCCTCCCCTGCTGAAGCGAAGAGATGACCCGCCCCCTCCGTATCGTCGCCGTTTCCGGCGGGCTGCAGCGCCCCTCAAGGGCCGCGACCCTGGCCGAGCACCTGCTGGACCTGATCGGCGAAGGCGTCCCCTGCGATCAGCACCTGATTGAACTGGGTGAACTGGCGCCACAACTGGCCGGTGCGCTCCGGCGCTCGCAGTTGCCCGAAACCGTGGAGCGGCAGTTGGCCGCTGTCGAGCGTGCCGATGTGCTGGTGGTGGTTACGCCGGTCTACCGCGGTTCGTACACCGGCCTGTTCAAGCACTTTTTCGATTTCATCGACCAGGACGCGCTGGTCGATACCCCGATCCTGCTGGCCGCCACTGGGGGCAGCGAGCGCCACGCGCTGGTGATCGACCACCAGCTGCGACCGCTTTTCAGCTTCTTCCAGGCGCGAACGCTGCCCTTGGGTGTCTACGCAACCGACAAGGATTTCGCAGACGGCTGCGTGCAGAACGAGGCCCTGATGCAGCGGGCGCGGCTGGCGGTGCAGCGAGCGATGCCCCTGCTTGCCCTCTCCCATCGTGCAGCACCTGCCGTTACCGAGGCCGCTGCAATCCTCTGAATGCCGAATGCCAGCGACCTGCATTCGGATGTCACCCCCGCAACCCGGAACGCCGCCCATGACGACCGAGAACTTCACCTTCAGCATCACCCGTATTCCTTTCAACGAGGACTACCAGCCCGCTGACGGCACGCGAATCACCACCAACTTCGCCAACCTGGCCCGCGGCGAATCCCGCCAGGAAAACCTGCGCAACACGCTCGGCATGATCAACAACCGCTTCAACGATCTGGCGCACTGGGACAACCCCAGCGCGGATCGCTACGCGGTCGAGCTGGACATCATCTCGGTGGAGATGCACATCGATGGCAGCGACGGCAGCGATACGTTCCCGTTGATCGAGGTGCTGCGGCCGACCATCGTCGACACGCGTACCGGCGTGCGTACGGAAGGCATCGTCGGCAACAATTTCTCCTCCTACGTCCGCGACTACGATTTCAGCGTCGTGCTGCCCGCCAGCAACGAAGGCAAGGCCACCTTCGGCATTCCCGAAGACTTCGGCGATCTTCATGGCAAGCTGTTCAAGCACTTCCTGGCGTCCGACGCCTACCGTGCGCACTTCAGCAAGCCGCCGGTGATCTGCATCAGCGTGTCCAGCAGCAAGACCTACCACCGCACCGAGAACTACCATCCCATCCTGGGCGTCGAGTATCGGCAAGGCGAGTTCTCCCCCACCGACCAGTACTTCGACAAGATGGGGCTGCAGGTGCGTTACTTCATGCCGCCAGGCAGCGTCGCGCCACTGGCGTTCTACTTCCAGGGTGACCTGCTGGGCGACTACTCGAACCTGGAACTGATCGGCACCATCAGCACGATGGAGGCCTTCCAGAAGATCTACCGCCCCGAGATCTACAACGCCAATTCCGTAGCGGGCAAGGTCTACCAGCCCAGCCTGAAGCACCAGGACTATTCGTCCACCCGCATCGTCTACGACCGCGAAGAACGCAGCCAGCTGGCGGTCAAGCAAGGCCGATTCACCGAAGAACACTTCATCAAGCCGTACCGCGCCGTGCTTGAGCAGTGGGCCGCCCGCTGATCCACCGCTTTTCCATTCGCCCCTCAGGACACAAGACGCAATGTCGACGAAGAAACTGCTCCCCACCTCCACCGCAGGCAGCCTGCCCAAGCCCTCCTGGCTGGCCGAGCCCGAAAAGCTCTGGTCGCCCTGGAAGCTGCAGGATGACGGCCTGATTGAAGGCAAGCAGGATGCCCTGCGCCTGTCCCTGCAGGAACAGCAGCACGCCGGCATCGACATCGTCAGTGACGGCGAACAGACACGGCAGCATTTCGTCACCACCTTCATCGAACACCTCAGTGGCGTCGATTTCCAGAAGCGTGAAACCGTCCGCATCCGCGACCGCTACGACGCCAGTGTGCCCACCGTGGTGAGCGCTGTCAGCCGCCCGAAGCCGGTGTTTGTGGAAGATGCGAAATTCCTGCGCAGGCAGACTACGCAGCCGATCAAATGGGCGCTGCCGGGCCCGATGACCATGATCGACACCCTGTATGACGCGCACTACAAGAGCCGCGAAAAGCTGGCCTGGGAGTTCGCCGGGATCCTCAACCAGGAAGCCAGGGAACTGGAGGCGGCCGGCGTCGACATCATCCAGTTCGACGAACCGGCCTTCAATGTGTTCTTCGACGAAGTGAACGATTGGGGTGTCGCTGCACTGGAGCGCGCGGTCGAAGGGCTCAAGTGCGAAACCGCGGTCCATATCTGCTACGGCTACGGTATCAAGGCCAACACCGACTGGAAGCAGACGCTGGGTTCGGAATGGCGCCAGTATGAAGAATCGTTCCCGAAGCTGCAGACGTCCAGCATCGACATCATCTCGCTGGAATGCCACAACTCGCACGTGCCGATTGACCTGATCGAGCTGGTGCGCGGCAAGAAGGTGATGGTCGGTGCCATCGATGTGGCTTCCAGCACGGTCGAGACGCCGGAAGAAGTGGCCAACACGCTGCGCAAGGCCCTGCAGTTCGTGGATGCTGACAAGCTCTACCCCAGCACCAACTGCGGCATGGCGCCGCTGTCGCGTGACGTAGCACGAGGCAAGCTGCGCGCGCTCAGCGCAGGTGCACAGATCGTCCGCGACGAGCTTCTGGCCCGCGGCTGAGCACGAGTGCGCATGCGGGCGCACACGCTTGGATGGATGAGGCAAAGGCCGCGCGCCAGTGCGGGAGCCCACCGCTCCCACACTGGCGCCGCCTCCCCTGCTCCTGTGCCCCCACACTCAGCGCTGCTGATCCTTCAGGAACAGCCAGGTAATCAACGTGGCATCCGGCCCCTTGGGATCGGTGAACGGCAAACCGGACTGGCTGCCGCTCCAGGCATGCCCCATTCCCTGCACCACGTAATGCTGCACCAGCGTCCTGCCGCCATAGGTGTAAGAGTCAACCGTGTAGGCACGCCCACCCGGCACCTGGCCGTGGAAGGTGCTGGTCGGCACGTACTTCACCGAGTCGTTGTCCACGCCATCGTCAGCCAGGTCGTTGGTCTGCAGGAACTGGCGCACGGCCTGCTGCCCATTGATCGGGTTCACCGTGGCGTCGGCGGTGCCATGGAAGACCAGCACCGGGATCGGCCGCGGCGACGGCGAGCCCGAGCACTGCCAGGCCAGCCGCCCGTTGCTGTCCGGTGAGTAGATGCTGCCGGCCAACAGCGCATAGGCGCTGCCGGAAATCGTGGTCGCGCCCTTGTACATGCCGCCGGAGTGGATCGCGCCCGCCGCGAACACATCCGAATAACAGGCCAGCATGATCGAAGTCATCGCCCCGCCGGCGGAAATGCCGGTGACGTACACGCGATGCGGATCGATGCTGTAGCCCGCTTTCACCTTGTCCACGATGCCGGCCAGGATGGAGGCTTCGCCACTGTCGCGTGCCTGGTTGATCGGCAGCTGCCAGTTCCAGCAGCGTGCGGGGTTGGAGGTGACGTTCTGCCGCGGGTAGACCACGATGAAGCCTTCGGTGTCGGCCACCTCGTTGAAGCCGGAGGCCTCGCCCATCAGGTTCGGCCCGGTCACGCAGCCGTGCAGCACCAGCAACAGGGGCAGTGGCCGCGTTTCGTCGTAGCCGGCCGGCACCCACACCTGGTACTCGCGGGCACCGAACAGATTGCCGTACAGGCCAACGTCCCAATGCCCGGGTGGGTCTGCCGCAGAGGCGGCGCCCGTGGTGGCCAGCCAGGTGCACAGCAGCAGCATCAGCGCCTTGATTGAATCGATTCCAGATTTCATGACCAGATCCTCATGCGTGAGTCGTGGATGAAGTGGTACCGGAAATCCTCGTGGACCGACCTTCCAGAGGGTGCTGCGACGCCGCTGTCAAACCCAGCCGGTGGCGTAGTAGATGCCGATCACCACGAACACCGCGAGGGTCTTGATGATGGTCACTGCGAAAATGTCCTTGTAGGCCTGCCGATGGGTCAGCCCGGTGACCATCAGCAGGGTGATGACTGCACCGTTGTGCGGCAGGCTGTCCATGCCGCCGGATGCCATCGCGGCAACACGATGCAGCACCTCCATCGGGATGCCGGCAGCCTGCGCGTTGGCGATGAAGGTCTCCGACATTGCCGCCAGGGCGATGCTCATGCCGCCCGATGCAGAGCCGGTGACACCGGCCAGACCGGTTACGGTGACCGCTTCATGCAGCAGGGGGTCCCTGATCGCCCCCAGCGCGTTGGCCACCACCATGAAGCCGGGCAACGCGGCGATGACCGCGCCGAAGCCATATTCCGAGGCGGTGTTCATGGCTGCCAGCACGGCACCACCGATCGCCGCCTTGGTGCCTTCGGCAAACTGGGTGACCACCGGGCGCCAGGCCAGCGCCAGCACCGACAGGATGCCAACCAGCAGCGCCCCCAGCACGGCCCAGATTGCGGTGATCTTCGCCACGCCCTGCACCACCGGCGCGGCGCTGCCCATGATCGACGGCACGAAGCTGTGCTCCGCACCGTACCAGTGCGGTATGCCCAGGGTGAACAGCTTGTTGGACACAAACACCAGCAGCAGCGGCAGCACGGCAATGCCCGCGTGGGCCAGATGCGTGCCTGCGAACGGTGCCGGCTCGTTCACCAGCGTGGCCGGGTCTCCGTAGCCCTCGCCACTGCGCGCCGCCGCGCGACGGCGCCACTCCAGGTAGGCCATGCCCACCGCAAGCACGAACACACTGCCCAGCGTACCCAGCACCGGAGCCGCCCAGGTATCGGTGCCGAAGAACGTGGTCGGGATGATGTTCTGGATCTGCGGCGTGCCCGGCAATGCGTCCATGGTGAAGCTGAAGCCGCCCACCCCCAGCGTGGCCGGAATCAGGCGCTTGGGGATGTTGCTCTGGCGGAACATCTCGGCCGCGAACGGATAGACCGCGAACACCACCACGAACAATGACACGCCGCCGTAGGTGAGCAGGCCCGACACCAGCACGATCGACAGCATCGCCCGCTGCGGTCCGAACAAGCGGATCGCCGCACCCACGATCGAGCGGGAGAAGCCGGACAGTTCGATCAGCTTGCCGAACACCGCGCCCAGCAGGAACACCGGAAAGTAGAGCTTGAGGAAGCCAACCATCTTGTCCATGAACAAGCCGGTGAACATCGGTGCCACCAGCGAGGGATCGGTGAGCAGCACTGCGCCAAGCGCGGCGATGGGCGCGAACAGGATCACGCTGTAACCGCGGTAGGCCACCAGGATGAGGAAGGCCAGCGCTGCAAGTACGATCAGTAACGACATACGGCGCTTCCGGGTGGGGACGCGCCCAGTATCCGGATCTGGCGACCGCTGCCGACTGGACCTAGGTCCACTCGCCGGTGCGCAACCGCGCCGCTAGCCTAGCGTCCATGGGTGGCAATGGGCCATTCGCCGCGTACATGCCTTGGGGGAGGACCGAATGAAACGGAATTGCTTGAGCCTGATGATCGGCACACTGCTGGCCACCGGGCCGGTTCTGGCGCAGGACGCACCGCAGGGCGCGCCGGCAGCCGCCCGCACCGCTTCGGCCACCAACCTGGACAGCATCACGGTGACCGCACGCAAGCGCGAGGAAACCCTGCAGGAGGTGCCGGTTGCCGTCACCGCCTTTACGTCCGAAGCCCTGGACAAGATGAACGTCCAGGACATCAGCGACCTTGATGGACAGGTCCCCAACCTGACCATCTACGCGGCGCGCGGCGCCAGCAGCACGGTCACCGCCTACATCCGCGGTGTTGGCCAGTCCGACCCTACCTGGGGCGCTGACCCGGGCGTGGGCATCTACCTGGACGACGTCTACATCGCCCGTCCGCAGGGTGCGTTGCTGGACGTGTTCGATGTCTCGCGCATCGAGGTGCTGCGCGGTCCGCAGGGCACGCTGTACGGCAAGAACACCATCGGCGGTGCCATCAAGTACATCTCGCGCGGCCTGCCCACCCAGACCGAAGGCTTCGCCCAGATCACCGTGGGCAACTACAGCCAGTTGGACGCCAAGGCGGCGATCGGCGGCCCGATCGGCGGGGCCGACAGCGGCCTGCGTGCGCGCGTGGCGGTGGCCAGCATGAATCGTGACGGCTTCGGCGAGAACACCTTCACCAACCAGCCGGTCAGTGACAAGCAGATCAATGCTGCGCGCTTCAACCTGGGTGCGTATGCGGGCGACGACTTCGACGTGCAGTTCGCCCTGGACTGGATCGACGACCAGTCCGGCATGCGTGGCTCGAAGATGCTGGCACCCAACCCGTTCGTGCGCGCCTACCCGCCGATGGATGACCGCTACGACATCCGCTCGGGCATGCGCAACCTCAACAGCGTGGAGACCAAGGGCGCCTCGGCCACGGTGAACTGGCGGCCCAGCGAAGACGTTGCGCTGAAATACGTGGTGGCCAAGCGCGAATCGGACAGCGACGCGAACATCGACTTCGACAGCACGCCGGTCAAGCTGGCCGATGTAGGTGGCACTTACCATGACGACCAGGTCAGCAACGAGGTGCAGCTGAACTACGATGCCGGCGGCCGCGTGCGCGGCGTGGTGGGCCTGTACCAGTTCAGTGGCGAGGCCGGTGGACAGATCCGCAACAACTTCTTCAACCTGCAGTTCGGCGACACCCGTGGCAAGGTGCTCACCGACAGCATCGCGCTGTACGCCGACTGGACGTTCGACCTGACCAGCAAGCTGAAGCTGGACGTCGGCGCCCGCTACACCGACGAGGACAAGCGCGCGATCGTGCTCAACCGCTTCTACTCGGATGCGACGTTCACCCGTCCGATCGCGGTCGCCGCCGATTTCGACAAGAAGACCAATTTCAAGAACATCTCGCCCAAGGTGTCGCTGGATTACCAGATCACCCCGGACATCATGGTCTACGGCCTGGCCACGCGTGGCTTCAAGTCCGGCGGCTACAACATCCGCGCCAACGCCGTTGCCGTGCCACGCTCGGCCGAGCCGTTCGATGACGAGACGGTCGACAGCTTCGAGATCGGCAGCAAGATGGCCTTCCTCGACCAGCGCCTGTTCCTGAACCTGTCGGCGTTCCACAACAAGTACAAGGACATCCAGCTGTCGGTGTTCACCGGCATCGATACCAACGGCGACGGTGTCGACGATGCCTTCTTCGGCGATTTCACCAATGCCGGCGCCGGCACCATCAACGGCCTGGAAATCGAGTACCAGTACCTGCCCAGCCAGCACTGGCTGATCTCCGGCAACCTGGCCTGGCTGGATGCCAAGTATGACGAGTACTTGGACCGCGGCGTCAATGTGGCCAAGCAGATGAAGTTCACCAACGCGCCGGACTTCTCGGGCGCGTTGAACGTGGAGTACCGCACCGACCTGGCCAATGGCAGCAACCTGTCCGCACGGGTGAGCTACAGCTACCAGAGTGAAGTGTGGCCGACCACCGATCTGAGCCCGGTGATCCGCCAGGACGGCTACGGGCTGGTCAATGCCGGCGTGACCTGGAAGCTTGACGATGCCTGGACCTTCTCGCTGCAGGGTACCAACCTGGCCGACAAGGAGTACCGCACCACCGGTTACAACATTCCGGCGGTCGGCACGCTGATTGGTTTCTATGGGCCGCCGCGCCAATATAGCCTCAGCGTCCGTTACGATTTCTAGGAAGCTTCTGCATGACACCGTCTTACGATGATCTGTACTGGAAAAGTGACGATGGCCTGCGCCTGCATGCGCGTGACCATGCTCCTGCAGGCGCACAGCCGGCGCGCGGCACCGTGGTCTGCATCCCCGGCCTGACCCGCAATGCCGCCGACTTCGATGCGCTGGCCGCATCGCTGACTGCTGCGGGTTGGCGGGTGATCGCGGTTGACCTGCGAGGACGCGCAGGTTCGGAACGCGCATCGGACCCGTCCAGCTACAACCCGCGCACCTATGCCGACGACATGGTGGCGCTGCTGCGGTCGCAGAACATCGACAAGGCGGTATTCGTCGGCACCTCGCTGGGGGTGCTGGTCACCATCACCCTGGCCTCGCGTGCGCCCGGGCTGATCGCCGCGGCAGTTCTGAACGATGCCGGCCCCAAGGTGCCGCGCGAAGCGCTGGCACGGATCGGCAAGTACGCCGGCAAGCCCGTGCCACCGATGGACCTGGCACAGGCCACGACCTATGTGGAGTCCATCGGCAAGGCCGCGTTCCCGCGCTTCACCAGCGACGACTGGCGTGCGATGGCCGTACGCACGTTCCGCCAGCGCAGCGATGGCCTGCTGGAACTGGACTACGACCCGGCGGTGATCCGCACCACGCGGCCGTGGCTGCTGTGGCTGCTGCGCCCGGTACTATGGCGCGCGGTGCGTGGGCTGACCGCACGCGTGCCGGTGCTGGTGGTTCGTGGGGCGCTGTCGGACATCCTGCCTGCCGATGTCGCGCAGCAGATGGCTGCCACGTCGCCCAATGCCCGCCTCGTTGAAGTACCGGAGGTGGGTCATGCACCGATGCTGTCCGAGCCCGAGGCGCGTGACGCGATCCTGGCATTGCTGGAGCGCGTGCGATGAGTTCCGGCGTGTCGAGGGATGCGCTGCCTGCCGCCCTGCAGGCCCTGCACCAATGGGCGGCAAGCGAGCGGCTGAGCGGCAGCACGCGCATCGCGCAGTCGCGCATCGATGCCTTCGCCGAGGCCACCGGTGACCACAATTGGATCCACACCGATCCTGCCCGCGCACGGACCGGCCTGCCGGGCGGGCAGACCATCGCCCATGGGTTCCTTCTGCTCTCGCTTACCGTAGAGGACGACGTGGCGGCCCTGGCCGGTTTTCCCGGCATCGCCCACGTACTGAACTACGGCTTGAACAAGGTCCGCTTCCTGGCGCCGGTGCCGAGCGGTTCCGAGGTACGGGTACGCTCGCAGCTGATGTCCTTGGAAGCGCGCAGGCCCGGGCAGTGGCTGCTGACCCAGCACAAGACCGTGGAAGTGGTTCCCGCCGGCGAGACAGCCGTGGTCGCCGAACAGTTGTCGCTGATCGTGCTCGCCGACTAGCGCCGCACCGTCCTCCCGCGCGGGGCGGGCCGGCTGCCCGCCGGCCGCGGTTCTCTCTACACTGGAGCGATGTTGACGCCCTCCATCGTCCTGTTCGCCTGCATCGCGTGGACCGTGCTGCTGTTCGGCGTCGCCCTGTGGGGGGAACGCCAGGGGCATCGGCTGTCGAAGGTATGGCCAGCCATCTACGCGCTGTCACTGGGCGTGCACTGCACGGCGTGGACCTACTACGGGGCTGCCTCGCAGGGCGTGCAATGGGGCTTCCCGATTCCGCCGACACTGATCGGCATGGCCCTCATTTTTGCCTTCGGCCTGCCGTTCCTGGTGCGGCTGGGGCGGCTGGCCAAGCAGCACAACAGTGCCACCATCGCCGACCTGGTGGTCGCGCGCCTGCGCGCCGACCAAGGGCTGGGCATCACCATCACCCTGGTCGCGCTGTTCGGCATCATTCCCTACATCGCGCTGCAGCTCAAAGCGGTCAGCCAGGGCCTTGCCGCCCTGCTCGGTGACCAGTTCGCACCCGTTGGCTGGCAGCTGGACGTGTCGTTCTGGTTCGCGCTGACGATGGCGGCGTTCACCACCCTGTTCGGTGCACGCAAGGCGTCGGCGACCGAGCACAACCGCGGCATCGTGGTCGCGCTGGGCCTGGAATCACTGTTGAAGCTGACGGCACTGCTGGCCATTGGCCTGTATGCCGCGCTATCGGTGCACAAGGCAGGCACGCCGCTGCTTGAGAAGATGGCGCACCTGCCGCCGCCGGCAGTGGTGCCGGATTACCTGACCATGGTGGCGCTCGGTGCCATGGCCGCGTTCACCCTGCCCCATCAGTTCCATGTGGGCGTGGTCGAGCTGCGCCAGTCATCGGACCTGAAGACGGCGCGCTGGCTGTTCCCGGTCTACCTGCTGTTGATCGGCCTGCCGTCGGTGCCGATGGCACTGGCCGGTGCCGCGCAGCTGCCGCCCTCGATGACGCCGGATCTGTACGTGCTGGCCCTGCCGCAGGAGCGCGGCCATCACCTGCTGGCACTGCTGGCATACCTGGGCAGTCTGAGTGCCGCCACCGGCATGATGATCCTGTCCGGGCTGACCCTGTCGATCATGCTCGGCAACCACGGTGTGGGCTCGCGCCTGCTGAGCGGCGTCAATGGCTTCAACACCGGCGCGGATCTACGACCGCGGGTGCTGGCCTTCCGGCGCGCCGGCATCCTCGCCGTGTTCCTGATGTCGTGGCTGTACAGCCGTGCGATGAGCGGCACCGAGGCGCTCAGCGATTTCGGCCTGATGTCGTTCACCGCGCTCTCGCAGCTGGCACCGGCGGTGCTGCTGGCGGTGTACCGTCCGCGCACGCCCTCCCCGGCCATCATCGCCGGCATCGTACTGGGCTCGCTGGTCTGGTTGTGGCTGGTGCTGCTGCCCATGGTGCTCCCTGCCCCGCTGGCGTCGGCCGGTCCCGACGGACTGCACTGGCTGGCGATGCTCTCGCTGCGCATGCAGCCGGGCCATATCGCCATCAGCATGGGCGCCAGCCTGGCCGTCAACCTGGTAACCGTGGTGCTGGTGTCGCGCGCGGTGCGTCCACCGATGCCTCGGCAGCGCGACGCGGTGGCCGCTGCATCGTTGCGCAAGACGGCTGGTCGCTTCCTCGGCCAGGAGCGGGCACGGCAGCTGATGGACGGGCACGCCGGGCAGATGCTGGACGACGACCGGGTGACTGCCATCGAGCGCGAACTGACCGCCGTGGTCGGTGCAGGCATGGCGCGGCTGCTGGTGGAGGCGGCACGCGATGGTGGCGCTGCGCCGCTGGACGCTGTTACCCGCGCGGTCGGTGAAGCCACCCAGGTGCTGCGCTTCAACCAGCGCCTGCTGGAGGCCGCCCTAGAGAACATGAGCCAGGGCATCAGCGTGGTCGATGCGCAGCTGCAGCTGGTGGCCTGGAACAGCCGCTACGCCGCGCTGTTCAAGTTCCCGCCGGAGCTGCTGCAGGTGGGGCAGCCGGTGTCGAACCTGACGGCGTGGGCACTGGGACAGCTGAAGATCGGCGACAGCCCTGGTGACTCGCGCGACAAGGCGTTGCAGCGGCGGGTGGTGCACATGCGGCGCGGCACGCCGCACCTTTCCGAGCGGATTTTCCCGGACAACACCATCGTTGAGATCCGAGGCAACCCGATGCCCGGTGGCGGCTATGTGGCCACCTTCACCGATGTCACCGCGTTCCGGCGGGCAGAGGACGCGCTCAAGCGCAGTAACGAAACCCTGGAGCGCCGCGTGCAGGACCGCACCGCCCGGCTTGAACAGGCCGTGCATGAAGCCGAGCGGGCCAACGTGGCCAAGACCCGCTTCCTGACCGCAGTCGGCCATGACCTGATCCAGCCCCTGCATGCGGCGCAGCTGTTGACCGACGCCATGTCGCAGCACATCGAATCGGAATTCCTGGACAGTTTCCTGCGCCAGATTCGCGGCGCGCTGGATTCCACCGACGATCTGCTGTCGGGCCTGCTGGATATTTCGCGACTGGAAGCCGGTGGCCTGGTGGCCGATCCGCGCCCGTTCGCCTTGTCGACCGTGCTGGAGCCGCTTGCGCAGGAGTTCGCCGTGCTGGCCGCGGCACGCGGCCTGCAGTTCCGCCATGTGCGCACCCGCGTGTGGGTGCACAGCGACCCGTTGCTGCTGCGCCGCGTACTGCAGAACTTCCTGGCCAACGCCATCCGCTACACCCGCCGTGGCGGCGTGCTGCTTGGCGTTCGTCGGCACGGTCAGGCACTGTCGATCGGCGTGCATGACAGCGGCCCCGGCATCGCGCCGGAGCAACAAGCCGTGGTGTTCGAAGAATTCCACCGTGGCGACCGCAGCAATGGCCAGGGCCTCGGTCTTGGCCTGACCATCGCGCACCGCATTGCCGACCTGCTGCATGCACCGTTGGAACTGCAAAGCGAACTGGATCGCGGCTCGGCCTTCTCCATCACCGTGGCGCGTGCAGCGCCGCCTGAGGCCCCACGCACTGAGCCCGCCGCTGGCAACAGCAGCATCAAGGGCATCCGCGTGCTGGTGGTCGACAACGATGCGGAGGCGCTGGAGGCAATGCGGCTGATGCTGCTTGCCTGGGGCTGCGATGTCATCGCGGCGCGTGATGTCGCTGCGCTGGGCGCGTCCGCACATGAGGCGGCACTGTGGCTGTTCGACTACCACCTTGATGAGGGCGATACCGGCGTCGCACTGTGGAAGCGCCTCGTCGCCGTACATGGCGCGCGGCCGACGGTGATCCTCAGCGCCGATACCGGCAATGACACGCGCGAGGCGGTGCGCAGTGTGGGCCTGTCACTGCTGAACAAACCGTTCAAGCCGCTGGCGCTGCGCTGGGCGATCAACCACCTGCTGGCAACGGCCAGCACGGAAAGGACCTGACGAAGGATCAGGCGTCCTGCGCGCCTTCGATCTGCCGGGATGGGTCGGTCAACCCCATCTCGTGCAGCACGCGGATGGCCTGCGCGCGATTGCGTACGCCCAGTCGTCCCATGATGCGGGTCATGTGTGCCTTGACCGTGCGCAACTGCACGCCCAGCCGGTCGGCGATCTGCTTGTTGAGCAGCCCTTCGGCCACCAGGCTCAGCACCTTGTACTGATGCGCGGACAGGCTGGACAAGCGCGCGGCAAGATCGGCGTCCTTGCTGAAGGGCGCCACCCGCGCCACCGGCTCGCGCAGCAGCGCCGGTATCCAGCGCTCACCTTCCAGCACGGTCTGCAGTGCGGACTGCAGGTCGGTCAGGCCGGAGCTCTTGGGCAGGTACCCGGCTGCGCCCAGGTCGATGGCGCGGCGGATCACGTGCGGCTCTTCATTGGCCGAAACGATGATGATCGCCAGCCCCGGTTGCAGCGCACGTATGGTCGCCAGTCCGGCCAGGCCGTGGTTGCCCGGCATGTGCAGGTCCAGCAGCATCAGATCGATCTGCTGGTTCTCGATCGCTTCGAGCACGCCGTGCAGCGAATCGGCCTCGCTGATCTGCAGGTCAGCCACCGCTTCTTCAGCGGCGCGATGCAGCGCCGCGCGGAACAATGGGTGGTCATCGGCGATAAGCAGGGTCGGCATGTCCAGCCGAGGTTAGCAAATCGCCTGCGCCTGGGCACGGGTACCAAGGTACGCTGGCGTGCGCCGCCCGGATGGTTAGGGTGGAGCAATGAACATCCACCGCCCCGTCATGCTGCTGTGCGCCGCGCTGCCATTGCTTCTGGGCAGCATCTCCAGCACCCACGCCGCCCCGCCCCGCCCCACTACCGCTGTTCCGGTGTTCGAGCAGTGGCGGGAAACCGTGCATCGCGGCAGCGACGAACTGCTGACCGCAGGCCTGGGCATCGACGCCCTGCGCTCGGCCACCGCGCCGGCGTTTGCCAACCCGGCCCAGCCCACGGCCGAGGAAGCACGGCGTCGTGCGATCTGGAGCAGCTGGCGCGGCATCGCCGACCTGACACCCGGCGGCGGCTTTGGCGATGTCTACGGCAGCGTGCAGGCGGTACCCGGCCGCGAATTCTCCGCCTATGCGCGCGTTCCCGGCGCCCGCCATCCCCATCGGGTACTGGTGCAGGTGCCCGACAGCTTCGACGCCGCGCGGCGCTGCCTGGTCGTCGCGGCATCTTCCGGCTCGCGTGGCATCCATGGCGCGATCGCGGTTGCCGGCAGCTGGGGCCTGGCACATGGCTGCGCGGTCGCCTATACCGACAAGGGTGCCGGCAGTGATTACTACGATCTGGACGCCAAGGCCGGCTTCCAGGCAGACGGCACGCCAGCCAGCCAAGGCGCGTTGGCCTTCATTCCTGCGGGTGCGACAGCCGCGCAGGGAATCGCCTTCAAACATGCTCATTCGGGTGACAACCCGGAAGCGGACTGGGGCCGCCATCTGCTGCAGGCGCTGCAGTTCGGCCTGCAGGTGCTGGACCGTGCCTATCCGCAATCGGCCCCATTCACTGCGGCCAACACACGCACGCTCGGCGTGGGCGTATCCAATGGCGGTGGCGCCGTGCTGCGCGCGGCGGAGATCGAAGGCGACTGGTTCGATGCAATGGTGGCCGGCGAACCCAATGTCTCGGTGGCCGGCGCACCAGCGTTGTATGACTTCGTCACCCAGGCCGCGTTGCTGATGCCCTGTGCCCTGCTGACGGAGGACGATCTACCACAACCGCCGATGCGGGCGCAGGCCGTGCCAGGGTGGACCCAGCGATGTGCCACGTTGAAATCCGCTGGGTTGGTGCAAGGCGATGACACTGCAGCACAGGCACGGTCGGCACGGCAGCAGCTGCTCGACGCGGGTTTGAGCGCCGATGCACTTCGCGCCGGTGCATTCTCTACCGGTTTCGATCTGTGGCGCGCCATCGCAGCGACCTACTCGTCAGCCTATGGACGCTACGCCACGGGCGAACATCCCTGCGCGTACAGCTTCTCGGCCGCCGGCACCGACGGCAGACCCCACGCGGCCACGGCCGAGGTTCGTGCAACCTGGTGGAGCGAGGGCAGTGGCATCCCGCCGGGCAGCGGCGTGGTTCTGGTGGACGGCAATGCCACCGGGGCGGCAGCTGATCCGCTGCGTGGCCTGCGCTGCTTGCGCGCACTTGGCGAGAGTGACAGCGCCGATGCCCGACGGGTACGCGCCGGCATCGCCGCAGCGACTGCCAAGGCGCCGCGTCGCGGCCTGCCGATCGTGGTGATCCATGGCCTGGACGACGGGCTGGTACCGATCAGCATGACCAGTGATCGCTACGTGCCACTTGCCCGCAAGGCCGGGGCGCAGATCGCCTATTGGCGGGTGAACAAGGCACAGCACTTCGACTCGCTGCTGGCCTTCCCGGACTACCGGAAGCGCTACGTCCCGCTGCTGCCCTACCTGTTCGCGGCGATGGACCAGGTGTGGGAACACCTTGAAGATCCAGCGCGAGCGCTGCCGCAGGATGCACTCATCCAGCCGAGCCCACGCGCGGAAGCGCCGCTGCTGCGCGAGCAGCTGTCCATTCCCGCGCCCCCCGGCCGCTGACGCGCCGCCCCATCAGGAAGATCACATGTCATTCGCCACCGCCGCAGACGCGCCCGCCGCCGAGCCTCATGCCTACCCCCTGCTGATCAAGCAGCTGCTGCTGACACCTCTGGCAGTGCGACCACGGCAGGAGATCGTCTACGGCGACAAGGTCCGCTTCGACTACCGCACCCTGCAGGCGCGCATCGGCCAGTTGGCCGGGCTGCTGACCTCACTGGGGGTAAAGCGCGGCGATACCGTGGCGGTGATGGACTGGGACAGCAACCGCTACCTGGAGAGCTATTTCGCCGTGCCGATGATCGGAGCGGTGCTGATGATGGTGAACATCCGCCTGGCGCCCGAGCAGATTGCCTATACGCTCAATCACAGCGGTGCGCGGGTGATCCTGGCCAACCGCGAGTTCCTGCCGGTGCTGAACGCCATCGAAGAACAGCTGCCGGACGTGCGCACGCGCATCCTGCTGGATGATGATGAGGGCCCGCTGCCAGCGGGTTTCGTGACCGAGTATGAGGCCGGGCTGCGCGAGGCCACGCCCATCACCCGCTTCCCGGACTTCAACGAGAACACCCGCGCCACTACGTTCTATACGACCGGCACCACGGGCCTGCCCAAAGGCGTGTACTTCAGCCATCGGCAACTGGTACTGCACTCGCTTGCGGCGATGGCAGCCCTCGGCAGCGCGTCCAGCCAGGGCCGCCTGCACCGCGACGATGTCTACATGCCGATCACGCCGATGTTCCATGTCCATGCCTGGGGCATGCCGTACGTGGCCACGCTGCTGGGCATCAAGCAGGTCTACCCCGGTCGCTACCTGCCGGGCGCGTTGCTGGCGCTGATCGCCCGCGAGAAGGTGACGTTCTCGCACTGCGTGCCGACCATCCTGCATATGCTGCTGGGCCATCCCACTGCTGCCGATACCGACCTGCGCCGCTGGAAGGTAATCATCGGCGGCGCGGCACTACCGCGGGCACTGGCGCAGCAGGCACTGGCCCGTGGCATCGACATCTTCGGCGGCTACGGCATGTCCGAAACCTGCCCGCTGCTCACCCTCGCGCAGATCGATGCCGACGCCGTGGACGGCCCGGACGAGGAGCTGTCCCTGCGCACCAAGGCCGGCATTCCGGTGCCGCTGGTTGACCTGCGCATCGTCGACGAACACATGAATGATGTTGCCCACGATGGCATCGCCACCGGGGAAGTGGTGGTGCGCACGCCCTGGCTCACCCAGGGCTATCTGCACAATCCGGACGCTTCGACGGCGTTATGGGCCGGCGGTTACCTGCACACCGGGGACATCGGCAACATCGATGGCAGCGGCTACCTGCGCGTGACCGACCGCATCAAGGATGTGATCAAGACCGGTGGCGAGTGGATCTCCTCGCTCGCCCTGGAGGACATCATCGCCCTGCATCCGGCGGTCAACGAGGTCGCGGTGATCGGCATCAGTGATACGAAATGGGGCGAGCGACCGCTGCCGTTGGTGGTCCGGCAGCACGGCAGCGATGTGACCGAGGCGGAGATCATCGAACTGGTCGCAGCACGCAGCCGCTCCGGTGATATCTCCCGCTACGCGATCCCCGACCGCGTCAGCTTCGTCGATTCGCTGGAACGCACCAGCGTGGGCAAGATCAACAAGAAGAAGCTGCGCAGCCTGCATGATCTGGGCGCAGCCACCGACGCAGGTTGACGCTGCGGCCTGCGGCCAACAGAGGGTCACTTCATTCCTCTACCTGGTCGCCCTGCGCGCCCGCCCCGCTGGCGCCGTGGAGGATCCAGCAGATCCATCAGCCTGACCTGGTTGTCGGTGCAGGAAATACCCTCAGGACGTTGGGTGACACCCTCGATGATGCCCAGCAGGCGCGCTTCGTTCTCCTGCAGTTGCAGGATCAAGCGTCGGATCTCGGCCAGGCGCCTGCCCAGCGACTCGACCAGGCCTTGGTGATCGCACGCCTGCGTGCCCCCAGGCAGGAAATGCCGGATCTCATCAAGTGAGAAGCCGACGCGTTGCGCGTTGTCGATGATCTGCAGCACGCCCAATACGTCCGGGGAATAGATCCGGTAGCCATTGCTCCCCCTGGGCGGCGCGCTGATCAGGCCTTCGGCCTCATAGAACCGGATACGCGATGGGGCCAGGCCCGTGGCCTTGGCCAGATCCCCGATTTTCATCCTGCCACTGCCCCTTGACCTTCAAGTTGACTTTAAACATACACTGCCGCGACCGTCAGCGTGAGAGGTTGCCGACGGCGGTCTGGCGAGCACCCGCGCGGCACTGTGGCGCCGGCGCCCTGGGCTGAACTTCCACCCCGGGCGATCAGAGGCCCAGACGCCCAAGGAAAAGAGATGCAGACCATTCTGGGAGCAAACGGCCAGATCGCCCAGGAACTGGCGCGCGCGTTGAAGCGCACCTACACCGACGACCTTCGCCTGGTGAGCCGCACGCCGCGGCCGGTCAACACGGGCGACCAGCTTGTGCCGGCGGACCTGCTGGATGCAGAGCAGACGCTGAAAGCCGTTGAAGGCAGCGACATCGTCTATTTCACCGCAGGGCTGCCGCCGGATTCAGGGCTCTGGGAGCGGCAGTTTCCTTCCATGCTGAAGAACGCACTGGATGCCGCCGTCGCCACCGGCGCTGCATTTGCGTACTTCGACAATACCTACATGTATCCGCAGACGGCGGCTCCGCAGACCGAGGACACCGCGTTCGCGCCCGCGGGCAGGAAGGCACGCGTGCGCGCAGAGATGGCGCGCATGGTCCTGGATGAGATGGCAGCCGGGCGCATCGCCGTCACCATCGCCCGAGCACCGGAATTCTATGGCCCGGGCAGCACGCAGAGCTTCACCAATGCCCTCGTCATCGACAGGCTGAAGGCTGGCAAGTCACCGCGGGTGCCACTGCGCGACGATACCCTCAGAACGCTGATCTGGACGCCCGACGCCAGTCGCGCGCTCGCACTGCTGGGCAATACGCCCGACGCGCAGAACCAGACGTGGCATCTGCCCTGCAGTGAGCCGAGATTGACCTATGCCCAGTTCGCCACCCTGGCCTGCACTGTGTTCGGCAGGCCGGACACCCACGCCACCCTCGGCAGGACTGCGCTGTACATCGCCGGCCTGTTCTCGAAAGGTGCGCGCGAGATCCGGGAGCTGCTGCCGCGCTATGAGCATGACAATCGCTTCGAATCCGGAAAGTTCAAGCAGCGCTTTCCCGACTTTCCCGTAACCAGCTACGACGCAGGACTGCGGCAGATCAAGCACGAATGGGAAACCGGAAAATGAGCCAGAGGCGTATCTGATGAACCGTCGCATCCTTCATGTTGTCACCAACGTCGCGCATTACGATGACCCCAGCCACAGGACCGGGCTCTGGTTGTCGGAACTGACGCATGCCTACGACCTGTTCGCCGGGCAAGGCCATGAACAGCACCTGGTCAGCCCACGCGGCGGGCACTCACCACTTGAGCCGCGCTCGCTGAAATGGCCGGCGCTGGACCATTCGGCGAAGGCATGGCTGCAGGATCCGGCGCGCATGGCACTGCTGGACAACACGCTCGCCCCCGACAACGTCGACGCTGCCGCGTACGACGCGATCTACTTCACCGGTGGGCATGCGGTGATGTGGGATTTCCCGGACAGCGAGGGCATCCAGAAAATCACACGGGACATCCATGAGCAGGGCGGGATCGTCTCGGCGGTCTGCCACGGCTATTGCGGCCTGCTCAATACCCGGCTGAGCGATGGGCAACTGCTGGTGCAGGGCCGGCGGGTAACAGGATTTTCCTGGACCGAGGAAATCCTGGCGGGTGTTTCCAGGCAGATGCCGTACAACGCGCAGGCGGAAATGTCCCGGCGGGGAGCCCTGTACGAGAAGGGACTACTGCCATTCGTGCCGAAGGTGGTTGTCGATGGCAGGCTGGTCACCGGCCAGAATCCGCAGTCGGCCAAGGCGACGGCAAAAGCGGTTGCGGCGCTGCTGCGCACGTCCGGCTAGCACTGACCACTACCTTTCAGCGTAGCGTCTTCCAGCACGTCCTGACGCTGGAAGGCGCAGCTCAGCGGCTGGACGCAGCTGGCAACCGGGCCAGCAGATCCGCCCGGCATGCATCCAGGATTTCGTCCGCCAGCGGCGATTCGTCCGGGCAGGACCTCGACAGCACCAGCGCGCCGACCGCTTGAGCCATCAGCGCAATACTGCGCGCACGCGCCGCATCATCCGGATCGCGCTGCGCCTGCCCCTCCTGCGTGGCACGTGTTGCCAGCCTGGCCTCGATGCCGGCCGCAAAGGCAGCCTTGACCGCGTCCGTCTGCCGCGCGGCGTCGGTGCACAGCGCCGCCAGCGTGCAACCCTGGCCGGGCCCGTCGCGGTGCGCGCGGGACAGGTACTCGCTCACGAATGCCTGCACATCCAGATCAGCCACCGCTGCAGCCGAGCTGGTCAGGCCGCAGGCGGCTGCTTCGGCCATCAGGTCGGCCTTCGAGCCGAAATGCTTGTAGAAGCCGCCATGGGTGAAGCCAGCGGCGGCCATCAGGTCGGCCACGCCAACGCCGTCGTAGCCGCGCTCGCGGAACAGCGTGGAGGCGGTTTCGACGATGTGTGCCCGGTTGGCCTGCGCCTGTGCCTTGGTGACCTTCATGAGCCTTCGCCCTTGGGAGTCCTGTCGCGTGTGGAGGGCACTTTAACACACATAGATTATATTCATCATCAAACAATTGACATCAATGATGATGCTCATCATCATTGATCCAGACCCCTCCTCCGTATGCGAGCCCACCCTCCCATGTCCGACGCCACGCTTTTCCAGCCCTATCCCCTCGGCCCGCTGACGCTGGCCAACCGCATCGTGATGGCACCGCTGACGCGCAACCGCGCCGGCGAGGGCCTGGTGCCCAGTCCGCTGGCGAGCACCTACTACGCCCAGCGCGCATCAGCCGGCCTGATCATCACCGAAGCCACCCAGGTCTCGGCGCAGGCGCAGGGCTACCAGGACACCCCGGGGCTGTACACGCAGGACCAGATCGACGGCTGGCGCACCGTCACCGATGCGGTGCACGCACGCGGCGGGCACATCTTCGTGCAGCTGTGGCACGTCGGCCGCATCTCGCACGTCGACCTGCAACCCGGCAACGCGGCGCCGGTTTCCGCCTCGGCCCTCCGCGCGCAGACCAAGACCTTCGTCAACAATGGTTTCGTCGATGTGTCCGAGCCGCGCGCCCTGGACATCGACGAGCTGCCCGCCATCGTCGACGATTTCCGCCAAGCCGCTGCCAACGCCATCGCAGCGGGTTTTGACGGCGTGGAGATCCACGGCGCCAACGGCTACCTGCTCGAACAGTTCATCAAGGACGGGGCCAACCAGCGCACCGACGCGTATGGCGGCTCGGTCGAGAACCGTGCCCGCCTCCTGCTTGAGGTGACCGCTGCGGTGGCGCGCGAAATCGGCGCTGACCGCACCGGCGTGCGCATTTCGCCGGTGTCGCCGGCCAATGCCATTTCCACCGTCAGCGATCCGCAGCCCCAGTACGACTACATCGTCGATCAACTCAGCGCACTGGGCATTGTCTACCTGCATGTGGTCGAGGGCGCCACGGGTGGCCCGCGCGATGTGGCACCGTTCGACTTCGATGGGCTGCGCCGTCGCTTCAACGGCACCTACCTGGCCAACAACGGCTACGACCTGCAGCTGGCCAGCGCCCGTGTATCCGAAGGCCAGGCCGATCTGGTCGCCTTCGGTCGCCCGTTCATCAGCAACCCCGATCTGGTCGAGCGCCTCAAGCGCGGCGCAGCGCTGGCGGCACTGAACCCGGCCACGCTGTATGGCGGTGGCGCCGAAGGCTACACCGACTACCCCACCCTGGCTGAAGCGCACGCGCAGTAACGCGGCCGCCCGCATCCGACACGTCCCCCGTCCAGAGAAGCCCATCATGTCCGTCCTCCCTTCCGTCCTCATCACCGGCGCTTCCAGCGGCATCGGTGCCACCTATGCCGACCGCTTCGCGCGGCGCGGGCATGACCTCGTCCTGGTCGCGCGTGACAGCGCCCGACTGGAAACACTCGCCGCGCGACTGCGCCAAGAGACCGGCGTGGCGGTGGACATACTGCCGGCCGATCTCACCCAGGCTGACGCGCTGGCCACGGTCGAGGCACGGCTGCGCGACGATGCGCGCATCGGCATCCTCATCAACAATGCCGGTATCGCCCAGTCCGGCGACTTCCTCGCACAGTCGGCCGACGCCATCGAACGCCTGGTCACCCTGAACACCACCGCGCTCACGCGCCTGGCCGTCGCTATTGCGCCGCGGCTGGTCGGTGCCGGCAACGGCGCGATCGTCAACATCGGATCGGTGGTTGGCCTTGCACCGGAGTTCGGCATGTCCGTGTACGGCGCGAGCAAGGCGTATGTGCTGTTCCTGTCGCAGGGCCTGAGCCAGGAACTGGCCCCGAAGGGCGTCCATGTGCAGGCGGTGCTGCCCGCTGCCACGCGCACCGAGATCTGGGAACGCGCCGGTATCGACATCACCACGCTTGCTGAAGTGATGGACGTTGGCGAACTGGTCGATGCAGCGCTGGTCGGCTTCGATCGTCGCGAAACGGTGACCATTCCGCCGCTGCACGTGGCCGAACGCTGGGACACGCTGGATGGCGCACGTCAGGCCCTGCTCGGCGACATCCGCCAGGCGCACGCCGCAGAGCGCTACCGCACCGGCGCCTGAGGCCGGCCTCCGTTGCATCCACCCGGCCCCATCACTGCAGGAACCGCCCGCCATGAAAGCCTTCATCATTGACCGCTACAGCAGCAAGGACGTCGGCCGAATCGCCGACGCGCCCGAGCCGCATGTGGGCGACGAGGATGTCCTGATCCGGGTTCATGCCGCAGGCGTGAATGCACTGGACAGCAAGATCAGGCACGGCGAGTTAAAACAGATCCTTCCCTATCGCTTTCCGTTGATCCTGGGCAACGATGTGGCCGGGACGGTGGTGCGGGTCGGCGATCGCGCAGGCCGGTTCAAGCCGGGCGACCAGGTGTATGCCCGCCCGGACGATGATCGCATCGGCGGATTTGCCGAGTACATCGCGGTCAAGGCCTCGTCGGTAGCACCAATACCGAAGAACCTTGGCATGGTCGAGGCGGCCGCCCTGCCACTGGTGGCACTGACCGCCTGGCAGGTGCTGGTCGAAACCGCAGCACTGAAGAAGGGACAGCGGGTCTTCATCCAGGCCGGCTCCGGTGGCGTCGGCACGATTGCGATCCAGCTTGCCAAGCACCTGGGCGCCTTCGTCGCCACCACCACCAGCACGGCCAACGTTGCTTGGGTGAAGGCACTGGGTGCGGACGTCGTCATCGATTACCGGCAGCAGGACTTTGCTGCCGTGCTGCGTGACTACGACGTGGTCCTCAACAGCCTCGGCAGCGACGAACTCGATCGATCCCTCGGCATCCTCAAGCCCGGCGGTCACCTTATTTCCATTTCCGGGCCACCCACGCCGGCATTCGGTGCGGCAAGAGGATTGGCCTGGCCGCTTCGGCAGGTGCTGCGCCTGTTGAGCCTTCGCATCCGCCGCAAGGCCGCGCGCAGGAACATCCGGTACAGCTTCGTGTTCATGCGTGCTGATGGGCAACAGCTGGAACAGGTCACGGCACTGGTCGAGTCAGGCGCCCTGCGCCCGGTGGTGGACACGGTCTTTCCCTTCGAGGAAACCGGCAGAGCATTGGCCTACATGGACGGCGGCCGCGCCAAGGGCAAGGTGGTGGTGCAGATGGTGCACACACAGCACGTGCAGCCCTGAGGAGGCAGCATCGGGCCCGCTGCTTTCAACAGCACCGAAGCCCTCGCCCATTGCTGCTCCGCGCCGTCACCGCGGTGGCGCTGCAGGAATCGACGGAGCCGGCGTTTTGGGCGCGGTCGTGCCGGCGGCCGCATATTCACGCGCCTTGACGCGGAACGGGGCGATGCATCCGGCAAGGCTGATGCAGATGGAAAGAGAAAGTGCGATCAAAGCCAGAGTCTTCATCGAGGTGCCAGGTTGCGGGGGGGGTGTTTGCAGCGCCATGGTCAGGTGCTCGAGGCTGCAAGTCCATCTCCATCTGCCAACACTGGCCCGTACCATCAGGACCCATATCCTCCTCTGCCCGACGCCTGTATCCGGGCAGCACCGATCGCGCCCTTACCCGCCTCTGGGCCTGCCAGCCCGTACTACGTGGATGGCAGGAGGGCCCGCACGCTGCAGGACGGCACAACACGTAGTTTCAGATACAGGCCCAGGCCAGCCATCCGCCCAGTGGCAACACGGCGAGCAGCGCGAGCACGCCAAGGCAGCCGCCGTTGCTGTTGCTGGTGGTGGATGTGAAATCGCTCCGAGCGTCGCCGCTTCTCCGCTCGGACGGCGGCTGTGACTGCAGCCACTGGCGATGGCAGGCCTGGCAGAAGAACCGGGTCTTGCCATTGCGCCAGGCGTTGCTGGTGCGATCATTGTGGTGAGCGGCGCTGCCGCAGCGACCGCACTTGAAGATCCGCGAAGGTGGCTGTCGCTTCTTGTTGAGCAGGGCCAGCACTACCACCAGCGCGATGGCGGCTGCCGCTGTGCCGATCAGCGTTTCCGGCCCCATCGAATACTCCATGCGTCATGAATGCGAACAGCGCAACCAACGCAAGCAGGCGCCCGCAACGACGGGCGCCCGCTTGCAACTCAATGCAACGGCACCTTCAGCACAGATGGTGCGGACGCGGGCGAACTGAAGGTCACCGCCCCGCCCAACTGGCTGATGCCTGCATAGCGCAGGTCCACCGTATCGACCACCAGCGTCAGCCGGCTGCCCGCCGGAATGTTCCAGCTGCTCGCTTCCAGGCGCAGATCGAGGGTGGTCGCCTGGCCGGGCGCAACGCCTCGCAGGGTGTAGGGCTTGTGGCTGATCAGCTGGCCATTGCCCAGCACATCTTCCGCGTACAGATAGGCATACAGCGTGGTGTTGGCGCGGCTGGGGGTAACGGTCACCCGTACTTCCGGCGCGCCGTCGAGGCGGCGTGCGTTCCAGTACACCGGCCCCTGCCAGACACCTGCGGCGTTGCGCCCGATGAAAGGCACGTACGCCCCCGGCGGAAGGTTGATCATCTGCAGCGAGCCGGACACCATCGCCACACCGGAATTGGCGGCGGTTGCCAGGCCACTGCCGATGCGGTAGTTCCAGCCATTGCTGCGCCCGTTTTCAACCAGCCCCCCGGTGGGCAGAAGCAGGCCGCCGGGTGCAGTCAACGCGTAGCTGACCGCACCACTGTTGGTCGCCTGCCAGTTCGGGTAGCTGCTCCAGCTGCCCTTCTGCGACTTCAGCTGCACCGCCGGCTCGCGGTCGATGCCGTTGGCCACGCCCTTGAGGTAATGGTCGAACCAGTCACCCGCCGAGTCGTAGACCTCGTTGGGAATGCCCAGTGCGCCCAAGGCCTCGTTGAGGGCATGGTCGCCGTGGCGCAGTTGCAGCTGCTTGGGGCCTTTCAGCTGGTTGAAGAAGTCCACCAGCTGACCCGGCGGGAACAGGCTGTCGTTGAAGGCGTTGGCCAGGAACACGGCCGGCTGGTTGGCGTTGATCTCGCTGATGCTCGCAGCGGGGCTGCGGATGGCGGCCACGGGCAGCAGCGATTCCACTGCACCCTGGTAGTTGCCGACCACCACGTTGCGGTTGATCGTGGCCAGCTCTGCCCCGGGTCGGCCGGTGACCAGGCCGGCGGCCACCAGCAGCGCGATTCCCTGTGCGCTGGGGGTGTCGTTGGCGTACAGCGACGCCCGCAGGTCGGCCCATCCGCTGAGGGCGGCCACCGCCTTGATGCGGGGATCGCGTGCCGCCGCCAGCAGGCTGGTGCCTGCGCCGTAGGAGATGCCCGAGACGCCGATCCGCGCCGGGTCGGCCTGGGTGTTGTCCAGCGCCCAGTCGATCAATGCGCTGACATCCTCGACCGTGGCCGGCCCGGCGATATCGATGGCCCCGCCTGACTCCCAGAAGCCGCGCGAGCTGTAGCTGAGGACCACATAGCCGCGCTTGGCCAGCGACTGTGCCACCCCTACGTATTCCACGCTGGGAACGGCCCAGCTGCTGGGCATCACCAGCAGCGGGTACTTGCCGCCACCTGCGTCCTGGGGTTCGATGACAAAGACCCCGAGGGGCGTGCCGTCCCAGCTGGGAAGGGTGCGGTGGGTGGTCTTGACCGTGGCAGCCCAGGCGGTGGGCGCCAGTCCGGTCAGCAGGATCAACAGCAGCAATACCTTGCGCATCGTCGTCTCTCCCCGTCGTTGTTGGTGCAACGGGCAGGACCGTACCAGTGCGAATGGTGGCTTACACCTTGCGTTGCAGCATGGGGCGCACGTTCGGCACCCCATGCTGCGGGCCCTGATGCGCCTACAGCGTTGCCTGCGCCTGCAGGGTGAACACCCAGCTGTCGGGTCGGCTGGCATAGGCGCCGGGCCGTGCCACGTACTGCACCGCCGGCCGCAGCACCAGCCACGGGGCGACCTGCACGCCGTAGTTCAGCTCGACGAACTGCTCGTTGCTCTGCACATCCTTTCCGGTCAGCTGCTGATGGCGGGCGAGCCGGTCGGAGATGTCCAGCCGGTTCCAGGCCAGGCTGAGCACATCATCTTCGCGCGATGCGATCACGCCACGCCAGCTCACGCCCGCTTCCCACGAGTAGCGCATGAGCCCTGTTTTTGCGTCGGCACGGGTAGCCACGCCGAACACCGAAATGCCGCGCACCGTGTCACCCTCGGGCTTCCACACCCGTTGTGCGGCCTGCACGTACGAACCGCTGCGATGCGAAGCGCGAGGTGCCGTCGGGTCACCAATGTCATCGGCGTTGGAGGTATCCAGGTAATAGCCGACCTTGTAGGTACCGCCATAGTCCTCTCCGGACTTGCCATGGCTGTAGCCCAGCTCGACCGGCAGGAACAGGCCGGTCTTTCCCTTCGTCGAAACACGGAAGCCACTGTTGGCCTGCTTGCGCGTCGGGTTGACGTCGTAGATGCCGGTCTGTGCGTACCAGCCTGAAGGATCATTCCACTTTACCCGCAGACCCCATTGGCCTGTCGGATTGTCCAGCCAGCCAGAACTGTAGATCGGGCCCAGCGGATGCCCGCACTGGCCGTTGTTGTTGAAGTTGCAGGTGTAAGGCAAGCCACCGAAGTCGTTGCCCATCGAGTAGAAGCCACCCTTCAGGCTCAACCGCTTGCCCAGCAGCAAACGCTCGTAGGAGAGTTCGTTGAAACGCAGGTTCTGGCCCTGGCCATAGAAGGCCTGGTTCTGGATATAGGAACCGGTGGACCGCTCGTTGATGGCGTTGCCGAAGCGATCGGAAAACACCACGCGCAGCGTGCCGTCGAAGCCGAATGCCTTGCCGGTGTCGATCATCGCGCCCAGATCGATGTGCTCGGCGGTGGACCAGCCACTGCCCTTGTACCCATCGCTGTTGACGCCGCTGCCGATCACGATGCGTGCGCTGGGGGTAACGCCGTGGTCCTGCAGCCAGAGGCGCGCTGCCCAATCCGCGCTCAGCGGTGTCTGCGCGACGCTGTCGACCGATTTGGGCTTGGCGGAGGCACTTGATTCAGCAGCCGACACCGACCCGTTGACGACGAAGGCAAGCAGCCCGATGCCGGTCAAGGATACGAAATTCATGCGGCCGCCCTCCGCGCCTTTCGGGTCTTCCAGGCGCGTCGCACCAGCAGCACGATGCCTACCAACGCCAGCACGGCAAGGATGAGCATCGGCAGCCACAAGCGTGCAATCTTCGCCAGAAGTGGCTTCTCGCCGCCGGCACGGGTCAGCGCAACCTGCGCCTCGGTGACCTGCTCGCCCGGCCCGAACTGCGTGCGCACGTAGGTCGCAACCGCTGCGATATCGGCGTCACTCAGGTCCTGTACGAACGAGCCTTTCGAGAAGTGCGGCATCAACGCGTGTTCGCCGTGCACATCGCGGTCAACGCCGCCGATGATGGTGGCGATCAGGTTCTGCGGGCGGGTCATGCCGACGGTAGTGTTGTGCACCAGGGAGGGGTAGTACCGGTCCCTGCTGCCCTCGCCACGCGAACCGTGGCAGCTTGCACACAGGCCCGAATACAGCACACCGCCCGAGGCCAATGCAGCACTCGTTCCACGTACCGGCTGCTCACCCGGCGCCATGGCGGCGTCTCCCCACGCGAAGGCGGCCCGCGTGGCATCAGGGTCGGCCACGGCCGGCACCGTGCGCAGGTAGGCGACGATGGCGGCAATGTCCTCGTCCTGCAGCTTGGACAGGCTGTTGCTCACCGCTTCGGCCATGCCACCGCCGGCCTGCGCCTTACCGGCGACGCGGCCGGTCTTCAGGTACTGCGCCAGCTCGGCATCGCTCCAAGCCCCGATACCGCTGGTGGGGTGGGAGGTGATGTTGGGGGCGTACCAGTCACCCAGCGATCCGCCGGCGAAGGCCTTGCCGTCCACCTCCTGCATCATCAGCCCGCGCGGACTGTGGCAGCTGGAGCAGTGCGCCAGACCCTCCACCAGATAGGCGCCGCGATTCCACTGCGCGCTCCTGCCCGCATCGGGGGTGAACGTTTCCTTGTCCAGGAACAGCAGGTTCCACACCGCCATGGACTGGCGGATGCTGAAGGGGAACGGCAGCTCGGTCGCGTGAGCTTCCTCATCGACCGGCACCACCTCCTTCATGAAGTAGGTATACAGCGCGTGGATGTCCTCGTCGGTCAGCTTGGCATATGAGGTATAGGGCATCGCCGGATACAGATGGGCGCCGTCCTTGCGCACGCCTTCGCGTACCGCCTTGGCGAAATCGTCTTCGCTGTAGAGGCCGATGCCATGGCTTCTGGAGGGCGTGATGTTGCTTGCCCATATCTCACCCAGCGGCGAGGCAATCGCGTAGCCGCCTGCGTAGGGCTTGCCCTGCTTGGGGCTGGTGTGGCATGCCACGCAGTCCGCAGCGACCGAGAGGTAGCGCCCACGTTCGGCAACCTCGTCTGCGCGCGCGGATTGGCTGGCTGCAGCCAGCATCATCAGCAGAAGCGAGCAGAAGGTCTTCATGCGGCACGCTCGATGGCATCTGCTGCCTTCAGCGCAAGCGCGGCCATGGTCAAGGTGCTGTTGACCACGCTGGCCGACACCATCGGGCCGCCGCCCGGGAGCCACAGGTTGGGATGATCGTGTGCGCGGCAATCGCCATCGACCACCGAATCGCGCGGATCCGCGCCCATGATGGTCGAGCCCATGATGTGGTTGTTGGCGTTGAGCGCCGTGGTGATGACGAATTCCTCGGCGTTGAACAGCGAGCCGATGTGACGCAACTGCTTGCAGGACTCGTCATAGCCCTTGCGGGCGTAGTCGCCCAGCGAGTAGTGGATATCCGGGCAGGCCAGGCCGTGGCCATCCACTCGCGTCTTGGACAGCGTCAGGCGATTGCTGGGATCCGGCAAGGGTTCCAGGCTGATCGACAGATCCACGCCGAAGACCGCACGGCGGCGGATCTCCGCATCCAGCGCGTCGCCGACCAGGCCTTTCTTCAGCGCCTGGTCGGTGGCGATCGCCACCCGGCTGATGTTGTTGAGGATGATCTTGGTGGCCGAGTACTGCGAGCGGAAGGCGCCGTCGCGCGGGCCAACCATGCAGCTGGACTGCGCCGGTCCACGGCCCAGCCAGATCGGCCTGTCGGCAATGAACGAGCAGTGGAAACCGGAATGGTCGAGCATGTTGCGCCCGACCTGGTCGGAACTGTTGGCGATGCCGTTCGGGTTCTGCTCATTGGCGGCGAGCAGCAGCAGACGCGGCGTCTCCAGTGCATTGCACGCAATCACGAAACTACGGCCGGTGGCCTTGTGGCTGACCTTGTTGTTGTCATACCAATGGATGGCCGTGACCCGGTTCTGCGCGTCGGTATCGATCTTGTAGGCCACTGCTTCGGCCAGCACCTGCGCACCCAGTTTCTCGGCCGCTTCGATGGTATGGATGCCGTTGTACATCGCGCCGATCGGGCAGATCGGCTGGCAGTTGTTGTTGCCGCAGCAGGCGGGCCGGTCGTTCCAGGGCGTGACCATGCGACCCTGCGGAATGGGCACCAGGTTGTAGCCGTGCGGATTGACCACCTCGGCGAACACCTTGTCACCGTTGCCCCAGGGAATCATGTCGGCGAGGTAGGGCCTGGATCGCTCGGAGGGGCTCTGCTTGTCCGGATCATTCGGCCCGGAGACGCCCATCGCCTCCTCGGCGCGGCAGTAATAAGGCTCGATGTCGTCGTAGCTGATCGGCCAGTCGCGCCCCACCCCGTAGGTACTCTGCATCCTGAAGTCCACCGGCAGGTGGCGCCAGCACGAGGCGGCCCAGTGCCAGGTGGTGCCA
Source organism: Stenotrophomonas sp. 10L48 (assembly GCF_056395105.1). Lineage (NCBI taxonomy): Bacteria > Pseudomonadati > Pseudomonadota > Gammaproteobacteria > Lysobacterales > Lysobacteraceae > Stenotrophomonas > Stenotrophomonas sp. 10L48. Next base: position 265,833 of record NZ_JBFTIX010000002.1, on the reverse strand, counting down.
CCCACGGCCTTGATGAAGCCCTGATGGAAGCTGCTGGCGTCGGGGCCGGTCAGGCCCACGTAGTCATTGGCCGGGAAGTACAGCGGCGCGGTGGCAAGCGGTGACTGTGGATACGGCCCCTGGAAATCACTGCCGATGCGCCGTTCGAAGCTGACGTTGCGCCAGTTCTCGACCACGTCGGAACGATGCAGGCGGGGGCCCGCCTCCAGCACAAGAACCGATTTTCCGGCACGAACCAACTGGTGGGCGATCAATGCGCCGACGACGCCCGAACCGACGATCACAACATCGGCATCGGCGTCGCCATCACGGAAAACCGGAGCTTTCATGAGGGGAATCCATAACAATTACGGGAAAAGAGCTGGAAGCGCAGGCTCAGCCGTGCGCGCGTACCGCCGCCGGCGGTTCGGCCGTCCACCATGCGGGACCGCCTTGTGCATAGGTGGGCGGGAACAGGCCGTCGTCCACCGGGCGCTGCATCAGCGCATCGCGATAGGAAACGGTGATGGCCTGCGGCCCCTTGCCTACGCTGCCGGTGTACCAGGCAGTGATGATGGCCAGCGCTGTCGGCCGTGCATCGCCAGCGGCCGCCAGCAGCGCTTCAGGGCCCTGCACCTGTTGCGCCTTCGCCGCGAGTGCGGGGAACTGGGCGTGCATGTCGGGATGCAGCTTGGCGAAGGCGGTTTCGATGCGCCCGGCGGTTGCCGGATCAAGGTCGGACTTGCCGGTCAGTGCCTGGGAGAGTTGCAGAAAGCGGCCGTCCGTCCGTTTCGCTGGCGTGGCACCGGCATGGGTTGCTGGCGCCTTGCCGTTGCAGGCAACCAGCAGCGAAGCGGAGCCAACGGCCAGCAGGAAGGTTCTGCGCGTCAGGCCTTGCCCACTCCCTTCCAATCCCTCGGGAACACTCATGATGTGGACTCCTGATGCGTCACTTCTTCGGCTGCCCCTGACCGCGACGCGGGGGGCACCTACGCGGGCAACTTTAACGCACCTGAACGTCGTCGCGGAGTGAGCAGGAAGAGCCGAAGCGCGGCGAAGCACCCTTCTTCCCGGCACCAGCAGAGGCAGATTTCAGCCGGTGCGCTGCCGCCCCCGTCACGCCCGCACAACGCGCTCAACGCTAGAAACAAGAGGTTTCCTACTCTGGAGAGTGGCCATGCGGGTACTGCTGCTGTGTGCCGTGGCGACGATGGCATTGTCGGCTTGCAACCAAGGCGAACCGACCGATAAGGCACAACATGCCGATGCGGTTCGGCAAACCCCGCCAGCGGCCAGCGCGCCGGCGCGCAACGTGCCCGGCGGCGGCAGCGGCACCGCCGCCTCCGAAGACCAGGCCTCGGGGCCGGAGGCCGAACGCGGGAAAGAAGCCGCGCCGCCCCCGCCCAAGCGCTAGGGGCAGCCAGCCGCGAAGCCCCCGATCCGGGGGCGCCCGCGGAACAAGCGAATCTACTCGACCCGTTCAAGCACGATGCGGACGAACGGTATCCAGTCATCGCCGACCCGATGCTCCCATTCCCCGGTCAGCAACTGCCGGTCGCTGCTGATCACGCCGTCGAACCGCTGGGACTGGCCCTGGATGGTGTACCTGCCGCCATCAAGTCGTGAAGTGAAATCGCTGGTGCCACCATCAGCGTCGTAGCTGCGGCTGAAGAAACCACCGGATTCAACATCGACGCCGATGATTTCCGTGGAGCGCACACGCTGCCCGTCCATCATCGCGTCGACCTCATGCACCAGGAAGTGACCATTGGGCATCCACGTGTAAACGTCCGATGCGAACGACACCCCGCCCGTGCTGCCGTCGGGTTGCAGCGCGATGAGGGTGGTCTCCCACACTCCGGCAAGAACGTCCAGCCGGCGGTGGTGTCCGCTGTGGAAAGTGGTTTGTGTCATGGCGACTCCGTACTGGGTGCGGCGGCATAGGGTTCAACCAGGGCGCGCAGCAGCTCCATGCCCGTGGCAGTAGTGTTGGGGGCAGCGGTGCCTTCGCGCTGGACGAAACCGGTCCAGTCCGCACCGGCCACCCGCCTCAGCTCCGTCGGTTCCACCGGCAGCCAACGCATGGGCCAGAAAGGCAGGCGTCTCTGCCCCACCCTGCCGCGCTGCAGTTCGATCAGGCCGCTGTGGCTGCTGGCACCCAGCACCCGGGAATATGCCACCTGCAGGCCATCGTCCGGGCCTTCCATGTATTGCACAAAGCGCGCGCCATCGAACAGCAGTACGCCCGTGACGCCGGCATCACGGTTGAAACGTGCTGCGTCATCCACGATTCCGCACAGCCTGCCCCCGGTCTGGCCCAGCCGGCTGGCAGCAATATCCGCTGCTGCCTCGCTGGTATATACAACGGCTCTGATGGGCACGTTCGACCTCCCTGCAGTGGGCTCCCAACCGTAGCAGAAGGCCGGTTGAGGCAGCGCAGCAGGCGCAGCCTGAAACAGAACAATTCAGTGAAATGTGAAAACGAACCCGAAAAGGATTCACGCCATGCACTGCTGCCCCATGGCATGAAACAGGTCCGCCCGCGAGATCGACTTCATGCCTGACACCGGACTCTTCTACGTCTTTTCAGTGGACTACGCGACCGATGCACGAGGCTGCATCGATCAGGTCACCGCTATCGCCTTCCGCTGCAACCAGTGCCACCACGTGTCCCGCGCCGACGCGGAGCTCAAGCGGATGACAGGGGGCACGCTGCTGACCTGCGGAAGGTGCGGCTCTCACCAGGCCGTCAGCAATGCGCGCCTGGTGGACGGCGAACACCTGGCGGCAACCGGCCACTCTGCAGCAGCGGCCGACCCACGCTGAGCTTGGTTCCGACGCGCGCCCAGTGCCCGGCGTGAGGGGAATGCATGCATCTGCGCGCTCGATGCGCATCCGCCGTTCACTGCATCTACCCCGCACCCCAACACCGGCCGGGATAGCCTCGTCGCTCCTTCCCTGCTGGAGCGCACCATGGCCATCAAGACCGCTGAAGACCTTTTCATCCACGAACTGTCCGACATCTACAGTGCAGAGAAGCAGCTGACCAAGGCCCTGCCGCGCCTCGCCCGGGCCGCAGAGAACCCCGCACTTGCCGCCGCGTTCGAGACCCACCTGGAGGAGACCCAGGGCCAGATCGAGCGCATCGACCAGGTCGTGGAGGTACTGGGCATCCGCCTGAAGCGGATCAAGTGCGCGGCGATGGAGGGCCTGGTGGAAGAAGGCAAGGAAGTCATCGAGAGCATTGAAAAGGGCCCGGTGCGCGATGCAGCACTGATTGGCGGCGCGCAGAAAGTCGAGCATTACGAAATCGCTTCCTACGGCACCATCGCCGCGCTGGCCAAGCAGCTCGGATACAAGGACGCTGTGCCGTTGCTGCTGGAAACGCTGGAAGAAGAAAAGGCCACGGACGAGAAGCTGACCCTGCTGGCCAAGAGCGGCGGCAACGCCAAGGCCGCCCAGGCCGCGTGATCGCAAGTGCACCGCAGATCAGCCCACGCGTCGCTCCCCAAGGGGCGGCGCGCTTCTGCGCGAGGATGACGTATGCATCCTGATCTACTTGGATGGACCGCCACAGCCGTACTGATGGCCACGCTGGTCCGGCAGATGGTCAAGCAATGGCACTCGCCTCACCCGGAAGCCGTCTCGAAGTGGCTTTTCATCGGGCAGATGACCGCGTCTACGCTGTTCACGATCTACAGCGCGCTGCTGGGCGCCACCGTGTTCGTGGTCACCAACCTGCTGTTGCTGGCAACCGCGCTGATCGGACAGCTGCTGGCGTGGCGCCGCAACCGTGCAACGGCTTCGAGCTCATCTGCAAGGACGCCTTGATTGTTGACGTTGCGTCCACGCCGGCTTGATGCGGGTACTCACGCGTTCACGTTTACCGTTGTCGTGCCCCCGCACGATACGGTCCAATCAATGATAAAGAGGAAATGTCATGCAGCGCGATCAGAAAGACCTGCCCCATCCGGATGACGACACGGCTGCGGTGCCTGCTGCCAGCGCTGGACAGGCCAAGGCGCACAACAGTGCCAATCATGATCAGGCGTTGACGGAGACGTTCCCGGCCAGCGATCCGATCTCTCCCTTCGTCGCCGCCGCCACGCCGGATGAGCAGGCGCAACGGCTTGGCAAGCGCGTGACGCCCGCTCGGCAGGACAAGGGTGAGGTGGACGACGGAGCTGGCCAGTGATCGGGCCTGCGCTCCCGCCGAGGGGGCCGGGCAGCCCGCGCCCGTCAGGCGGCTCCGGCGCGCTGGTCCGTGGTGCCGAAGACGAACAGGCAGTGGAGGCCTGACACCTCGGAGCCCGCCATGGAACAGCCCACCGCCCTGCTCATCATCGATCTTTTCAGCCTGTTCGACTTTCCACAGGGGCGGCAACTGGCTCCGTACGCCGTACGTGCAGCCCAGCGCACCGCCCGCCTGCGTGCTGCATTCGACGCGCACCGCTGGCCGGTGATCTACGCCAATGACAATTTCGGCAACTGGCAGCGCGACTTCCCGCAGCTGATCGAGGCCTGCCGGCAGAAGGGCGGAGCCTCGGCGCGGATCGTCGAGTACCTTGCCCCCAGCGAGGAACACTACTTCATCCTCAAGCCGAAGCACTCCGCCTTCCTCGCCACGCCACTGCCGGTGCTGCTGGCCAAGCTCGGCACCCGGCGATTGGTGCTGGCCGGCATGGCACTGGACGCGTGCGTGCTGGCCACTGCCATCGATGCCAACTCGCGCGAGTACGCGACGGTGGTCGCCCGGGAAGCGGTCGCCGCCCTGCCGGACCGCCGCCAGCCGGCCCTGCAGACCCTGCAGCGATCGGGCGCCGTCGAAGTACTCAGCAACCGTCAGATCATCGCTTCGCTGTCATCCACGTCCTCATGTCAACGCACGGGCCTGGCACCACCGCGCTGAACCGGGCCTCTCGCCAGGGTGCGCTTCTTCGCCGGCGGCCGCGGCGTCCCAGCGCGATAATCGGCCTGGCATACCGGGCAGAAGAAGGTGCGCCGATGCGTGGTGCCCATGTAGACCTTGCTGACCGGACCACCACAACGGGGGCATGTCCGCCGGGTGTGCACCTGCCAGTGCTTTTTCAGCTCGAAGCCGCGCTTCCAGCGCAGGAAGTCGAAACTGTATTCGCGGGCCTGCTTGACCAGTTCGGCAAGCTTGCGCGGCGGAAGATCACCAACAGGGTTGGCCGGGTGGACCCGGATGCGGAACAGCACCTCGTTCTTGATGATGTTGCCCACGCCGGAGAACAGCGTCTGGTCCAGCAGGGCATCGCAGACCAGGACATCGGGCATCGACTTCAGGCGACGGCGGGCAAGCCGGGGGTCCCACAGGTCGCTCATCACGTCGGTGCGCCAGTCGTAGACCTCGTCCAACGGCTGATCGATCAGCTTCACCGAGCAGGTGTAGAAGTTCAGTTCGCCGTTGTCAAAGCGCAGCGATACCCGCGCTGGCGTCTCCTTGCGTTCGTCGATGCGCCAGCTGCCGAACATCATCAGGTGGATGCGCAGACTGACGTGGCTGAACTCCAGCAGGAAATGCTTGCCCCAGCTGCGCACGGCCCGCACCCGGCGTCCCTCCAGGCAGGCCAGGTCGAGCGTGCTGTTGCCACTGACGCCACGGACGGTCTTTCCCTTGAACCTGGCGGCGGCCTCGCGCAGCAGCACGATGGAAGGACCTTCAGGCATTGGCGTGCTCCAGCATCGACTGCAGTTGCAGTGCATTGGGCACGGCGTGGCCGTGCGCCGTGTTGTCAAGGATGATCCACGCCTCCCCCGCCTGGGCGGCCTCTACTGCGGCGGCCACCAGACTGCAGAGCTGCGGTTGCTGGTAGGCGCTGTAGTACATGCGCGGCTGCCCGTGCCACCGCCAGTAGCTCCAGTGCCTGGCTCCGCCCGGCTGATCAGCCCCTGCAACCCGGGCGGGATCGGCCGCGACCCGGGCAATGCCGTGGTCATCCAGCAGCGCGTCGGCCTTGTCGTCGAACCAGCTCGGGTGGCGTGGTTCGCAGGCGACCCGCACGGCGCTGCGCCGGCGCAGCGCCCGGAAGAAGGCCGAGGCCGTGCGGCCATCGTAGGCCAGGCTCGGCGGCAGCTGCAGCAACAGGGCGCCCAGCCGATCACCCAGATGCGCCGCCGCGTGCAGGAACGTGTCGAGCAACGGCCCAGCACCGCGCAGGCGCGCGTCATGGGAAATGGCCTGCGGCATCTTCACCGAGAAACGGAAACCGTGCGGCACGCTGGCCGCCCAGCGCGCATACGTGGCGGGCTGATGTGGTCTGTAGAACGACGAATTGATCTCCACGATCGGAAAGCGCGATGCATAGCGCTGCAGTGCACTGTCTCCCGCAGCAAACGCGTGGGCTATGTCCGTGGGCAGCGACCACCCTGCGCAGCCCACAGCGACCGGGTGGCCCGGTCGCGGATGACGGAGTTCACGTGCCATGGCGCTACGGTGGCGACAGGCTCGTAGCAACATGGTGAACACACGTTGGCTGCGGCGTGAAGCCTGTGCGGCCGGGCGTGGCCGGCCTGCAGCCGTCAGGTTGCCGTGTATCGGCCATCGCTGCTCAGAGGCTGGCGTTGACCATGGCGCCTGCCGGTTGCTGTGGCATCGGCATGGAATGCCCGTTGCGCGGTGCAATGCGTTCGTGGGTGGCGGCCAGCACCTGGTTCACCCGATGGAGCGTGCCACGGCCACCGGGCTCGATACCGATGATGTAGACGAAGCGGCCGTCACAGCGCGACTGCGCCGATTCAAGCCCCTCGGTTTCAGAAATCACGCGCTTCAGTGCCTTCTCCCAAGCCCTGCCGGGGGGCGATGCCAGTTCCACCACCACCGCGGTTTCCCCGCAGTCCAGCGGCATCACTTCCACGCGCAGAATGCGCGGCGCCCTGCTGGTCTCGGTGCTACCCATTTTCAGTCCTCCTCGGCCAATGACGGCGGAAGTATCCACGTCCGGCGCCAAGGCGCCGTCAAGAATGGATGGCCGTTGCGTGCAGGCGCAGCGCGGGAGCCCCGTTGGCACGCCGTCCTCGCTGGCGCGCCACCCTCGTGGCAGGCACCAAACACGCCGCCGCAATCATGGGGTCAGCACGATCTTCCTGCATTCATCATCCTTCGCATCGAACATCGCATAGCCCTGTGCCGCGTCCGCCAGGCGCATCCGGTGGGAGATGATGTTGCCCGGGTCCAGCCTGCCCTCGACGATCGCGGTCAGCAGCTCCGGCATCAGTCCCTGGACGTGGGTCTGGCCCATCTTGAAGGTCAAGCCCTTGTCGAAGGCATCGCCCAGCAGGAAACCGTGGATGAAACCAGCATAGACGCCGGGAATGCTGACCACACCACCTCGGCGGGCGGCGGCGATGCACTGACGGATCGCGACCCCGCTGCTGCCTTCCAGTTTGACAGCCGTCAGCGCGCTTTCCAGTGCGCTGCCTTCCGCTTCAAAGCCGACCGCCTCGATGCAGGCGTCCACGCCGCGGCCGCTGGTCTGACCGACGATGTAGTCGGCCGGATCATCCACCTTGCTGAAATCGATCGGTGTCACGCCGTAGGTGCGCTGGGCGAAGTCCAGGCGATAGGCAAGATGATCGACCATGAAGATCGTCTGGGCGCCCAGCAGGCGGCAGCACGCCGCGCTCATCAGGCCTACCGGGCCTGCGCCGAAGATCGCGACGGTCGAGCCAGGCTTCACCCCGGCATTGAGCGCCGCCTGGTAGCCGGTTGGCAGGATGTCGGACAGGAACAGGACCTGCTCGTCGGCGACGCCATCGGGGATGCGCAGCGGGCCGACATTGGCCTTGGGCACGCGCACGAACTCGGCCTGGCCACCGGCCACACCGCCGTACAGGTGGCTGTATCCGAACAGGGCTGCCGGCGGCAGCATGCCCTTGGCGTTCATTGCCGCGCCTTTTCCAGGGTTGGTGGTCTCGCAGGCTGCGTACTCCGCCAGGCGGCAGTGGAAGCAGTCGCCGCAGGCGATCACGAACGGAATCACCACTCTGTCGCCGGGGCGAACCTGGGTGACACCCGCGCCCACCTCTTCCACCACGCCCATGAACTCATGGCCGAGAACGTCCCCGCTGTGCAGGTCAGGGATCTTGCCTCGGTACAGATGCAGATCCGATCCACAGATGGCCGTGGCGGTCACCCGCAGAATGAGGTCGTCGTCGGCGGCGAGCACGGGGTCGGGAACGGTTTCCACGCGGACGTCCTTGCGGCCGTGATAGGTCAGCGCCTGCATCATCTGTCTCCTGCCGTTACGGAGCGTCCAGACTCACACGCGCCGCGCTCGCAGGCGGTGACTGTCCGGTGTGTGTCCTGTCCATATCAATGCAACACCACGTCAAGCGCCGGGCTCCTCACATCCGTCAGGCAGATCGTTCACGGTCGTTTCGACGTCTTCCGCGCAGGCTCTCCCGCGGCATGTAGGCAAGCGGAGCAAGGGCATGTGGAAACGCAATGGTCTGTCACTGGTGTTGCTGGCGCTCATGCTGCTGTTCCTGGGGGGACAGGTGGCTGCGGGACTGCAGGTCCACAACGAGGAACTGCTGCAGCATGGCAGGACGCCGCTTGATCTGTGGCAGTACCTGCACAGCGGTCACTTCATGAGCGCCACATTCGAGAACTGGGAAAGCGAATTCCTGCAGATGGGCATGTACGTGCTGTTGACCGTCTCCCTGCGTCAACGGGGCTCTGCCGAGTCGCGCCCGATTGACCCGGCACAGGAACAGGCGCGCGTGGAAGACGGCCCTACGCCCTGGCCGGTGCGACGTGGCGGAGTGTGGAAGGCGCTGTACGGCCACTCACTGGCCATCGCGTTCGGGCTGATGTTCCTGCTCAGCTTCATCCTGCACGCCATCGGCAGCTGGCGCTCGCAGTGCGTTGAGCAGCAATTGCAGGGTCTGCCGGCACCGGGCTTCCTTGAGCATGTGCTGGGCAGCACGTTCTGGTTCGAGTCGATGCAGAACTGGCAGAGTGAGTTCCTGGCCGTGCTGTCACTGGTGGTACTGACCATCTTCCTGCGGCAGAAGGACTCGCCGCAGTCGAAACCGGTGCAGGCCCCGCACTCGCAGACCGGCGACTGAGCCGCGCGCAGGCAGCGATCAGCCGGTGCCGGTCAGCTGACAGACGGCAGGGGCGCTCTGCTGTTCCAGCGTCAGCCCGGCAAGATAGTCGGCGAAACCGCCGCGCGCCCGTCCCAGCAGGCGGGCGCTGGTGGTCACGACCGGGGCCCCGGCCCAGCGCACGCTGGCGCCCGCCGCCGACAGCCGACGTACCAGGTCCACGTCTTCGCCACAGCCCAGCGCGGCGAAACCGCCGACAGCACGGTAGGCCTGCGCCGAAACGCCCAGGTTGGCGCCATGCACCCGCCCATGGCCATCGCCCCAGCGCTCGCTGCGCCGGAACAGCCTGCGCAGATGGCGGCTGCGGCGGCCGCTGGCGGCCACGTCCACTACGCCACAGAACGCATCACTGCGGGCATCCAGCTGCGCCGCAAGCCACTGCGGCGGCACGGTGCCGTCGGCATCGGTGCTTGCCAGCCACCGCGCTCCCTGCTGCAGCAGCCGCGCAGCTGCAGCAGCGCGGGCAGCGCCGACGCAACGCGCCTGCAGGTCGATGGTTTCCACCTGCAGCTCCCTGCAGATGGCCGCCGTCGAATCACTGCAGGCATCCAGTGCCACTACGATGCATACCTCGCATCCGTTCAGGCCAGGGTGCCGGGCCGCCTTCTGCAGTGAGCGCAGGCAGCGGCCGATTGTGGCGGCCTCGTCATGCGCGGGCACCAGCACGCCGATCATCGCAGCGCCTCTTCCCGGGCCAGCGACAGCGGCCGGCGCATCCACCCCTGCAGTACGAAATCAGCATCGCGATAGCAGAACGCTTCCTGCAGCCCCTGCCCAAGGTGCTGGTGAACCAGTGCCGTGGCGCTGGAGCGTCCGGGGAAGGCAGGCAGCCAGTGGCACGCAACAAGCAGGCCCTCCTCCTTCAGCGCCGCGTGGATGCCGCTGCGCAGCGCGGGCAGTGCCTCCGGTGCAAGGTAATAGCCCATCTCACCGCAGACGATCAGGTCGAAGCGCCCAGCGGGCCATTGTTGCGGATGGCTGGCGCAGTGCACCTGGACATGCGGCAGGTGGGCCAGGTTGCGGCGCGCCTGGAAGGTGGCACGGGGGCTGATATCGGTGGCTAGAAGGCGTTCACAGCGAGGCGCCAGCGCCTCGGTCAGCACCCCGTTGGAGCAGCCCAGCTCCCAGCCGCGGTTGAACCTGGCGCGCGGCAGGCTGGCGAGCAGCAACGCGCGTTTGCGTTCTTCGTACCACCGGCTGCGGTAGCCGAAGGGATCTTCAGCGGCATGCAGCTGGTCGAAATAAGGTTGCGCACTCATGCCAGGAATACCTCGTTTTTCCGGGAGAATCGGGCAAGGATGTGGGCGGGCAGGATCGGCTCCGCGCGCAGGCGGGGGACGGTCCCGATCTGGGTGCGGAAGCGGGCGATGGCCCGTGCCTTGCGATCAATGGCGTTGGAGATGTCCAGCACTTTCGGCGCCTGCCACGCCATGTGTGCGTGCGCAGGCTCCAGCCAATGCCAGCCCCAAACGGGATATTCCAGGCGCGCGCAGCCTGCCGCGTGAGCCGCACGACATGCGGCCCGGCCAGCGGCCTCGTGATCGGGGTGGCCATCGAACCGCCACGGCGCAAGCACCAGATCGTCGTCGCGCAGAGTGCGCTGCAACCAGCCTTCCAGTTCCTGTTCGTGTGCGCTTACGGCGCCATCGTCGATGCCGAGATGGCAGATCGCATCGGCGCCGATCGCCAGCTCGGCCAACGCCGCGCGCAGCTCTTCGCGGCGCGCGTTGCGAAGACGTTGGGGCGTCCACCAGCGCTCGTCCGGATAACAGGCCTCGCCATCGGTCACGGCAACGACCTGCACCGCCACACCACGCTCGACGGCACCACACAGCAGCCCCCCACACCCGAGGATCTCGTCGTCGGGATGCGGCGCCACCACGACAATCCGGGCGGCATCTCCGCACAGGTCCGCCAGGCCGATGCCGGGCTGCTTCCACAGCCAGTCGCACTGCTGCCATGCGTGCTCGTCCGGCCCGGTGCCGTGGATGGTGGCTACAGGCTCCACGGTCCCTCCTGGAGCGCCCGTTGTGCGCCCAGCCAGGCCCAGTCCTTGTCTGCATGGCTCTGCCGCAGGAAGATGGTCAGATCAGCCCATCGCTGCGCGTGCGTGGCCTCCATGCACATGGGCGCCGGGCCCAATGCACGGCCTGCAAGGTCAAGCACCTCGCTGGCGGCACGTTCCACGACGCTGCGGACACGGACGACGTCTTCGCGATGTGGCAGATCAGGTGCCTGGTCGATCTTCACTGCCAACTCGCGCAGCAGCGCCGCCGCCGGCGCCAATGCCAGGTCCACCTTGCCCAGCAGCCGCGCACGCAGGCCCTCGGCGCAGGCAGGTTGCATGCGTTCGGCCACTGCGGTTGCAGCCCCGAACCAGACGGCCGCGATGCCTGCACCGCCATGCCAGAAGCCGGGCCGCTGCAGATAGGCATCGCGCCCACCCACCGCCTGCGCCAGTGCGGCGTTGAAACGGACGGTGGTGGAACGGATTCCGGCCATGCCTGCTGCTGGCCACGGATCGGCATCCAGCGACTGCCAATCCGCAGCGGCAACGCTGTACAGCTGCGCTGCATCGGGCGAGCGAACCGTCACCAGGGCGGCATCGACGAACATGCTGCCCGAACACCACGGCTTGTCGCCATGCAGGCGGTTGAGCGCATCGGCGCGCACGGTGCAGGCAGGGCCTTCGGCTGCCCACACCGCCCATAGCGTGCCGTCGGCCGGTGCCGGTGCACCCAGGTCGTGCAGGATGGCGGCGGCATCGTAGTGGGCTTCGAGAACCTTGGCCAGGCACAGGTCCTCAGCGCCCAGCCGGGCCAGCGCGCGCCATCGCTGCAGCGTGTTGCCGCCGCCGGGCTGTGGCAGCGCAGGTTGCATCAGCAGCGCGTGGCGCGCCCGGTCGGCGAGTGGAGGGATGGAAACAGTATCGAGCATGTCAGGCCGAACGGAGGGGGCCTGCAGAACGTAGAGCGGAGGCGGTCACGTTGCTGTCTTCGGTGCGTGGCGAGCGCATGAAGCCGCTGTCCCTCCCCCACCGCCTTCTGTCATGCATATACAAAAACGCCGGTCGAGGCCTATTAAGTGCGGGACGGATAAGGTCGTCACCCTGATTCACCTTTCTTCTGTTCGACGCTTGTCGTCCACGCCCCAGGGAACATCCATGAAATCACTGCTTGTCGCAGCCACCCTCGCAGCCTCCACCCTTGCCGCGGGATGCAGCACCAGCGGATGGATCAGTGCCGCAGGCGAAGCTATGCAGGCCAGGGATGCCTATGACCGCCAGGCCCGGGACGAGCGCCTGAAACGCGCCAACGCGGCAGCGGCCCGCGTGCACGACAACTGATGCGGGGACGGAACATGTCACGCTTCCCGTTTGACGCTGTCCTGTTCGACTGTGACGGCGTCCTGGTCGATTCCGAACCTCTGACCTCCCGCGTACTCGCGGAGATGCTGACCGAGCGCGGCTGGCCGCTGACGGCCCGTCAGGCCGGTGAAGTGTTCCTCGGCAAATCCGTGGCTGCCCAGGCCGACCTGATCGAGGCGCGCACGGGAAAGCCGTTTACGCCGGCGTGGCTGGATGAGTTCCGCGCACGCCGCAATATCGCGCTGGAGCGCGATCTGACTGCAATTCCTGGCGCGCCTGCAGCGGTGCGCGCCATCCACGCTGCCACTGATGGGCGCATTGCGTGCGCGTCCGGCGCGGACCTGCTGAAGATGGAACTGCAACTGCGCAGGATCGGCCTGCATGAGGTCTTCGCAGGGCGCATGTTCAGCGGCCAGGATCTGCCGCAGACCAAGCCACACCCGGGTGTGTATCTGGCCGCCGCCGCGTCGCTGGGCGTTGATCCCACACGCTGTGCAGTCATCGAGGACACGGTGACCGGCACCACCGCCGGCGTCGCCGCCGGGGCCACCGTCTTCGGCTTCAGCCCGGGTGGGCCTTTCCACAGTTCGCCCGAGGCACTGCGCGCCGCTGGCGCCCAGGTGATCTTCGAATCCATGCAGCTGCTTCCCGCTCTGCTGGCGGGCCACAGCCCCCACGCCTTCGCCTGATGTGCCAGCGCGCCCCGCGTCAGGGTGCGACGCCGGCGCGCGCGGCATCCGGCCTGCGGCGGTGATGCAACGCAAACAGATACAACCCGGTGAACAGCTGCAGGAACAACGGCGGCAGCGGCGAGTAGGTCAGCCAGGCCGGTGGTTCGCCCTGCCCCATCCAGCGCGCCACGAAGTTGGCGATCACTGTCAGGGTGAAGACGATAGACGTCCAGCGGTGCACCGGACGCGCCCAGCTGCCGGCCCTCACTGCGGCGTCCTCGCTGCAGTCTTCGCAGGGCGCTCGATCATCTTCCAGCCATTGCCGGACGGATCACGGAATCCGGCATCCACTGCACCATAGCGCTCCACCGGGTCCTGGGTGAATTCCACCCCACGTGCCAGCAGCCGTTCGTAGCTGGCGCGGCAATCGTCCACCGCCAGCACCAGCGGCGGCATCGCACCCTTGGCCACCATCTGCTGCAGGGTCAGCGCAGTGGCCGCATCGTGTACCGGCGGCCCCGGTTTGAACAGGCCAAGCTGGAAACCGCCCTCGCCGCCCGAATGCACCGTGAGCCAGCGATAGTCACCGTTGCCGACATCGGTATGCACCTGGAAGCCGAGTGCGTTGACGTAGAAATCGAGTGCCGCATCCTGGTCGTGCACATACAGGCCGACCACATTCACCATGCCAGTCATAGGATCCTCCCTCAGGTGGGATCTACGCTAACAAGGCCGGTGCGGCGGCGCTTCTCCAAAACTGCGATCTTCAGGTCCGGGCGCCGTGCGGCACGCGCATGGCACTCCGGCACCGGGCCCTGCGCCGGGGCATCGGTCCGCTCGCGGTCGCGGAGGGCGCCGGGGCTGTCGCCGGTGATGTCACGAAAGATGCGGCCAAAGGTGCCCAGGCTGGTCCAGCCGGTCTGCAGTGCGATCTCGGTGATCGTCAGCTCGGTATCGCGCAGCAGGGCGACAGCGCGCTCGATGCGGCGGCTGAGCAGATAGCGGTGTGGCGGCACCCCGAAGGCGTCCTTGAAGGAGCGCGCGAAATGGGCCGCGGAAACCGCACTGATCCCGGCCAGCCGCGCCACCGGCCAGTCTTCATGGCTGGCCCGGTCCATGTGGTCTTTTGCACGCAGCAGGCGGCGCAGCAGTTCCGGGCTCTGGGTCATGGCGTGGCCACCCCGCGCAGCAGGGATCGTGCAGCATGCCGGGCCGCCGCTGCCTCGGTGCACAGCCACTCACGGAAGTGCGCGACTTTCGGGGCACTGCTGCGTCCTGCCGGGCTGGCAAACCAGAAGCTGCGGCCATCGCTGGCCACGCCTTCGTGAGCTTGTACCAGGCGCCCCGCATCCAGCTCGGCCTTGAACAGGATCGGCGAGCCGATGGCGATGCCTTGGCCAGCGATCGCTGCGGCTACGTCCAGATGCTCGGCAGCGAAGTTGGTGGCGAAGCGCTCCGCCCCGGGTGCCGGTGTCTGCGCGAATGCCTGGAACCATAGCGCCCACCAGTCCGGACGCCCCAGCAATGGCACATCCGGCAGCCGCGCGCCGCCCAGGCCGGTGGCGGCTTCAAGCAGCGCCGGCGCGCACAGTGGCGTGAACACGCTGGGGAACAGCTCCACGGCGTGCAGCCCCGGCCAGTCGCCGTGACCGTTGCGGATGGCCGCATCGAAGCGCCCGCCTGCCAGGTCCTGCGGCTCCGCCGACAGATCAAGCTCCAGCACCTGTTGCGGATGCCGGGCGCGGAAGCCACCCAGCCGCGGCGTCAGCCAACTGGTGCCCAACGTAGGCAGTGCGGTCAGGCGCAGGCGGGTGGCATCCATGTCGGCGGCGCGCATGAAACTGCGACGCAGGGCATCGAAGGCGCGGGTAGCCTCCTTTGCGACGCTGGCACCGGCCTCGGTCAGTTCGACGTGCTGGGCGTGGCGCAGGAACAGTCGTGCACCGGTCTGCTCTTCCAGGCGCCGGACGTGATAGCTGACCGATGCCGCCGTGGTGTCCAGTTCTTCCGCGGCCCGCGCAAAGCTGCCCAGCCGCGCCGCGGCCTCGAAGGCACGGATGGCAACGAGCGACGGCAGGTGGCGGTGGGCGACCATAAGTGTGGCTTAGCCTGAGCCTCGATATCCGCGTGGTCAATCCCCCATACGACGTCGAAGATGAGGCCTCGGACAACGGGGATCAGACATGCAGCGACGTGGATTTCTGGGCGGCCTTGCCGCGTTGTACGGTGCCGGCGCCTTCGGGCTGTGCCTGCCGCTGGGCGCCACCCCTGCCCATGCCGGCAGAGACCATGCCAATGACTGGCGTTGGCTGCAGGGCAACTGGAACGTGCGTCACCGCCGGCTGCAGGAACGCCTGGTGGCCGACACGCGCTGGGTGGACTTCACCGGCACCAGTGCGGTCTGGCTGACCCTGGGCGGGCTGGGCACGATCGATGACAACCTGATGCAGCTGCCCGGCGGCGCCTACCGCGGCCTGGGTGTACGTGCCTTCGATCCGGCCTCCGCCACCTGGGCAATCTGGTGGCTGGATGGCCGCGCTCCCAGCCGCTTCGAAGCGCCGGTGCGTGGCGGCTTCAGCGGTACAGGCGGCAGCTTCCGTGGTGCGGATTCCTTCAAGGGCCAGCCCATCCAGGTCTGGTTCCGCTGGCACGACATCCACGCTGCGCAGCCGTGGTGGGAGCAGGCATTCTCCGCGGACAACGGCTTGCACTGGGAAGTGAACTGGCGCAACTGGTTCACCCGCACGGCAGCGATACCCTCGCCGCTGCCGCTGCAGTCGGATGCGCCCCGCGACTTCGACTTCCTGGTTGGCCGTTGGGCCGTGCAGCATCAGCGACTGCGCGAACGCCTGTCTGGCAGCAACCGCTGGGACCACTTTGATGGCACGCTGCACAACTGGCCGGTGCTTGGCGGCTTCGGCAACGTTGGCGACAATGTCATGAACTTCCCCGCTGCGACCGTATGCGGCATGGGCATCCGCGCATGGGATGCCAGCAGTGGCCAGTGGTTGAGCTGGTGGTTGGATGGCCGCGATCCCACGCGGATCGGCGCACCGGTCCGCGGCGGTTTTGTCGATGGCGTCGGCACGTTCATGGGAGACGACCAGCTGCGGGGACAACCGATCAGAACGCGGGTGATCTGGTCGCGGATCACCTCGCGTTCCGCACGCTGGGAACAGGCGGCATCCGCAGACGGCGGAGCGACCTGGGAGACCAACTGGATCAGCGATTTCGAGCGGCAGGCATGAACGCGCTTGCCTCACTGGTCGCGCTTGCGGTCGCGGTCGCTGGACTGCTGGGGGGTGATGCCAGCCAAGAGGCGTTGGCACTCGACCCTCACGCAGAGCGTTTCGCACCAGGCATCGCGTCGACCCGATACAGCGAAATCCGCCTGACGCTGAGCCCCGACGGACGCACAGCGCTCTGGTTCAGCCGTGACCGGCCTGGCGGCGAAGGTGGCCATGACATCTGGGTTTCGCATCTGCAGCACGGCCAGTGGAGTGCCGCGCGCCCGGTTCCGTTCAACACACCCGGCCGCGATTTCGACCCTGCGTTTACCGCCGATGGCCGCTTCGTGCTGTTCTGCTCCGATCGCCCCGGTGGCCTGGGCGGCGATGACCTGTACAGGGTGCCCGTGCAGGGCCTGCAGTTCGGTGCCGTTGAGCATCTCGGGTCTGCCGTCAACAGTCCCGCCAACGAGTTTGCGCCGATGCTCGCACCCGACGGTGGCACCCTGCTGTTCTCCAGCGACCGAGCAGGTGGCGCCGGTGGCCACGATCTGTATGTCGCGCGGGTGGACGATGGCCAACTGCAACCTGCGCGGCCGGTGGCAGGCGCGGTCAACACGGCCGCGCAGGAGTTCGACGCCACCTTCCTGGGCGATGGCCGGACCATCGTTTTCGCACGTGCACAGGACTTCGGCAGTTCGCGGGTCGAGCAGTTCGCGGCACGCGCGTTCGGTGACCGCTACGTGCCCGGCATACGACTGCCCGCACCCGTCAACGACGGTGCGAGCGACAGCTATGGGGCCATGCTCGACTGGTCCCGCCCTGGCACGCTCACCTATTCAGCGCGTCGCGGCGATGGCGCCAGCCTGGACCTGTACCGGGTGAGCTATCGACTGCCACCGTCCCTGTCGATTCCGGGGCCCCCGGTTCGTCGATAGAAAAAGAGCCCCCGAAGAGAGCATCCACATGCCTTCCGCACAACAGGTTGCCTGCCGCTGTGGCGAAGTGACGTTGAACCTGACCGGCACACCCATCGCCTGCGTCGACTGCTGCTGCAACAGCTGCCGCGCCGCAGGCCTGCGCCTGCAGCGCCTGCCCGGCGCCCAGCGGCTGCTCGGACCGCATGGAACTACCCGGTTCGTCATGTATCGCAAGGACCGGGTGGAGTTCCTGGCAGGAGTGGAGCGCCTGGCCGCGTTCCGCCTCTCAGCCGATGCCGGCACCCGTCGCGTGCTGGCCACCTGCTGCAGCACGCCCCTGTTTCTTGAACTGACCGGCGGCCACTGGCTGAGCCTGTATGGCGGCCTGTGGCCGGAGGATGCCCGGCCGCCGCTGCAGATGCGCACCATGGTGGGCGATCTGCCCGATCCCTCCGTGCTGCCCGCCGATGTACCCAACCTCAAGCAACACTCGCTGCGCTTCTATGCCCGGTTGATGAAGGCCTGGATTGCGATGGGCCTGCGCAGCCCGGATATCCGCATTGAAGGAGAGGTCCATGCCTGAGCCAGACAAGATCGAGATCGAGAGCATCACCTCGCCCGGCAGGACCCAGTGGGTCGACCGGGGCAAGTACAGCGCCATGCGCAGCGCCCTGCTCGGCGTGCTGCCGCAGACGCCGCCCGGGGTTTCCGTTGCCATTGCCAAGCAGTCATTGCTGCCGGCGCTGCCTGCAGATCTGTTCCCCGCAGGCGCAACCGCAGGATGGTGGCTGAAGGCCGTGCAGCTGGATCTGGAAGCCAAGGGCGTGATCGAGCGCGCAGCGGGCAAGCCCGTGCGGTTGTTCAAGCATGCGGTCGTCGGTCGAACGGCGGTGACGTCATGAGCGGTCCATCCAACGATGCGCCTTCATCGTCGCGCAGGTCACTGCTGATCGGTGCTGGACTGTTGCTGGCCATGGGATGGCCGCCCAGCGTGCGCGGCGCCAGCGCGGGCCTGCGCGAGCCCATGGATGCGGCAGCATTCGCCGCCCGCCGGCGCTGGGTCCGCACACCGTTCGGGCGCATCGCCTGCGTGCAACAAGGGAAAGGTCCGGCCGCACTGTTCCTGCACGGGTTCCCGTTGAGCGGCTTCCAGTGGCGGCATGCGATCGCGCAGCTTTCCTCGTCCCGCCGCTGCATTGCACCGGATTTCATGGGCCTGGGCCACAGCGCGGTGGCGGCCACGCAGGACCTGTCTCCGCAGGCACAGAGCGCCATGCTCGTTGCGTTGCTTGATGCGCTATCCGTTGCGATGGTCGACCTGGTTGCCAATGACAGTGGCGGCACCGTGGCCCAGTTGTTCGCTGTGCAGCACCCGAGCCGCGTGCGCACGATGCTGCTGACCAACTGCGACGTGCACCAGAACAGCCCGCCGGTGCAGATGAAGAACTCACTGGCCGCCGCACGCGCAGGCACCTATCACCAGAAGATTGTGCGCCACCTGCAGGATCGCGGCTACGCGCGATCAGCGGCCGGTATCGGTGGCTCGGCTTATGTGGATCCGGCACATTTCAGCGATGAGGCCATCGAATACAGTTTCCGCCCGCTGGTGTCCTCGCCCCTGCGCCAGAAGCAGCTCAATGGCCACCTCGCGGCGTTCGACCCCAATCCGCTGGTGGCCATCGAAGCCTCGCTGCAACGCAGTACGATTCCCACGCGCATGGTGTGGGGAACAGCCGATCCCCTCTTTCCGGGGCGCTGGGCCGAGTGGCTGCACCAGACGCTGCCGGCATCGCGCGGCATCCGCTGGGTGGAAGGCGGACGCCTGTTCTGGCCTGAGGAACAGCCTGCGCTGCTTGCCGATGAGGCCCGGGCGCTTTGGCGAGCCTGATAGGCCTGCCTGACCCGATGCGCCAGCCGCTGGGCTGGCGCGCCCGACTCAACGCGCCATGGCCCGTGCAGCGTGTTCCTGGGACAACTGCTCCCGCTCCTGCTGCTGGCTCGCCTGCTCAGAGCTTGCCGCCAGCGACTGGCCCTGCTGCAGCTCGCGCACGTGCTCGCTGACCGGCGTAGCCACTGCCTGAGCAGTATCGGTGCGGGCGATCTGACGATCTGCGGCGTGCGGCTGGCCCTGCACCGCGAACGCGTACCTGCCGTCGTCACTGAGCACGGCCTCGTCGATCCGCTGCATGCCCTTGGCCTTGGCCGCGACCAGCAGGGCCATGCCCAGCCGTTCGCTCATCTCATCAGGCTGGCGCCCCATTGCCTGGTCGAGGCTGCTCACCGCGCCTTGGCTCTGCAGCCACATGCCGTGGTCCGGGCTGGCGGTGTGCCGTGGGTCCTGCCGGGGCAGCAGCGGTGAGGGCGGCGCGAGCGACTGCAGGTGCTCGCCCTGCACGGCAGCGTCGATCTTCTGCAGATCCTTGCCGCCCGCCGCGGCGATATGGAACAGGCGTTCGGCCATGCCATAGGTGGATTGCCCCTGGTTGCGCGCCAGCCCCAGTGCAAAGGCGTCCACATCCTGCTGCGGGCTGCCGTTGCCGTCCTCTGCAAGCACCTGCCACGATGGCCCCAGCATCGGGTTGTCCCCTACCATCGACTGGGTACGCTCCATCAGCGTGCGCATCTGGGCCTCGCTGAAGCTCAGGGTAGTGAGCTCACCGGCCTTCACCGGTCCGCGATCACCGCTGGGGTCGCCGGACAGTGCCGCGTTGACCATTCCGGCAATCTGCTCACCCTGCGCATGGCCGCGCAGGTCGAAGGTGAATTCATAGCGGCGCTGCGCCCTGTCTTCCTGGCCGTCGGCGCCGTAGGCGCTGACCCGGGTTGCCGGCAGGTTGCCGTTGTACTGCACGCTGCGCAGTTCGGTGCGGCTGCCGTCCTCGCGACTGACCTGCACCACATCACCGCTGTTGCGTGCACCCGCCAGGTCCAGGCCGAACGTGTCGCCATAGCCGACCTTCAGCCGCGCCTGCGAACTCATGCCCAGCCGCTCGACCGTCGCCAGATCCTGCACGCCCGGGGTCTGGCCGCTCAGCGTGCCGTTGTCGATGAACTGTTCATAGGCCTGGCGGCCTTCGGCTTGATCCAGGTCGAACGTGGCAGTGCGGACGGCAGCGTGACCGAGCGCGTCCTGCCGACCGGCAATCGCGCTGAACCTGCCGGCACTGAATCCCATGCCGTTGAAGGCTTCCACCGCCTCGTTCGGCCCGGTGGTGACGCGCACCCGGCCATCATCCAGGCGATCCACGCGGTAGCTGGCACCGCTCGCCTCGGTCGTCTGGCTCTGCATGGCGATGTGGCGGAAGCTGCCTTCCAGTGCGGTGCCGGTGAACTGCTGGCCATCCAGGGTGACGCTGCCCCCCTTCGGAATGGTCTGCGGATCAAACGGGTTGATGCGGGTGGGATCGACGTCCACCGCCTCGCTGGGCAGGCTGACCCTGTAGCGCCCGCGTACGCCGGTGCTGCTGGTGTCCTGGAAGCCGGCACCTTTCGCGCTTGCCCCGACCACCGACTCCATCGTGAGCAGGTAGTCCCTGCCGCCATCGGGCGTCGGGCTGCCGGCCATGTTCAGCGACGTCCCCTGGAACTGCGATGCGAGACTGGACGCTGCGCGCTTGTGCTCGGTACCCACTTTCAACGCGCCGTCGCCCTCGTTCAACGTGACCGAGTAACCACCGGCGGCGGCCCGCACCTCGCTGTTGGCCGAGGTGTAGGTCGGATCGAACGACGCCGAGGCGGCATCGCGCGGCGCATCCTGGGTTGCGCCTTCCTTGCTGGTCTGGGCATTCATGCCGTGACCTCCTTGAACAGTGACGCGCTGATTATAGGACGCGGTGTGCGCAGCACGTTCACATCGCGCCGCAGCCGCATCTACGATAGTGATGACCATCCCATTCCACGCCGAGGGTCCATGCCCCACTCCCTCGCCCGCCCGCAGCGATGGCGCCGTCACGGCCGCAAGCTGCTGCCGTACCTGCTGGGCCTGTATCTGCTGTACCTGTTGGCAGGCAATGTTTTCCTCAATACGCCGCTGTTCGATCAGGTCACCAATCGCAAACCGCACAAGTTCGTGATGTCCACCGGCCCGGCGATCACGCTGCTGCCGGGGCATGTCATCGCCTGGAATGTGCAGATGCGCGGCCACGTCAATCACACGGTGTATGTGCTGCGCGCGGACCGCGCCAGTGCACGCTTGGCATTGCTGCCGCTGTTCCAGCGCGAGGTGCGCGTGCCGTCGCTGCACGCGACCGGGGTGGCCGCCGAGATCGCGCGCGTGGAGGAGGCCATTCCCTCACCACCGCGCGGCGATCGCGGCTGGACGTTGCGGTTCGATGCCATTCATAGCGAAACCATCCGCAGCGTCCGCGTGGGCAAGCTGTTGATCGTTGGCCAGGGCAGCGGCACGGTCGGTTTCGTGAAGCAGCTGCGTGGTGGTCCCTCGGAACTGCTGGACTCGGAGGTGGCGTTCGCTGATGCCGACGTCAGCCTTGACGGCACCCAGCTGCTCGGCGACATGCAGCTGAAGACGCAGTTCTCCTACCCACGGCATTACCGCGACCAGGCACCCGGGCTGGCAAAGCTAGGGCTGCTGCATGCCGTGCTGGAGGTGCAGGCGCGCAGCCAGGGCCTGCGCCTGGATACGGACACGCAACGTCCTTCCATTGCCAGCGCCGCCGTGCCGGGGCAGCTGCAGGCCGCGATCACCCTGGACCAGGGCGCGCTTCAGCCCGGCAGCCATGCGGTCTGGCGCGTTCCCCTGCAGATGGGAGCTGGCGCCCCCGACCGCGGAACGCTGGCAGTGCAGCTGGACGCCGCCCGCGATATCCGCCTGCAGGCGCGGTTGCCGCAGCGCGAGGGCACAGGCGCTGCGCTGGACGCGGATCTGACCATCACCGGGCGGCACATTCCATTCGCCGAACCCAGCGAGATGCTGGGCCGCACCTCCGGAACAGTCAAGGGCGAATGGACCTTCACCTCGCTCAACTGGATTCCCGCACTGTTCGTGCAGAAACCCTGGTTCCAGCTGCAGGGCGGTGGCGTGCTGCGCGCCGACCTGCGCCTGCAGAACGGCGAGCTGGCCGCTGGCAGCAGCGTCGATATACCTGCGGCGCGGGCGGTGGCCGAAGTGGCCGGCGTGCACATGCAGGGAACGGCCAGCGCCCATGGCCAACTGCAGGCCGGGACGCCGACGCACGCCGTACTGGCAGTGAAGCTTCCCACGTTCAATGCGCGTGCAGGCGGCGCCAAGGGTGCCACGCTGTTCGATGGGCGCGACCTGGCACTGACACTCACCGGTGACGGTCGCCTGCGCGAGCTGCGCAAGGGCGTGCGCGCCCAGCTGCGCTTCGATGACGCGAGCATTCCAGACCTCACCGCCTACAACCGCTACCTGGGCAACGGCCAGGTGCGGCTGCTGGGAGGCGCTGGCCAGGTGAGCGGAGACGTTGAACTCGATACCCAGGGCCGGGTTGGCAATGGCAGTGTCCGCCTGCGCAGCCAACGCGCACGCCTGCAGGTGGCCGGGCTTGGCCTGCAGGGCGACGCCCGCCTTGATGGCAGGCTGCGGCGTGGTGATTTCAGCCAGCGCCGCTTCGATCTGGGCGGTAGCGTGATCGAGCTGCGCAACGTGCAGGTGGGTGAGCAGCAGCGTTCACAGCCGTGGTGGGGCCGGGTCACCATCGCCCGCGGTGACATCGATGCGCAGTCACCGTTCCAGGTGGACGCACGCGCGGATCTTGCCATGCGCGACGCGGGCCCGCTGCTGGCGCTGTTTGCCGAGCGCAGCGATTACCCGCGCTGGGCATTGTCGCTGCTCGACTCCGGCCAGGTGGATGCGCATACCCGCCTGCGCTGGCGCGCCGGGCATCTGGTACTGGATGGACTGCAGGCGGAGAACGAGCGCCTTTCGCTGCGTGCGCGGCTGGATCTGCTGGACCAGCGCAAGCGTGGCGACCTCTACCTTCGCTGGGGCCTGCTGGGTGCCGGCATCGAGCTGGATGGGCAGCGCCGCCAATGGCATCTGGCCGGTGCGCGGGAATGGTTCGACGGTCGGCCCGCGTTGCTGCCCGGTGCTGCAGCGGCCAGCGACGGTGGCACGGCGGACTGACCCGAAGGCTGCATCCAGTCGCGACGCCTTTACGTACAACCCACTACCGCAGTTCGCGATAGTGCAGGAGGAAAGACACCGTGAATGTCCGCAGGCAAGCAGTTGGCCTTCTGGGCTGGGCCATCGTCACTTTTCTGGCCGCCGCACTGGGCGCGCGTGCCTCGATCTCGGCAGCGGATTTCTACGCAAGCCTGACGTTGCCGGCATGGGCACCGCCGGCCAGCATGTTCGGTCCGGTGTGGACGGTGCTGTACGCATTGATGGCGTTGGCGGCGTGGCTGGTGTGGCGCCAGGGCGGATGGCGCGCGGCCGCGCCTGCGCTGGCACTCTATCTGCTGCAGCTGGCCCTCAACGTGCTGTGGAGCTGGCTGTTCTTCGGCTGGAAACAGGGGGCGTTGGCGTTCGCTGACATCGCACTGTTGCTGGCGCTGATCGTGGCCACGATCGTGGCCTTCCATCGCGTGCGTCCGGCGGCGGCATGGCTGCTGCTGCCTTACCTGGCATGGGTGACGTTCGCCAGCGCGCTCAACTACGCGGTGTGGCAGGCCAATCCGGCCGTGCTTTAGCCGGGCAATGCCTGAGGGCCTTGCGCTGCGGGCCGCCACTGGCGCAGCGCGCTGCCCCTGAAGGCCTGCTCACCGCAGCCGGTCGGGCAGCGCAGTACACGCGCGGCAGACGTGCTGACAAGCCCATCGCCCTCCTGCGCCTTGAATACGACCTCGCAGCACAGGCAGCGCGCCACCAGTGAATACAGATGGACGATGCGGCCGCTGCCGGGATCCTGCAGTGCGTTGACATCCAGCAGGTCGAAACGGCCGTTTTCAGGCGCTGGGCGCGATGGGCGAAGCAGGGAAGAGGATGGCTGCAGGTTCACGTCGATGCGTCACAGAAGGATGAGCGACGACTGTAGTAGGCGCGATGTGCAGCAGATGTGCACCGCACCCATCAGGTTGCAGCAGCGCCACCCAGCCGGTTGATCTGCGCACATTCCAGCACCGCCGGCGGCTCCGGCATCGTCGCCAGCACGATCATCGCGCGGCCGATGGCTTCGTTGCTGGTCACCAGTGAGGGCAGGACGCGGCCCGCCGCCGCCATCAGGGGACCGCCAAAGCGATACAGCGGCTTCAACGCCGCATGACGGGTGCCGGTCCCCGCAACCGGGCGCACCCCGGCGGGACGCAGCATGACGGTGCGCACCGCGAGCTGCGCCAACGCGGCCTCGGTCTCGCCCTTGATGCGCAGGGGCATGATCCGGCTGTGGGGATTGGCATGGGCGCCGGAGACATACAGGAACCGGCCGTCCGGATTCGCCTCGGCCCATGCTGCAGCCACGGCAAGGGTGGCATCGAGCGTCACCTTCCGATACTCGTCCTCGGCGGTGCCGACCGGCGGTGCTCCGGCACAATAGAAACACGCATCGAATCCGGCCAGCTGCGGGCCCACACCACGGGCATGCTGGAAATCGGCCAGCACGATCTGCTCGATACGCGCGTCGAGCCGGGCCTTGCCGCGGACCAGGGCAGCGGTGCGCGCCACCTGCGGCGAAGCGAGGCAGGCACGGGCAACGCCCTGCCCGACCAGTCCGGTCGCGCCGGTCAGCAGAATCCGCAGCGGGCGTGTTTCGTACATGCGTTGACCTTGAAGAAGCCTAGAGTTTCACGAAGCGCTGGATCCGGCGGGCCAGCCAACCACTGAATACCAGCGGCGCATCCAGCGCGGAAACGCAGATGCACGGTACGCCCGGCGCCGTTACCGGCTGGTGCTCGACCTCCTCGTCCAGGTCGGCCACATCGCCGGGCGCGAACAGACCCAGCGCATCATTGTAGGAACCCCGCAGGATCTGTGTCAGTTCGCTGCGTCCATGGCTGTGCATCGGCAGGCATTTGCCCGGCGCGATCTTCAGCATGATCAGCGACGGCATCTGCTCGGCACGGATGCAATGCACTCCCGGCGCCATCCAGCGCCAGTGCAGCCGGCCCAGCGAATCGCCGAAGTACGGATGCAGCGACGTCGGCAGATGGTCCGGATCCGCCTCGGGGCGTTCGCGCGGCATCGACCGCAGCGGGCCTGGCACCGCGTCGGCCTGGACCTCGACGAGCTGCGCAAGCATCGCTTCGCGCAGGCCCGCCCGCCGCGCCTCATCCGCCACGGGCTGGGTCTGCTCCAGCAATGCGGCACCGATGGCCTCCGCTTCGCGCAGCCGCTGGCGGCAGTGCGGGCACTGCTCCAGATGGGTGCCGGCGACGATGCTCAACGGTGCCGGCAGAGCACCGGCGGCGTAGCTCATCAGCGTCGACTCATGCAGGTGGTGGTGCGGATTCATGGTGCACCCCCGACCTTCGACTGCAACTGCAGGAACGCTCGTCGCAGGTGTGATTTGACCGTGCCCAGCGGCATCCCAAGCGCCTGCGCGATCTCGCTGTGGCTCTTGGCCTCGAAGTAGGACATGCGAACCAGACGCGCCTGCGTGGCCGGCAGTTCATTGATGCGCTGGCGCAGGCGGGCATGGTCGGCAAACTGCTCGGCGCTGCTGCGCTCGCCGACGTCGGCGGCAGCGGCGTCTTCCACGGCTTCCTGCACCTGCATCCAGCTGCGTTCGCGACGCACGCGGTCGATGTGCAGGTTGCGACCGATGCGATACAACCAGGTGCTCAGCGCACCTTGGGCAGGATCGAACTCGGCCGCGCGCAGCCACAGGCGCAGCAGGCATTCCTGGGCCAGCTCTTCGGCCACCGCTGCGGGTGCCCCAAGGCCACGCAGATAAATGCACAGGCGCGGCATGAAATGGTCGTAGATGCGCATGAAGCAGTCACGATCGCGCAGCCGGGCGACGCCATCCATCTCGCCGTTCCAGTTCGTTGGCTCGTTGCTGGGCTGCTGTGAACTGGACACGATCCGCGCGGTGTCGAAGGGATGGGAGGGACTGGCGGGAGGACGGTACATCGGCGGGGGCTGCCGTTGGGTGAAGAGGAGTCCTCCCCTCTACGCACGGTGGCGCCCGTTGGATGCACCCGGGATGGGTGCCAACGTGCATCCAGCCGGCGCCGGCGCGCGTACAGGCCCGCAAGCCTCCCATGGATCGCCCCGATGCGTCTTGCCTGGTTGCTGCTCTGCATGCCCTGCGCCGCTTCGGCCGCGCCGCTGCTGCGTTCGGAGGGCGTGGCCACCCTGGCCAACGGAGTCATTGCCTACCGCGAAGTGCATTGGCAGCGCGGCGCCGGCGATGGCAGCGAACGCTGGGTGGAATACCTTTGCCCTGCGGGCCAACCTTTCGCCCGCAAGCAGATGCCCGCCGCCACCCGGCCGCAGGTGCGGGGCTATGTGCTGCAGGACGCCCGCAGCGGCCAAGCGGCCGATGTGAGGGTCGGCCCCGGCGTGGTCCGGGTCGACTGGAAGGAGGACACGTCCACGCCTTCCCGAACCAAGCAGCTGCCGCTGCCCCCGGATGCCGTGATCGACGCCGGCTTCGATGCCGCCGTGCGGGCCCACTGGCGCACGCTGCAGGGTGGAGCACCGGTCAGCCTGCCTTTTCTGGTGCCCGGCCGGCAACGCTTCTACCCCGTGCAGGTGCAGTACCAGGGCCCGGTGCGCTGGCAGGGGCTTTCCGCCCATGCGGTGAATGTCCGCCTTGATACCTGGTTCGGCGCGGTGGCCCCACGTCTGTCCTTGGTCTACGCCGATGCTGATCGCCGCCTGCTCGAGTTCCGTGGTACCAGCAACCTGCGCGATGCACGTGGCGATTATCCGCAGGTGACCGTGCGCTTCGCCGCGCCCGCAACCGAGCAGCCGGAGCAGCGCTGGCGCACTGAGCTGCAGCGACCGCTGGTAGCGAGCTGTGGTGTTACGAGCAGGTGAACGCGCAGTCTGTTGCAATCCACTGCATCCAACCTGCACCGCAACGCGTAGAGGTAGGCAATCGACTCCCTCGGGCTTCCGTCCATGGCATCCGCAGCGCCTCCACTCCGCAGACGTTCGCGCCTGTTGCGCACCTTCCAGCGCTGGTTCGACACCGATGCCGGAAGCGAAACGGCGATCGACGGCAGCCAGGGTGACCGCATCGACTGGCTGCGCGCCCTGCCCTTCGCGCTGCTGCACGTGGCCTGCCTCGGGGTGATCTGGGTGGGCGTGTCCTGGACAGCGGTTGCCGTCGCAGTGTTCCTGTACGCGATCAGGATGTTCGCCATCACCGCGTTCTATCACCGCTACTTCTCGCACCGGACGTTCGAGGCATCGCGCACCGTGCAGTTCGTGTTCGCGGTCATCGGCGCCGCCAGCGTGCAGCGTGGCCCGCTCTGGTGGGCAGCGCACCACCGCCACCACCACCGCCACGCCGATCAACCGCAGGACCCGCATTCCCCGCGCCAGGGCGGGTTCTGGCGCAGCCATATGGGTTGGTTCCTCACCCGTAGCGCCTTTGCCACCGATCTGCAGCGCATTCCCGATCTGGCCCGCTACCCCGAGCTGCGCTGGCTGGACCGGTTCGACACCGTGGTTCCCGTGTTGCTGGCCGCTGCGCTGTATGGTGTGGGTGCGGTGCTCGAGCGTGTGGCACCGGGCCTGCATACCTCCGGCCCGCAGATGCTGGTCTGGGGCTTCTTCATCTCCACCGTGGTGTTGTTCCACGCCACGGTCACCATCAATTCGCTGGCGCACCGATTCGGCCGGCGCCGCTTCGAGACCCGTGATGACAGCCGCAACAACCTCTGGCTGGCGCTGCTGACCTTCGGCGAAGGCTGGCACAACAACCATCACTTCTTTCCCGGCACCGCCCGCCAGGGCTTCCGCTGGTGGGAGATCGACATCAGCTGGTATGGCCTGCGCGCAATGGCTGCGCTGGGCCTGGTGAAGGGCCTCAAGCCGATCCCGGCCTGGGTACTGGCCAAGGCGAGGCACTGACATGCGTATCGCGGTCATCGGTTCCGGAATCGCGGGTCTGGCCAGTGCGTGGTGGCTGGACGGCGAGCATGACGTCACCCTGTTCGAGGCCAACGACTACCTGGGCGGCCACACCCACACCCACGAGGTGACGGTGGACGGCCGCAGGATGGCGGTCGACACCGGGTTCATCGTCTTCAATCCGCACCATTACCCGCTGCTGTCGGCGTTGTTCGACGAACTGGGCGTGGACTCGCAGCCCACCACGATGAGTTTCTCGATGCACAGCGAGCGCAGCGGCGTGGAGTACAACGCCACATCGCTCGATGGCCTGTTCTGCCAGCGCCGCAACCTGCTCTCGCCGCGTTTCTGGGGAATGCTGGCCGACCTGCGGCGCTTCTATCGCGACGCGCCCCTGTTGCTGGGCGAGGAGCAGGGCCCGACGCTGGGCCAGTACCTGCACAGCCAGCGCTATGGCGAAGCGTTCGTGCAGGAGCATCTGCTGCCGATGGCCTCGGCGTTGTGGTCCTCGCCGACCGCGCAGGTGCTGGACTTCCCGGCCCGTTACCTGGTGCAGTTCATGGCCAATCACCAGATGCTGCAGATGACCGGGCGCGCGCCCTGGCGCGTGGTCAAGGGCGGCTCGGCGCGCTACGTGGACGCCCTGCGTGCGCGCTGGCGGGTGCACGAGCGGCTGGAATGCCCGGTACACGCGGTCGAACGCATGCCCTGGGGGGCACGCGTACACACCGCAACCGGCATTGAAGGCTTCGATGAAGTGATCCTGGCCTGCCATAGCGACCAGGCCCTTGCCCTGCTGGCCGACGCCGATCCTGTCGAGCATGCGGTGCTCGGCGCGATCCGCTACCAACCCAACGAGGCCGTACTGCACACCGACGCCTCCTTGCTGCCCGCCAACCGCAAGGCGTGGGCGGCCTGGAACGCGCATGTACCGCGCGACCCCACCGCACCCTGCACGGTCAGCTACTGCATGAACCTGTTGCAGGGGCTGCCCGGTGATACGCCGCTGGTGGTGACCCTCAACCGCAGCGAGGCCATCGATCCGGCCAAGGTGCTGCGCCGTCTGCAGTACGCGCATCCGGTGCATGATCCGGCTGCGGTGGACGCGCAGCGGCGCTGGGCCGAACTGCAGGGCCGGCGGCACACCTGGTTTGCGGGTGCGTATTGGGGCTGGGGCTTCCACGAAGATGGAATCCGCAGTGCCCGCCGCGTAGTGGATGCGCTGCAACTGCGCAATGCCGGCGCGCCGCCTCCCCTGCAGGTGGAGGTGGCCGCGTGAGCGCCAGCGCCCTCTACTTCGGGCAGGTGGTGCACCGCCGGCACCATCCGCATCCGCATGCCTTCCGCTACCCCATCGCGCAGCTGCTGCTGGACCTGGACGAGTTGGACCAGGTATTTGCCGGGCGCTGGCTGTGGTCGGTCGGGCGCCGCAACCTGGCAGAGTTCCGCCGCAGCGACTATCTCGGCGATCCCAGGACATCACTTGCAGACGCCGTGCGTGACCATGCCGCGACCGTGCTGGGGCGGCGCCCGGACGGCCCGGTGCGGCTGTTGGCGCACCTGCGCTTCGGTGGCCACGTGTTCAATCCGGTCAGCTTCTACTACTGCTACCGGGCCGACGGCAGCACCCTGGACTGCATCGTCGCCGACATCACCAACACACCGTGGAAGGAACGGCACGCCTATGTGCTGCCTGTTGAAAGTGCACAGCCACAGGGGCGCGCCCTGCGCTGGCAGTTCGACAAAGCCTTCCACGTTTCCCCCTTCATGCCGATGGATTGCCGCTATGACTGGCGCTTCACCGCGCCCGGCGATGACCTGCGCGTGCATATGCAGGTCTGGCGCGACGGTGTCCGGCAGTTCGATGCCACCCAGGCCATGCAGCGACGCCCGCTTGATGGCCGCGGCCTGGCCCGGGTACTGGCGTTCTACCCGTTGATGACCGTGCAGGTGGTAGCCGCCATCCACTGGCAGGCACTGCTCCTGTGGCTGAAGCGCAATCCCGTGCATGACCACCCCGCTCTTGCCGAGAAACCGCGATGAACGAGCTGAATCCTTCCGTTGCCCTGCCCCGCCCCGGCGCGGTGGACGTATTCCTGCGCCGGAGGCTGCTGGCGGTACTGGCGCCGCTGCGCGAAGGCGGGCTGCGGGTACGCGACCCCTTGGGCGAGGTCATCCTCGGTGATCGTGCGGGCGCACTGCAGGCCACGGTGACCATCAGCGATATGGCGTTCTACCGCAAGGTGGCCGCGCAGGGCAGCGTCGGCGCGGGTGAAAGCTACATCCACGGCGATTGGCACTGCGATGACCTGGTGGCCCTGGTGCGGCTGCTGGTACGCAACCGCGACCTGCTGGATGGCATGGAACGCGGGCCGGCGCGGATCGGTGGCTGGCTGCTGCGCGGCTGGAACCGCCTGCGGCGCAACAGCCGCGAAGGCAGTCGCCGCAACATCGCCGCCCACTACGATCTGGGCAATGACTTCTTCGCGCTGTTCCTGTCGCCGGACCTGATGTACTCCTCGGCGGTGTTCAGCGATGCCGGCGACTCGCTGGAAACCGCCTCGCGCCGCAAGCTGGACCGCATCTGCCAGCAGCTGCAGCTGCAGCCCGGTGATCGCGTCGTCGAGATCGGTACCGGCTGGGGCGGGTTCGCCCTGCATGCCGCCCAGCACTACGGCTGTCATGTGACCACCACCACCATCTCCGCCGAACAGCACGCGCTTGCCGCCCAGCGTGTGGCCGAGGCGGGCCTGCAGGAGCGTGTGACCCTGCTGATGCAGGACTACCGTGATCTGCAGGGCCAGTTCGACAAGCTGGTGTCGATCGAGATGATCGAGGCCATCGGTGCCGAGTATCTGGACACCTACATGGCCACCCTGCAGCGGCTGCTGAAGCCCGATGGCGTGGCCCTGCTGCAGGCCATCACCATCGAGGACCAGCGCTATGAGCAGGCGCGTCGCAGCGTGGACTACATCAAGCGCTTCGTGTTTCCCGGCAGTTTCATCCCCTCGATCAACGCCATCCTGGCCGCCAAGACCCGGGCCTGCGACCTGCAGCTGATCGCCCAGCAGGATTTCGGCCACTCCTATGCCCTCACCCTGCGCGCCTGGCGGCAGCGCTTCCTCGCGCAGTTGCCGGCGGTACGTGCGCAGGGTTTCGATGACCGCTTCTGCAGGCTGTGGGAGTTCTATCTGGCCTACTGCGAGGGCGGCTTCCTCGAGCGCTCGATCGGCGTGTCCCATCTGCTGCTGGCACGCCCGGGCTACCGTCCCGAGACGGACGTCCATGGCCAACGGGCCGGCTGACATGCGCCGCACCTGGGTCAACGTAATCGGCAACCAGCTGGTATGGCTGTGCGCCGTTGCCGGAGCCGGCCGCGGCTGGCAATGGCCGGCCCTGCTGTCGGCCACACTCTATGTCGGCAGCCAGTTGCTTGCCTCGACGCGGCCACGCCTGGAGCTGCGCCTGCTGTTGCTCGCGCTGGGGTGTGCCTGGCTGGTGGATGGCAGCGCTGCAGCCAGCGGTGCTGTGCAGTACGCCGCCGCACCGCTTGGATGGGTGCCGCCACCGTGGATTTTCGCGCTGTGGGCGGCCTTTGCGATGACCCTGACGGCGTCGATGGCGTTTCTGCAGCGGCACTGGATGCTGCCGGTGGCCCTGGGCCTGCTGGCGCCGCTGGCGTATCTGTCCGCGGCGCGGGGTTTCCAGGCCGTACATTTCACCGCCCCGGCCTGGCTGGGCGTGGCAACACTGGCGCTGGGCTGGTGCGTGGCACTGTCGCTGCTGTGCGCCGTCGCCCGTCGCGGAACGCCCAGCAATCGTGACACCCCATTGATCGGAGCAGCCTGATGAGCATTCTGTGGTGGGTACTGCTGTACGCCGTGCTGATCATGGCCTGGGGTTGGACCTGGCAGCGCAGGCAGCGCAACATCGGCATCGTCGATGTCCTGTGGGCAAAGGGCGTGGCGGCAGGCGCGCTGCTGCTTGCATGGCTGGGCGATGGCGCGCTGCAGCCACGCATCGCACTGGCCGTGCTCGGTGGCCTGTGGGGAAGTCGTCTCGCCCTGCATCTGTGGCGCCGCGTACGCAGCGAGGAAGAAGACGGTCGCTACCGCTATCTGCGCGAACACTGGCACGGCCACCAGGGCAGGATCTTCGGCTTCTTCATGGCGCAGGCGCTGTTGGTGGTGCTGTTTGCGCTGCCGTTCACGGCCGTGGCCGGCAATCCCCACAGCGACATGCCTGGCTGGATCGCAGCGGCGGTCGTCGTGTGGCTGCTCAGCGTGGGCGGCGAAGCACTGGCCGACCGTCAGCTGGCACGCTTCCGCGCCGACCCGGCAAACAGGGGCCGGACCTGCCGCCAAGGACTGTGGCGGTACACGCGCCATCCCAATTACTTCTTCGAGTGGCTTCACTGGTTCACCTATGTACTGCTGGCAGCCGGCTCACCCTTGTGGTGGCTGGCCTGGTCCGGGCCGGTGCTGATGTACGTGTTCCTGCGCTACCTCAGTGGCGTTCCCTTCACCGAGAAACAGGCGCTGCGCAGTCGAGGCGATGACTATCGCGACTTCCAGCGCAGTACCCCGATGTTCTTCCCCTGGTTTCCGCGCAGCCCCAAGGAGTGATCCCGATGAACAGCACCCCGTCCCTTGCTCCGGTTGCCGATACGGAAGCCGGCCTTACCGGCTGGGCCGAGCGTGGCTGGCTGCCCGATGCGGCGCTGCGCGCGGGCATACGCCGCCTGTGTGCGCAACGCCTGGCCGAGGAGTCGAGCGGCAGCATGGAGGAGCAGGCCCAGCGCTTCAGCCGCCGTATCGCCGAGCTCGCTGGCAGCCCACTGGCACTGCACGTGGATGCGGCCAACCGCCAGCATTACGAGGTGCCTGCCGCCTTCTTCCAGGGCTGCCTGGGGCATCGCCTGAAGTACAGCAGCTGCTACTACCGCACCGGCCGCGAGACGCTGGACCAAGCCGAGGATGCGATGCTGGAGCTGTACGGGCAGCGCGCCGGATTGGCCGACGGCCAGGCCATTCTTGAGCTGGGCTGCGGCTGGGGCTCGCTGACGCTGTGGATGGCCGAGCGCTACCCGAACGCGCGCATCACCGCCGTGTCCAACTCGCACAGCCAGCGCAGCCATATCCTGGCGCAGTGCGAGGCGCGCGGGTTCGGCAACGTCGAGGTACTCACCCGGGACGTCAACCAGCTGGACCTGCCTGCCGCTGCATTTGATCGCTGCGTGTCGGTGGAGATGTTCGAGCATGTCCGCAACTACGACCGCCTGCTGGGCCGCATTGCCCGCTGGCTGAAGCCGGACGGTGCGCTGTTCGTACACATTTTCGCCCATCGCACGCTGATGTATCCGTTCGAGACCGAGGGCGACGACAACTGGATGGGCCGGCATTTCTTCACCGGCGGCCTGATGCCGGCAGCGGACACGCTGCTGCACTTCCAGCGCGACCTGGTGCTGGACCAGCGCTGGCTGCTGGACGGCACGCACTACCAGCGCACGGCCAACCATTGGCTGGCCAACCAGGATGCTGCCCGTGAACAGCTGCTGCCCGTGCTGGCACAGACCTATGGCGACGAAGCGGCGGCACGCATCTGGTGGCAGCGCTGGCGCATGTTCTGGATGGCCTGCGCCGAATTGTTCGGCTACGACGACGGCCAGCAATGGCTGGTCGCCCACTACCTGTTCCGCCCGCGTTGAAGGAGACCGCCCGCATGCGTATCGCATCGCTGTTCCCGCTGCTGGCCGTTGCCCTGTTCGGCGCAGGCTGCAGCAGCCACGACACCCGCCCCATCCCGCTGCCTCCGAAGGTGGACGTGCCGCGCTTCATGGGCGACTGGTATGTCATCGCCCATATTCCGTCCCGGCCCGAGCGCGAGGCCTTCGACGCGGTGGAAAGCTACGCGCTGCAGGCCGATGGCCGCATCCAGACCACTTTCACCTATCGCAAGGGCAGCTTCCAGTCGCCACAGAAGTCGATGCACCCAGTGGGCCGTGTGGAAAAACACGGCAATGGTGCGGTCTGGGGAATGCAGTTCATCTGGCCCATCCAGGCCGAATACCTGATTGCCTGGCTGGATGAGGGCTACACCCAGACCATCGTGGCCCGCAGCAAGCGTGACTACGTGTGGTACATGGCGCGCACGCCGCAGGTGAGCGAGGCGGACTACCAGCAGGCGGTCGCCCGCATCCAGGCAATGGGCTACGACACCGGCAAGCTGCGCCGTGTGCCGCAGTCGGTGCGCTGAGCCCGCGCGAAGTGATGTTGCAGAACAGAATGACGCTAGCGCCGAATCGGCCGTTGCCCCATGAATGGGGGAATATAGGGCTGCCCGGCCTTTCACGGATTATCAATCCCGCTTTATGTGATTAATATCACTTAAAGACATTTACTCCCATGCAATAAAGGCGGCGAAGATTCACCGGCCTCCGGCCACAGGGAGCGTGCCATGCAGGATGTCTCGCCGCATCAGTGCAAGGTTGTATCCGAACGGAAATGGTCGCTCAGCACGTTCATGGAGTTCTATGAGCGCGTACTGAGCCAGCGCATTTTCGGTCCCTACGGAAAGCTGCTGGCCGAGGAGATCGCTGGCGACATCCGGGCCGGTTTCAACGCGTCCGACGTCCTGGAGGTCGCCTGCGGCACCGGGGTCATCACCGCAAACCTTTACCAGCACCTGAGCAGGCCGCTCGGCCTACGGTTGGTCGCCACCGATCTCTCAGCGATCGCCGTGAACGTGGCACGCAGCGTGCTGAGCGATGAGGTGCAGCGCAACGTGCCCCTCCTTGCCGATGTGGACATGGCGGAGCTGCCCTTCGCCGACGCCAGCTTCGACGTCATCGTCTGCGGGTTCGGCCTGATGTTCCCGCCGGACAAGGCCCGCGTCGCCCGCGAGTTCAGGCGCGTGCTCCGCCCTGGCGGACGGGTCTACGCCACGGCATTCCACTACAACCAGCTGTTCGAGCTGGCCCGCGAGCAGTCACGGCAGCACTTCGGCATGCCCTCCCGGCTGATGGATGCGGCCCTGAGCCTGACCGACCCGTCGCCCATCACACGGGCGTTCGCGATCGAAGGACTTTCCCCACGCGAGGGCGAGATGGCTGAACTGCGGCCCCTCGCGTTTGCCATGGGCGACGCCGATGTGCGCGAGTTCCTGTTCAACGCCTGCATCCTTCTGGAGGAGTTCAACCAGTGCGACGCCCCCAGCAGGGAACGCTATCTGGACGCGATGCTGGACGCCGTCCATGCAGCAGTGCCAGACCGGCGTTACCAGGTGGAAGCCTGGTTGCTGCGCGGCTGTGTCGATGCTGCACACACTCCTGCGCAGGCCGCCCTCCGGGCACCGGATTTCTCACCCCTGCTGGCGTTCCACCTGCCACTGCAGCAGGATGCGCGCGCGATGCGCGGCTTCGAAAGCGCTCGCGCACGGTTCCTCGCCGACCACCCCGATTATCCCCATGATCAGGTCGAGGCCATGCGCCAGCAGGAGTATGCGCGGCTGGATGAGCAACAGGTGACCTATCTGGATCACGTGGGCGGAACATTGCCACCCGACAGCCTGCTTGAGCAGGATTACCAGGCACTCAAGCGGACGATTCTCGGCAATCCGCACAGCGGATCGAAAGCATCCCAGGACGCACTCCATGGGGCGTGTGAACAGATCCACGCCTTCTTCGGAACCACGCCGGAGGAGTACGAAATACTGTTCACCGCCAATGCCAGCAGCGCAATCCGGTTGGTGGCCGAGTCATTCCCGTTCCAGGCCGGGTCGCAGGCTCTGCTGACCAAGGACAATCACACCTCGGTACACGGCTTGCGCGAGTACGCCACGGCGAAGGGCGCACAGGTGAAGTACATTCCGCTGGATGACGAGCTGCTGTTGCATGAAGGGCTGATGTGGCGCGCGTTGCAGCGGCTGCAGCCCGGCGCCCCGCATCTGCTCGCTTTTCCCGCGCAATCCAATGCGACCGGCGCCCGGCACGATCTGGCCTGGATCGAGCGGGCCCAGGCGCATGGCGCGACGGTGCTGTGTGACGCGGCGGCCCTGGTGCCGCAATACCGGCTTGACTGCGGCCGTCATCACCCCGATTTCGTGGTGGCGTCGTTCTACAAGATCTTCGGTTACCCCACCGGCGCCGGTTGCCTGCTCGCCCGGCGGGCCGCACTCGACCTGCTGAAACCGCCGTCGTTTGCCGGTGGTGGCGTGTGCTACTACTCCGGGCCATGGTCACCCACCGATCGCCTGCTGTACCGCGATGCGGGCCAGCGATTCGAAGTCGGCACGCCCAACTACGCCGCCTTCCCCGCCATCGCCAGAGGCTTTGAATTCGTGGCCGCGCTGGGCGGAGTGGAAGCGGTCGCGTTGCGCTCGCGTGCGTTGGCCGAGTGGCTGCAGGCGCAGCTGTCATCGCTTCGCCACCACATAGGCGGCGCGTTGCCGCTGTGCCAGATCTATGGCCCGCCCGCTGCGCAGCGGGGCGCGACGCTGATGCTGAACTTCTTCGACTGCTATGGCTCCATCCTGCCGCACGCCCGCATCAAGCGCGCCGCAGACCGGTTCGGCATCACCCTGCGCAATGGCTGCTTCTGCAACCTGGGCGCCGTCCAGCAGGCGACCTACGCGACCGCAGGCGCCGAGCACTGTGAGCTGGACAAGACCGGGAAGATTCTCGACTGCACCACATTCGACGAGAAGATCCTGGAGAAGGGTGATTGCGGTGCGGTCAGGATTTCGTTCGGGCTGGGATCGAATTTCACCGATGCGTATCGCTTCCTGCTGTTCGCCACCTGCCTGCTGGACACAGATGCTTCAGGCCTGGAATGTGTGATGGAGCAATCATCGGCACCGGCTCCGGAACCCCGGGTTGCCAGCACTGTGCAGGCTTGATCCGCTGCGGGGCCGTGCCCAGGCCGGACTGTCGCATTGCGGCGATGGGCTACGGAACGGGTGCCGCTGATCGGCCAGGCCTGATCAACCGCAGCCTGGCCTGTGACGCGAGATGAATGGGGGTACACCCAGCCGCTAGCCGCATGCAGCCTGCCTCCTCTATAGTCAGCCGAGCACGACAGGCGTGGTGCCTGTCCGGCAACTACAGGGAGTGGGTCATGGGTCTGGTACAAGCGGTGAAGGGTGCAGTCAGCGGTGTGCTGGCCGACCAGTGGAAGGACTTCTACACCGTGCCGACCGGCCTGCCGTCCACGGCAGCCCTGTTCGCGGCGGTGCCGCAGGGCACCAATGCCGGGCGCGGTTCGAACACCAGCGGCTCCTCCAACATC
Organism: Stenotrophomonas sp. 10L48; assembly: GCF_056395105.1. Lineage (NCBI taxonomy): Bacteria > Pseudomonadati > Pseudomonadota > Gammaproteobacteria > Lysobacterales > Lysobacteraceae > Stenotrophomonas > Stenotrophomonas sp. 10L48. The sequence goes on along the minus strand of NZ_JBFTIX010000002.1, from coordinate 228,251 downwards.
ATCAGCAACGGTTCGAAGATCGTCGTGCCCGAGGGCTACGGCCTGCTGCTGTTCCAGGATGGCGCGATCACTGCCTTCGTGGCCGAGCCGGGTGGCTACGAGTGGCGTTCGGACGATCTGAACTCGCAGTCGATCTTCGCCGGCGACGGCCTGGTCAGCACCTTCATCAAGCAGAGCTGGGAGCGCTTCAAGTTCGGCGGCCAGCCGGGCTCGCAGCAGGCCGCCTTCTTTGTTTCGCTGAAGGAACTGCCGGACAACCGCTTCGGCACCCAGTCGGAAATCTACTGGGACGACGGTTTCCTCAACACCCAGGTAGGCGCGGTCACCCGTGGTTCGTACACGCTGAAGATCGTCGACCCGATCCTGTTCGTGAAGAACTTCGTTCCGGCCAGCTACCTGCGGCCGGGCCAGGTGTTCGACTTCACCGACCTGGACAATGCTGCTGCCAGCCAGCTGTTCAATGAAGTGGTGGGTTCGCTGGCGCCGGCGTTCAGCCTGTACACCAACGATCCGGGCAAGGGCAACCGCATCACCAAGCTGCAGCAGGATTCGCTGGGCTTTGCGCAGAGCCTGTCGGCCGCCGTCGAACAGGGCTACCAGTGGAAGTCCGATCGTGGCCTGGCCATCGTCAAGACCGCCATCGTCTCGATCGAGTACGACGCCAACACCCGCGAGCTGCTGAAGACCGTGCAGCGCGCCGATGCGCTGTCCGGCTCGCGTGGCAATTCCAACCTGCAGGCCAGCGTCGCCCAGGGCATCCAGTCCGCCGGTGAGAACGGCGGTGCCGCCGGGCTTGTCGGCGTGGGCATGGCATCGGGCATGTTCGGCGCGGGCAACCTGCAGCAGCCGGCAACCCCGGCCGCCCCTGCCGCCGACGATCCGGTGGCCAAGCTGAAGAAGGCCAAGGAAATGCTCGACCTGGGCCTGATCACCCAGACCGACTACGACGCGCTGAAGGCCAAGGCGCTGGGACTGTAAGAAGACGCAGGACGCGCAACCACCATGTCCGATCCCAGAAACACGCCTCCGCCGCTGCCCGGTTCCGCTTCAGCACCCCCGCCCCTGCCGGCGGCGGTGCTGGACGGCCCCGGTTCGCCGCAGGATGTCCCTCCCCTGCCCGGCAGCTTCCCGCTGGATACTTCCAAGCTGCCTGAGGCCATCCGCAACGAAGTCGAGGCGCCCGACCCGGTCGCCATCGACACCGCTGCGGCCGAACTGAAAGACGGCCTCAACCGCTGCCCCAAGTGCGGCGCCACCGACATACGGCCCAAGCTGGGCACCGACATCCTGGTCTGCCTGTACTGCCGTCACCAGTGGCATGGCGCGCGGGTGGAGGAGGAATTCGGGCTGGGCGAAGCCATCGACCAGCTGCGTGGCACCGTCATTGCATCGGGCGCACGCGATATCGATGCCGACACCTCGGCACTGATGACCTTCAAGTGCACCGGTTGCGGCGCCGAAGTCACGGTCAACACCGAAAGCACGATGACGGCGCGCTGCCACTGGTGCCGGCATGTGTTCGGCGTGAACGAACAGATCGCCAACGGCGCGGTGCCCGACGCCGTGCTGCCGTTCCATATCAAGAAGGAGGATGCGGTCGCGCGCATCCGCCAGTTCGTCGACAAGCGCCGGATGTTCGCGCTCAAGGCGTTCAAGGAACAGTTCACCCCGGAAAACGTGGTGGGCGTGTACCTGCCCTACATGATCGTCGACGGCAATGTCAGCGCAGCGGTGGCTGGCAAGGGTGAGATCAAGACCCGCGAGTACACCCGTGGCACCGAGAAGAACAAGCAGACCTACTACGACGCGGATATCTACCAGGTGGAACGCCAGGTCGATTTCACCGTGGACGACCTGCCGCTGGAATCCTCTGCCGAGCGCGGCAACCTGGACACGCGCGCCAACACCAACAACATCATCAACACGATTCTGCCGTTCGACACCAAGAACGCGGTGAAGTGGAACGCCTCGTACCTGGCCGGGTTCACTTCGGAAAAGCGCAACCTGGACGTCGAAAAGCTGCGGCCGCGCCTGGAAGACCAGCTGCTGTCGATCGCCCGCGCGCAGGTGGAAGGCACGGTGCGCCGTTACGACCGTGGCGTGCGCTGGGAACAGGAGCAACTGGAAGTGCACGGCACCCGCTGGGTGGCCATGTACCTGCCGGTGTGGCTGTATTCGTACCACCAGCCCGGCAGGAACGGCGGCATGCTGCACTACATCGCGGTGAACGGCCGGACCGGTGAAACCATGGGCAGCGTGCCGGTGCAGCAGTGGAAGATGCTGCTGGCGGCGCTGACCGCAGGTACGATCATCGAAGCCCTCGCAATTGCCTTCCTGGTGGCCAGCACATGAGTGATGACAGTGGTCTTTGGTTGTTGGCCGCAGGCCCGGCCGGCGCAACTGCGCTGTACTGGGCGCTGTACCGCTTCTACCGCAATACCGACAAATCGCATTCGTTCGAGCACGAGACCGAGATCGATGCCAAGCCGGTGACCGGCTCGGATCGCCGGGTCGATTCGATCTCGGGCACGCAGGAAAAGCGGATCCGCGGCGACAACGTGTATGAGTATCGAAAGCGGGTGGCGCGGGTGAGCAGCGGAGACGATTGAACGCTCCGCCAGCGCTTCGGGGGCTGGGGCCATCCCAGCCTTCGAAGCAAGCCGGAACGTCAGGTGGCCGTACGTCCCGATGCCCCTCGATTCAGTCCGGCGCCACCTCTCCGTTGATCTGCTGCATCACTGAGCGCTTGCCGTCACTGGCAGGCATCGCCCGCACCAGGTTGCGCAGCAGCCGCAGGTCCTGCTGCCGGCCAAGCTCGTCGCTGAGCCGATGCAGCGCCTTGTAACGATGCCCCGAGGCGTGCAGCGGCCTGCTGTGCGGCACGTGCAGCTGCAGGTCGCAGGCGATATCCAGCTGCATGCGCAGCCTGCGCACGCGTCGTCGCCAGCGGTGGTCCGCCGCGGCACCGCCGTCGCGTTTCGCCCGTGCGGCAGCCTTGTCCACGCGGCGCCGGCTACGCTCAAGATTCTGGCGCAGCGGGCCACGCCGCAGCTGATGCCAGGGTTGGACCGCCAACTGCTGCTGCACCGCTGCCAGGACACGCAGGCGGCGTGCAAACCCCGGGTCACGCTGCAGGGTCGCCTGCAGCAGGCCCTCACGACGCAGGACCAGCATCCGGATGACGCCTTTCCATCGCGGATCGGCAACCCGCTCCTGCAGTTGCCGGGCGACCTCGACCACCACATGCGCATCACGGAGGCGGGACAGGCCATCACCCAGGCGCTTCAATCTCAGGTCGGCAGCCTCGACGTCCAGCGCTGCGTGCTCCAGCAGCGCCAACAGGGACCGCAATCGGCGGATGGCCTTGCGCGCGGAATGGATGGCCGGGTGCGGGTCGGATGCCGACGACAACGCCGCAGCGATCGCGGCACACTCATGCAGCGCTCTCTGGCGAAAGGCCTCGCCGGCTTCTGCTGCGGACATCGATGTTCCCTGCCGGGATGGGAGCCGCAGTGTAGCCTGCTCCCCGTCGGGCACCGGCACCACGCAGCCGTGACGCGGCGCTGCCTAGACTTGCGCCCCTTCGCCCGTGCTGATCCCGCCACGCTGGCGCAGCACCCCTCCTCCCGCTCGAGATCAACGTGACGTCCCTGCCCTCATTTGCCACCCGCGACAGCCGGGCCACCGACAGCGTCAACATGGCACTGGCCGCCGGGGCCATCGTCGGCACCTGGTTCTGGGACGTCCAGGCCGACCAGCTCACGGTCGATGAAGCCCTGGCCCGCGCCTTCGGCCTGGACCCGGCAATGGCGCAGCGGAAACTGCACCTGCAGGACGTACTGGGCGCCGTGCATCCCGATGACCTGCCCGCACTGTCGGCGGCGATTGAGCAGACCGTGCAGACGGGCGGGCGCTTTGCCCACCAGTACCGCGCGCGCGCCACCGATGGCAGCTATCACTGGCTGGAAAGCATCGGCAGGGTCGATATGGACGCCCAGGGCCGCGCGCTGGGTTTCCCGGGCGTGCTGATCGACATCGATGAGCGCCTGCGCGTCGAGGCCGAGCGCGACCAGGCGCAGGCGCTGCTGCGCTCGTTCGTGGAGGCTGCACCGGGCGTGATGTATGCCAAGGATCGGCAAGGCCGGCTGCTGATCGGCAACCACGGCACCACCGAGCTGATCGGCCTGCCGCCGGGAGAATATATCGGGCGCACCGATGCCGAGCTGTTGGGCGACCCCGCCCAGGCGGCGTCGGTGATGGCGACCGACGAGCGCATCATGTCCAGCGGCAACAGCGAGCAGCTGGAGGAGGAAGTGAGCTTCCCCGATGGTCGCCGGGCCTGGTGGCTGTCGACCAAATCGCCGCTGCGCGACGCCGATGGCGCCGTGATCGGCCTGGTCGGTACGTCGCTGGACATCACCGACCGCAAGGCGGCCGAAGCCGAGCGTCGTGATATCGAAGAACGCTACCGGCTGGCCGCACAGGCCACCAACGATGCCATCTGGGATTGGCGCATCGCCGATGGCCAGGTGATCTGGAACGAAGCGCTGGCCAGCCTGTTCGGCCACACGGAGAAGAACACGACCGCGCAATGGTGGCTGCAGCACATCCACCCCGATGACCGCGCGCGCATCGATCACGGCATCCACGCCGTGATCGACGGGAACGGCAGCGGCTGGACGGACGAGTACCGTTTCCAGCGCGCGGATGGCAGTTATGCGTCGGTGCTGGATCGCGGAACGGTCCTGCGCGACGCCGATGGCACCCCGCTGCGGATGATCGGGGCCATGCTGGATCTCTCCGGGCGGAAGGCCGCCGAAGCGGCGCTGGCCGACAGCGAAGAGCGCCTGCGGCTGGCCACCGAAGCAGGCGAGCAAGGGTTCTGGGACGTGGACATGGTGCAGGACGTGCTGATCTGGCCGGCGCGCACCAAGGCCATGTTCGGCATCTCCGCCGGTGCGCTGGTGACCATGGACGACTTCCGTGCCGGGCTGCACCCGGACGACCGCGCGGCAACCCTGGCCGCGTTCGCCGCCGCCTGCGATCCCGAGCGGCGCGAGACCTATGACGTGGAGTACCGCACCGTCGGCAAGGAGGATGGCATCGTCCGCTGGGTCGCCGCCAAGGGCCGCGGCATCTTCGAGTTCGGCAGGTGCGTGCGCGTGCTGGGCGTGGCCATCGACATCACCGCGCGGAAGGCCGCCGACGCGCGCCTGCAGGAGCTGAACGGGCAGCTGGAGGCACGTGTTCGGGCCGAAGTCGCCGAGCGCCTGCGGGTGGAAGAGGCGCTTCGGCAGAGCCGCAAGATGGAGGCGGTGGGCCAGCTGACCGGAGGTATCGCCCACGACTTCAACAACATGCTGGCGACGGTGATCGGGCCGCTCGACCTGCTGGCGCTGCGCCTCGGCGACAGCGACGCGCGCGCCAGCCGGTACATTGAAATGGCCCTTGATGGCGCGCAGCGCGCCGCCCAGCTGACCCAGCGCCTGCTTGCGTTCTCGCGCCAGCAACCGCTGCAGCCGGTGGCGATGGATGCCAACCGCCTGGTGGCCGGCATGACCGACCTGCTGGTGCATTCCCTTGGCAGCAGCATCATCCTTGAAACCGCACTCGGCGCGGGCCTGTGGTGGACCCATGCCGACGCCAACCAGCTGGAGAACGTGGTCCTGAACCTGGCGGTCAACGCGCGCGATGCGATGCCCTCCGGCGGCCGATTGAAGATCGAGACCCGCAACCAGCGCGTCGACCTCGACACCGCATCGGCGCATGCGGGCGTGCCTGCAGGGGACTACGTCGTGATCGCGGTGACCGACGACGGCAACGGGATGACGCCGGAGGTGATGGCGCGCGCGTTCGATCCGTTCTTCACCACCAAGCAGGTCGGCCAGGGCACCGGGCTCGGGCTGTCGCAGGTGTATGGCTTCGTCCAGCAATCGGCCGGGCATGTGAAACTCGATTCCGCGCCCGGCAAAGGGACGCGGGTACAGGTCTACCTGCCGCGGCTGCTGGCCGACGTCGACATGCCCGCTGCCGCATCGGATGACGATGCGCCGGCCCTGCACGGCGGGCGCGAGCACATTCTCGTCGTGGACGATGATGCGGCCGTCCGCGCGTTCTCGGTCGATGCCCTCACTGAACTCGGCTATCGGGTACTGGCCGCAGATGGCGCCGCCAGCGCCTTGGCGCTGCTGCAGGCCCATCCAGAGGTCGCGCTGTTGTTTACCGACGTGGTGATGCCCGAGGTCAATGGACGGCAGCTGGCCGAGCAGGCACGTGCGCGCCATCCGCAGCTGAAGGTGCTGTTCGCCACCGGCAACAGCCGCAACGCGCTGGTCGACAACAACGTGCTGGATGCGCAGGTTCACTTGATCGGCAAACCGTTCACCATCGGCGAACTGGCCTCGCGGGTAAGGATCGCGCTGGCCGGCGATGGCTGAAGGCCGCCACGCAGGTTGCGCCGCAGCCGGCAGCGGATGAATGCGCGACCGGGTCATGCTTCACCGCATGCCTACCGCGGCACCGCCATGCTGTCCCGGCATTGAATCCGCCAGCCAGCCTGCCGCAGCCAGCGAGGAGCCACGATGAGCCCACCGTCACACCTTCCCCTTTCGCGCCGGGAACTGCTGAAGTTGAGCGCGGGATCGGCCACCACCATGGCCCTGCCTGCGGTGGTCGCTGCGGCGGAGTCGGACCGGACCGGTGCACGGGCACCGGAACTGATGCAGGTGGACTTCGAGGTCAACGGAACAGCGCGATCGCTGCGGCTGGACACCCGCGTCACCCTGCTCGACGCCCTGCGTGAGCACCTGCACCTGACCGGCAGCAAGAAGGGCTGCGACCACGGCCAGTGCGGTGCCTGCACCGTGCTGGTGGACGGCCGGCGCATCAATGCCTGCCTGACGCTGGCGGTGATGCACCAGGGCGCGAAGATCACCACCATCGAAGGCCTCGGCACGCCAGACCGGCTGCACGCGATGCAGGCGGCCTTCGTCAAGCATGACGGTTTCCAGTGCGGCTACTGCACCCCGGGGCAGATCTGCTCGGCCGTCGCCGTGCTGCAGGAAATCAAGGCCGGCATACCGAGCCACGTCAGCGCCGCGTTGGACGCGCCCAGTGCCTTCACTGCCGAAGAACTGCGCGAGCGTATGAGCGGCAACATCTGCCGGTGCGGTGCCTATTCCAACATCATCGAGGCCATCCAGGACGTCGGGGAGGCCAGCGCATGAGAGCTTTCAGCTACGAGCGCGCCCGGTCTCCCGCCGAGGCGGCAGCGGCAGCGGCGCGTACCCAGGGCGCTCGGTTCATTGCCGGCGGCACCAACCTGCTGGACCTGATGAAGCTGGAGATCGAGACGCCCGCCCACCTGATCGACGTAAACGGGCTGGATCTGGACACCATCGAGCCCACCAGCGAGGGAGGCCTGCGCGTCGGCGCGCTGGTACGCAATACCGATCTGGCGGCCGACCGGCGCATCCGGCGCGACTATGCGGTGCTGACCCGCGCACTGGTGTCCGGCGCATCGGGTCAACTGCGCAACAAGGCCACCACCGCCGGCAACCTGCTGCAACGCACACGCTGCCCCTATTTCTACGACACCGCACAGCCCTGCAACAAGCGGCTGCCCGGCAGTGGCTGCGGCGCGCGCGAAGGTTTCAGCCGGCAATTGGCCGTGATCGGTGCCAGCGAGCACTGCATCGCCACCCACCCCAGCGACATGGCGGTGGCGATGATGGCGCTGGATGCATCGGTGGAGACCGTCCGCGCCGACGGATCGCGCCGGAACATCGCGCTGGACGCCCTGTATCGCGCTCCTGGCCGTACGCCGCATATCGACACCATGCTGGACAAGGGCGAGCTGATCGCCGCCGTGATCCTGCCGCCGCCCCCGGGGGGCGTGCACGTGTACCGCAAGGTACGCGACCGCGCATCGTATGCGTTCGCCCTGGTGTCGGTGGCGGCGATCCTGCGGCCCGATAGCAGCGGCCGGATCGCCCTTGGCGGTGTCGCGCACAAGCCGTGGCACAGCGCTGCGGCCGATGCGGCCCTGCCGCAGGGCGCCGCCGCCGTGATGTCGGTGCTGCTGCAGGGTGCTGCGCCCACCGCACAGAACGCCTTCAAACTGGCGCTGGCCGAACGCACATTGGCTTCCATCCTGCAGGACGTGAGGGCCGAGGCATGAAATTCGACACCCCCGCAGGCCGCAATCCGATCGATGCGCAGACCGTTGTCGGCAAGCCGCACGATCGCATCGACGGCCCGTTGAAGGTCACCGGCAAGGCCACCTACGCACACGAATGGCATGACGCCACGCCTTCCGCCCCCGCCTATGGCGTGGTGGTCGGCGCGGGGATTGCCACCGGCACCGTGACCCGCATGGAGCTGGAGGCGGCACGGCGCTCGCCCGGCGTTCTGGCCATCGTCACTGCCGACACCGCCGGGCCGCTGCATCCGGTCAAGCGCAACGCGGCGCCGCTGCTGGGTGGTCCGAAGGTGCACCACTATCACCAGGCGCTGGCGGTGGTGGTGGCCGAAACGTTCGAACAGGCCCGGGCTGCGGCCGGACAGATCCGCATCCGCTATGCCCCGCAGCGTGGCCACTTCGATCTTGCGGACGCCAAGCAGGCAGGCGCTTCCCTGCAGACACCGGAGCCCGATGCGCGCGTCGGCGATTTCGAGAAGGCCTTCAGCCAGGCGGCGGTTACGCTCGATGCGATCTACCACACCCCGGACCAGTCGCACGCAATGATGGAGCCGCACGCGACGATGGCCGCCTGGGAAGGCGACCAGCTGACGGTGTGGACCTCCAACCAGATGATCGACTGGGGCCGCACCGATCTGGCCCGCACCCTGGGCATCGCCAAGGACAAGGTGCGGCTGGTGTCGCCCTACATCGGCGGCGGCTTTGGCGGAAAGCTGTTCCTGCGCTCCGATGCGCTGCTGGCCGCGCTCGCCGCACGCGCTGCCAAGCGGCCGGTGAAAGTGGCCCTGCAGCGGCCGCTGATCGCCAACAACACCACGCACCGCCCGGCCACGCTGCAGCGCATCCGGCTGGGCGCAACGCCGGAAGGAAGCCTGACCGCCATCGGTCACGAATCATGGTCGGGCAACCTGCCAGGGGGCTCGCCGGAGGAAGCGGTGCAGCAGACGCGCTTGCTGTATGCGGGGCCCAACCGCTTGGCCGCACTGCGCCTGGCCACCCTCGACCTGCCCGAAGGCAATGCCATGCGAGCGCCGGGCGAAACGCCGGGACTGATGGCGCTGGAAATCGCCATGGACGAAATGGCGATCAAGCTCGGCCTGGATCCGATCGAATTCCGTATCCGCAACGACACCCAGGTCGACCCGTCCAATCCCGAGCGCCCCTTTTCACAGCGGCAGCTGGTGCAGTGCCTGCGCACGGGCGCCGAACGATTCGGCTGGCAGCGGCGCAGCGCCACCCCGGGCGCCGTGCGCGATGGACGCTGGCTGGTCGGCATGGGCGTGGCAGCAGGCTTCCGCAACAACCTGGTGATGAAATCCGGCGCACGCGTGCGCCTGGCCGCTGATGGCCAGGTCACCGTGGAAACCGACATGACCGACATCGGCACCGGCAGCTACACCATCATCGGCCAGACGGCCGCGGAAATGCTCGGCGTTCCGTTGCAGCAGGTCACGGTCAAGCTGGGCGATTCCCGTTATCCCGTGGCTGCCGGGTCCGGTGGCCAGTGGGGCGCCAACAGCTCCACCGCAGGCGTCTACGCCGCATGCATGGCACTGCGTACGAAGGTCGCGCAGGCGCTGGGAATGGACCCGGCGGCAGCGCAGTTCGAAGCCGGCAAGGTGACCGCAGGGGGCCGTAGCCGCGCCCTTGCCGATGCCGCTCAGGCCGGCGAGCTGGTGGCCGAAGACAGCATCGAGTTCGACACGCTGCAGGAGAAGTACCAGCAGTCGACCTTCGCCGCGCATTTCGTCGAGGTGGGCGTGGATGTGGCCTCGGGCGAAAGCCGGATCCGCCGCATGCTGGCCGTGTGCGCAGCCGGCCGCATCCTCAACCCGAAGACCGCGCGCAGCCAGGTGATCGGCGCGATGACAATGGGCATCGGCGCAGCGCTGTCAGAGGAGCTGGTGGTGGATCGGCGGCTGGGGTTCTTCGTCAATCACGACCTGGCCGGCTACGAAGTACCCGTACATGCCGACGTGCCGCACCAGGAGGTGGTGTTCCTCGATGAAAGCGATGCGGTGTCGTCGCCGATGAAGGCCAAGGGCGTTGGCGAGCTGGGCCTGTGCGGCGTAAGCGCGGCAGTGGCCAACGCGGTGTACAACGCGACCGGAATCCGCGTGCGCGACTATCCACTGACCCTGGACAAGCTGCTCGCTGGCCTGCCGGACATCGCATGACCAGTGCGCTCCACCCTGCCCCGTTGGATCTGGACGGTGGCAACCCGCGCCCGGTGCTGCAGGCTGCCGCCGACGCGGCGCGAGCCCGTCGTCCGGCTGCGTTGGCAGTGGTGCTGCAGACGGAAGGGTCCAGCTACAGCCGCGCGGGCACCTGTGCGCTGTTCGAACCGGGTCGACAGGTGGGCTGGCTGAGTGGCGGCTGCCTGGAACCGGAGCTGGCGCGACAGGCCGCCAACGCGGTGGATGCCGGGCGCATCGCATGGATGGAGATCGACAACCGCGACGACGCTGCGCTGTTCTCCGGCAATGCCACCGGATGCCGGGGTCGCCAGTGGCTGGCACTGCTTCCATTGCCGCAGCTCGGCGGCATCGAACAGCTTCTCGATGCCTGGCTGCAAGGGCCGCATACGCTGCACCTGGCACTGCAGGCTGATGGACGGCTGGACGCCCGCTGCGCCGGCTTCACCTTCACCCGCACGGTGCCCCCGGCCGCCCCGCAGTCGCCGGACGGCAGCCACCGCTGGCGGCTGCAGTGGCACCGGTCGCCTATCGTGCACGTGCACGGAGCAGGCCCGGAGGCCGCGCTTCTGCTACCCCTGCTGGACCATCTGGGCTGGTGCGCGCATGTTGAGGAACCGCGACCCCGCTGGCGCGAGCACCTGCCCCTTGCCGCTGGTTCGTATTGTTCTTCCGCTGCCGCCGGCGCGGCCGATGCCGCACTCGTGATGCATCACAATTTCGAGCTCGACCGTGACGCGCTCGAACGGCTGGCAGGCTCGCGCGTGCCCTTCATCGGGCTGTTGGGGCCACGCCGTCGCAAGGACGACCTTTTCAGCGTGCTGGATACCCATACGCGCCGTGCGCTGGAACCGCGCCTGCGCTCACCGATCGGCCTGCCACTGGGCGGACGTGGTCCCGAAGCGATTGCCTTGAGCATTGCCGCGCAGCTGCAGGCATGGCGGCACGGAACGCCCCTGGCCACGCCATGACCGGGCATGCGGCCGTGGTGCTCGCAGCCGGGTGCAGCCAGCGCCTGGGGCAGCCCAAGCAGCTGCTGCGTGCGGGCGGAGAGACGCTGTTGCGACGCAGCGTGCGGCTGGCGCTGGAAACCTTGCCGGACACGCTGGTGGTGGTACTGCCCCAGCACCCACGCTTCGAAGAAGAACTCCACGGCCTGCCGGCACAGCGGCTGCACAATCCCAACCCTGGGCTCGGCATCGGCGGCAGCCTGGCGCTGGCCGCCACCCACGTGCACAGCGCCGCCAGGGTGCTGGTGATGATCTGCGATCAACCGACGCTGCGCGTGGAGCACCTGCGCGCGCTGCTGGGCGCGGCAGCCGCTGCACCGTCCGGCTGCGCGGCCACGGTACTGGGCGACACCATCGGCGTGCCGGCGGTGGTGCCGGGCAGCTGGTTTGCCGGAACAGGACTGCAACCTGCAGACGGGGGATTTGGCCGGCGGCTGCGGCAGACCGAGGGCATTGCGCGCTGCTCCGGCGCCGGGCTGGAATGCGATATCGATACGCCCGAGGACCTGCGCCGCGCGCGCGCGCTCGGCTGGCTGGATCCTGCGTCCGCCTGAGGGCGGCGGCGACAGTTGAACTGGCCAGACCGCGCTGCACGGGCGCTCGGCATACACGCTGCGCGGACGCTCCGCCGCGCAGGATGGTGCGCCCGCTACCTGCCAGCATTCCCGCACATGGCCGCACCCTCAGGCTCCCGCCTTGTCATCTACGCCGCGCTGGCCGGCAACCTCGCGATCGCCGTTGCCAAGTTCATCGCCGCCGGCCTGTCCGGCAGCTCCGCGATGCTCAGCGAAGGCGTGCATTCGCTGGTCGATACCCTCAACGAGGTGCTGCTGCTGTACGGTCTGCGCCGTGCCGAAAAGGCCCCCGACACCCTGCACCCGTTCGGCTACGGTCGCGAGCTGTACTTCTGGAGCTTCATCGTCGCCTTGCTGGTCTTTGCCGCCGGCGCCGGTGTGTCGGCCTATGAGGGCATCCAGCACATCCGCCAGCCGGAACCGGCCACCAACCACGCCATCAGCTACAGCGTGCTGGGTATTTCCATCCTGTTCGAAGGCGCCTCCTGGTGGGTTGCACTGCGCGAGTTCCGGCGCAGCAAGGGCACGCTGGGCTATTTCGAGGCGTTCCGCCGCAGCAAGGACCCCTCCACCTTCACCGTGTTGCTGGAGGACAGTGCCGCCCTGCTCGGCCTCGGCTTTGCCCTGGTCGGGTTGCTGGCCGCGCAGCTGCTGGAAATGCCGGTACTGGATGGGGTCGCCTCGTTGTGCATTGCCGGCGTGCTGGCGCTGACCGCATTCCTGCTGGCGCGGGAAACCAAGGGCCTGCTGGTGGGCGAGCCTGCGCACCCGGCCGTTGCCCAGCGCATCATGGCGGTGGCCGTGACCGATCCGGACCTGCGCCGTGCCAATGGCGTGACCACCATGCAGATGGGCCCGGAGCAGGTGGTGGCCATGCTCAGTGCCGAATTCGAGGACGACCGCACCACCCCGCAGATCGAAGCATGCATCACCCGCATCGAGGGTGCGGTGAAGCAGGAGTTCCCGGAACTGGTGGCGCTGTTCGTGAAACCGCAGACGCCGGAAGTCTTCGCCAGGCGGCGCGCGGCGCTGGCTGACCCGGAGTGAATCGATGGCGGCGGCTTCACCCGCTGCACGCCACACTGGAGCAGGATTGGGAAGCGAGCACTGCCGCAACATGATGGATTGGCTGCCGGATACCTGGATACCGATACCCCGCACCTTCTACCGGCGCCCGTCGACGGTGGTTGCACCGGACCTGCTCAACAAGCTGCTGGTGCGCAGCGACGGCCGTGCAGCGCGTATCGTCGAAGTCGAAGCCTACGCCGGCAGTGAGGATCCGGCTGCCCATTCGTATCGTGGCAGGACCGCACGCAACGCCAGCATGTTTGGCGAGGCCGGGCACCTGTATGTGTATTTCACCTACGGCATGCACTGGGGCAGCAATGTGGTCTGCGGCGAGGTCGGCGAGGGTGTTGCGGTACTGCTGCGCGCGGCAGAGCCGGTGGCCGGACAGGAACGGATGTACCCACTGCGGCCAGCTGCCCGCCACGATCACGACCTCGCCAGCGGTCCCGGCAAACTGTCGCAGGCGTTCGGCCTGGACCGGCGCGTTGATGGCGCCGATCTGGTCACCGCCAGCCACGGCATCACCCTCGTGGATGACGGCACGCGGCCCCCCGACGATCCGGTGGTAGGCCCACGCATCGGCATCACCCGGGCAGTGGATTTTCCTTGGCGCTGGCATGTTCGCGATCATCGTCACGTTTCAGTGCGCCCTGCCCGCGCCTCAACGCGAAGGAGCCCCCGATGACACCTCTCGACAAACCGCTGCGCCGTGAACTGACCATCGCCGGCCAGGCCTATACGCTGACCCTGGACCCGAGCGGACTGAAGCTGGTCGAGAAGGGACGGCGGAAGGGCCTGGAACTGCGCTGGGAAGACCTCGTCTCCGGTGACGCCGCGTTGGCCAGCGCCCTGCAGGCGTCCCTGCAACAGCCATGAGCAGGCGCATCACGACGGCATCACTGCCGTACGCAGGGCGCTAACAGACCGGGTACTAGCGTGGACAGCCATGGATGAGGCCACCCGACTTCGCGAAATCGAACGGCTGGGCGTGCTCGATACGCCGCCCGAGCCGGTGTTCGATGCCATCGTCGCCGCCGCGCGCGCCGCCACCGGCATGCCCATCGGCCTGGTCTCCATCGTTGCCGAACAACGGCAATGGTTCAAATCCAGCATCGGCCTGGGCGATGTCAGCGAAACGCCGCGCTCCATCTCGTTCTGTACCTACGCCATCGAACAGGACGCGCTGCTGGAGATTCCGGATGCGCGGCAGGATCCGCGCTTCGCCCACAACCCGTTGGTCACCGCCGGGCCCAGGGTGCGCCACTATGCCGGCATCCCTCTGGCCACTGCCCATGGCGCGCGCATCGGCACGCTGTGCCTGCTCGACACCCTGCCTGGCGTGCTGTCGCCGTCGCAGCGTGAGCTGATGGTCCATCTTGGCCGGGTTACCACCCAGGTGCTGGAGCAGCGCAGTGCGCTGTTGCGGCAGATCGACCAGGCACAGGCGCTGCATCGCGATCTCAAGCGCAGCGAGGACTTCCTGGAACGTACCAACACCGCCGCCAAGGTCGGCGGCTGGGAGCTGGAGCTGGCCACCCGCGAAGTGCGCTGGACACGCGAGACCAAGCAGATCCACGGCGTGCGTTCCAGCTACCAGCCAACATTCGAATCGGCCCTGTCGTTCTATCGTCCGGACAGCCGCAGCATCATCCAGGCGGCAGTGCAGCGCTGCACCGAACAGGGCACGCCCTGGGAAGTGCAGCTGCCGATGACCACCGCCGATGGCCGCAGCATCTGGACCCGCGTGGTGGGCACGCGGCAACAGGTGGAGGGCCTGCCACGGCTGGTCGGTGCCATCCAGGACATCACCGAAGAACGCGCGGTGGTGGACGCGCTGGAAGCCAGCGAGGTGCGTTATCGCCGCCTCTTCCACTACAGCCTGGGCCTGATCTGCACGCACACGCTGGACGGCACCGTGACATCGGTGAATCCGGCAGCCGTGCAGTCGCTGGGCTACCCGGAAAGCGAGATGGTTGGCCGCAGCCTGTGCGACCTGATGCCGCCGGAAAAGCGCGAGGCGTTCAAGGCCTACCTGCGGCGCATCGAAGCCAACCATACCGACGCAGGCGTGATCGAGCTGCTCGCCGCCGATGGCACCCGCCGCTACTGGGCCTACAACAACGTACTGGACACCGAGACCCATCCCCCGTTCGTGCTCGGCCACGCCCAGGACGTGACCGCGCTGCGCCTGCAGGAAGAGCGCTTGCGCGAACTGTCGCTGAAGGATCCGCTGACCCAGTGCCACAACCGCCGGTACCTGCATCGGCTCGACGACGTCGCCTCACGGTCGTGGGCCTGCCTGGTGTTCGACCTGGATCACTTCAAACAGGTCAACGACACCCTGGGGCACCGTCGTGGCGACACGGTGCTGGTCGAGTTCGCCGACTTCCTGCGCGCGCCGCTGCGGGCCAATGAGGCGGCAGTGCGGTTGGGCGGCGACGAGTTCCTGGTGGCGCTGATCGAACCGGCGGCCGGGCGGCTGGCTGCGCTGGAAGCCTGGTATGCGGGCAACGCCGCGCGTGCTCCCACCGCGTTCTCGATGGGCGCCGCCGTCAACGTCCCCGGCGAACCCGTGGCCGACACCATCCACAAGGCCGACAGCCGGCTGTATCGCACGCGGGCCAGGGTACGTCGCGAGATGCGTCCGCCGGGCAGCGCCGACTAGCGGGTAACGGTGACCCACGCAGGCGCATGATCGCTGGCCTTTTCCTGCAGCCGCACCCAACGATCGACACCCGCATCCTCAAGCCCTTTGGCCAGTACCGGGTTCAGCAGCAGATGATCGATGCGCAGGCCGCGATCGCGTCCGGCGTGCTGACGGAAATAGTCCCAGAAGGTGTAGATGCGCTGGTCGCCATGCACCGTGCGCAGGGCGTCGGTCCACCCCTGCGCCAGCAGCTGCTGGAAGGCATCGCGGACCTCCGGCTGCATGAGCGCATCACGCCGCCACGAGGCCGGGTCGTACACATCCTCGTCGTCTGGAATGACATTGAAATCCCCCAGCAGCAGTGCCGGGTGCGGAAGATCGACCAGGGTGCGCGCATGGCGGATCAACCGCTGCATCCATCGCAGCTTGTAGTCGAACTTCGGCCCCGGCTGCGGATTACCGTTGGGCAGGTACAGTGCCGCAACCACAACGCCATGCACGGCAGCTTCCAGGTACCGGCTCTGCGTATCGGCCGGTTCGCCGGGCAGGCGGCGCCGGCTTTCGATAGGCATGGCATCGCGGGCCAGTATCGCCACCCCGTTCCAGCGCGCCTCACCCAGCCACAGTGCGCCATACCCTGCCCGCTCCAGCGCGTCGACCGGAAAAGCGGCATCGACCGCCTTCAGCTCCTGCAGTGCCACCACGTCGGGCGCTTCACGCTGCAACCAGGACAGCAGATGCGGCAAGCGCGTGCCGATGCCATTGACGTTGAACGTGGCAATGCGCAATGTCTTGCGGCGAGCCATTGCGGAAGTACCCGAGCGGCGGGCCTGCAGTATTGGCGAGGCGGCATGCAGGCAGCGTGGAGGACGCCGCACGCAGGATCACGGCGTTGCCGCGCCCGACCCTGGCAGGAAGTTCGCCATCCGCTCCAGCTCGTCCTCCAGCGCATTGCTGAATGCCACGTCCCTTGGTGCGCTGCCATCGACGTAACCGAAGCTGGGCTGCAGCTGCCCATCCTTCACCGCGACATTGGCCCAGCCGATCACCTGGTCGCGCCACAACAGCGGCAGCGCGTAGTAGCCGAAGCGACGCTTGGCCGCCGGGGTGTAGGCCTCGAACCGGTACACCCAGCCCCAGAACAGTTCGAACCGTCGCCGATCCCAGGCCACCGGATCGAACGGCGCGAGCAGCCGCACCTGTTCATCGGTCTGGTAGCGCCGCGAACGCGGGTTCTCGTCGGCCGGCCAGTACCAGGTGGTTCCATCGATGCTGCAGCCCGCCAGCTGCTCGCGCGCCAACCGCAGTGCCTGCTGGATCTCCTCCGCCAGATGCGGTGCGCCATAGCCCAGAAGCCGCGCCAGATAGGTGAGGCTCGCCGAAGGCAGCGGCGCATACTTGCGCACCACCAGATCGATCAGTGCCGTGGCGCGCTGCAGGCGTGCGGCCTTGCCGCCATCGGCCGGGGCATGTGCCGCAACGGCATAGATGCGGGTACCGCTGTCACGACGATGGATGCGCAGCATGCCGCGATAGTGCATGCCGTCCAGCAGGTGGGTGCTGGCGTTGCTGGTGCCGCCCCAGTAGTTGGTCACCCGGCCATGCGCGAACGCCTGGTCGACTTCGCGCGGATGCACCGCCCCCCGCTCCTGGACGAACGCCAGCACGTCGGCTGCCTTGCGCCGCGTGCTCGCGTCCCATGGCCTGCGGGACACCCGGGGATGCATCAGGGACAGGTGTTCACGCGGCAGGAAGCCGTAGTTGACGAGGAAGTCTTCCTCGATCGGCAGGCGGCTGTAGCGGCGCTCCAGATCGCCGGCCTGGTAGCCCTTCACCCGGTGCCGCAGGGTCAGGTCCTGGGCGCGTGCGGGCGCACGGATGGGGTCGGCCTGCACGAAGCCCAGCCGACGGATCGCTGTCAGCAACGTGGTAGGCGTGAACAGCGTGCGGGCTACGGCGTAGCGGCGCAGATCATCGAGGGTCGGCGAGGTCGGCATGGGCCGATTGTAGGACTGCCGGCCGCCCCGCTGCAGGACGTCATCCGCGCAAGGCGCGCCGGATCCGCTGGCCCGCCGCTTACAATCTCCCCAGCAGGCCACAGCCAAGGGAATCGCGTGCCACCGTTCAACCTGTTCCAGCGCCTGTCGCAGGCGCCGACCAACCCGCGCACCGACACTGCACCGCGCACATTCGATGTGGCCGAGCTGTACGAAGGGCCGGTGCGCCTGCAGGATGATGCAGCCGCCGCGCCGCTGCGGCTGGACGAGAAACTGCGCCAGGCCTACTTCTGGATCGTCAACAACGCGATCATCAGCCCGCACTACGACATCGAGTACCACGAAGGCCCCTCCGCCTCGTTCGCGGTGGGTGACACACGGCGGCCGCTGACCCTGCCATCGGCGCAGAGCTATTCCAGTTACGTGCTGCTGCCGCTGCTGACCTTCGCCACCCGCCGCAAGTGCCTGTTCGTGGGTGGGCCAGGGCGCGGCAAGACCGCCAGCGCGATCCTGATGGGCGTCCTGGCCGGCTATCCGGTCCGCGAGGTGCGCCGGGCGATGCAGCACGGGCACCCGCAGATGACCATCGCCGATCTGCTCGGCAACCCCCTGCCCGCCGACCTGGTGGCCGCGCAGGACATGGCGGACATACGCATTGCCTGGCGGTCGTGGCTGGGCATGCGGGTGAAGATCATCGACGAATACAACCGCATTCCCACCCGCACGCAGAGCGCGCTGCTGACGGTGATGGGCGACAACTACGCCGAGATCCTCAACCACGTCTACGAATGCCCGGAATCGGCGTGGTACCTGACCGCCAACGATGATCGCGGCGGCGGTACCTACCAGGTGATCGAAGCCCTGCGCGACCGCATCGACGTGGTGGTGCAGGCACTGGCATTCAACCCGCGGTTCCTGGAAGAGATGCTGCTGCGCATCGAGCAGGACATCCGCCCGGAAGAGGTCGTGCCGCGTGACATCATCTTCAGCGAGGCCGAGGGCGACCAGCTGCTGCAGGAGATCCGCGCGGTCGACGTACCGCAGGACGTGCGCCGCCGCATCGAATTCTTCAGCAGCCAGTTCGAGCTGATGGAAACCGCCGGCGCCCAGTTCGAGTACCTGACCAAGGACACCGTGCGCCTGGCCGGCACCGAATGGGCGCAGGCAACCGCTGCCGACAGCGGCCGCGATCGCATGAAGGACCTGGGTTGCCAGACCCGCAACGGCCTGTCGGTGCGCAACCTGATGACCCTGCTGATGTTCGCCAAGGCCATGGCGTACTTCCGCGGCAGCCCTGCCGTTGCCCTGGAGGATGTGCGCCAGGTACTGCCCTTCGTGCTGAACGACAAGCTGCAACCGGATCTTGATGCTCCCTTCTTCGCCCTGCCGGAGAATGCGCCCTATCGCAGCGATCGGCTCAGCTGGCTGCGCTGGCTGCTCGATGCCTCCAATGCCGAATATGACCGGCTGGATCTGGATCGCGACGATCCGGTGGGCGAGCTGTCGGCACAGTTCCAGCGGGGCCTGGATGGGATGACCGAGACGGAAACGCGCAAGCGCCTGACCCGCATCGAGCGTCTGGTGGAGGAACGGGTGAAGGGACGCAAGCTGTACGGCCATCTGTACGACGACCTGCTGAAGCTGAAGTACCTGCACCAGCGCTACACCAACTACCTGCATTGGCTGCGGGCACGCTGATCGTGGTTTCCGCCGTTCTCGCCGAGCTGCTGGCCGCGCGCCGTTCCGTGCTGAACCAGGCCGTGGCCGATGCCCGCCACCGCTGGCCCGGCCTGGACATGGCCGCCTTCAGCGCGTTCGTCACCCAGACCATCGACCCCCTCTGCCAGGCCATCCAGCGCCACCACCCGTCGGCAACGCAGAGCACGTGCGAGGCCGCCTTCGAGATCGGTCTGGAGCTGGTGGCGCAGGGCCATGCCGGCCCGAAGGCGCGTCTCCCGTGGGTCGAGCAGGCCTGGCGCTCGCTGGCCCCGGCCCTCGCCCCGTTGCTGGCCGACGCTCCGCGCGAGACCCTCGGCACCATCAGCAATGCGGTGGTGCGGCTGGGCGCCAGTCCGGACATTCGCGTCGCGCAATGGATCGATGCGATGGCCGCGCATGCAGGCGGGTGCACATCCTTGCCGGTACTGCGCGACATCGGAGCGCTCTGTGCCTGGCAGGCGGGGATGGTGCAGCTGCGCCGCCCTGCCCTTGCCCGTATCGATGCCCTGCCCGCGAATACGGTGGCCGCCGTGCTGGGCATCGATGCGGGTGATCTGGCCTCGGTCCGGGTCCAGCTTGAGCAGGACCGCTGGTGGAATCCGCGGCAGGGCAGCGTTGACCTGCGCGGGCATCGTGTCGGCAGCTTCAGCGGCCTGGACGGCGCGTTTCCGGCACCGCCACAGGTTCGTGCAGCGACCGAGGGCTTCGTGGTCGAAAGTGCAGGCGGGTACTTCCTGCTGCTCGCCGATGCCTTCGGTGCTGTCCTGCTGCCTGCCAGCGCCGCCGAGTACGCAGCGGGCAGCAGCAGTGGGCCGGCGCCGGATGTGACCGCCCGGTTGGGCGTGCAGTGGATGGCGCCGGCGTTGTCCAAGGACGACCTGTGTGCGGTCTCCGGCGCGTCGGGCATCGCCCTGTTCTCGCCGTGGTCGCACCATGTGCATGTGTTGCCACCCCAATGAGTGCCACGGTCGCTGATCCGCTGCAGCCCTGGCGCGAGGCCTGGCCACAGGCACTGGCCACATGGAGCCGTTTCACCCGGCTGCAGGACCCGAAGCTGTGCCATTCGCGCATGCAGGCGGCCGCCGAGGGCCTGACCGGCAGCTTCGCGGCCATCCGCCTCGCCGACCAGCGCATCGTCATCGACCTGGAAGAAGTACAGCGCCTGCAGCTGCAACCCTACGCGCTGGAGATCCTCGCCCACGAGATCGGTCACCACGTGCTGGCGCCTGCCACCGCCAGCGACCATGCACGGCTGCTGGCGCGCATCCGCCGTGCGCTGCCGACGCTGGAAGCGCATGCACCGATGGTCGCCAACCTCTACACCGACCTGCTCATCAACGATCGCCTGCAGCGCCAGAGCGGGCTGCGCATGGATGCGATCTATCGACGCCTGGCTGGACAACCGGCGCAGGCCAGCTCTCCGGTCTGGCAGCTGTACATGGGCATCTACGAGGAACTGTGGCAGCAGCCGCGCGGCA
Organism: Stenotrophomonas sp. 10L48; assembly: GCF_056395105.1. Lineage (NCBI taxonomy): Bacteria > Pseudomonadati > Pseudomonadota > Gammaproteobacteria > Lysobacterales > Lysobacteraceae > Stenotrophomonas > Stenotrophomonas sp. 10L48. The sequence continues at coordinate 207,362 of NZ_JBFTIX010000002.1, read as the reverse complement.
CGCTGGGGGGCTCGGCCGACGACAGCGCATTGCAGGGCGATGCCTGGCTCGGTGCACGCGTCGTGCGCGTCTACGCCAGCGACTGGATGATCGGCGCTGGTCGCTTCGCCACGCTGCTGCTGCCCTGGCTGCTGGAATCACAGCAGGATGCGCGGGTGGATGCCTTGATGGATACCCGGCACGCCGGCCAAGGAAGCCAACCGGTCGGCCTTGGGCAACTGGAGGACGACGAGCTGGCGCCGGCGCCGCACCCCGCATCCGATCCACGCATCACCGGCGATGAGCGCGGCGGAGACGCACCGCAGAAGAGCGATCTGCCTGCGGATGCGCTCGCTGGGGACCCTGCGCACTCGCCAGGACAGATGCGCGAGCCGTTCGAGTACGGGCAGATCCTGCGCGCGGCCGGCCTGGACCTGGATGACCATCAGATCGCCGTGCGTTATTACCGCGAGCGCGCGCTGCCACACCTGATCCGCTACCCGTCGGGGCCGCAGCCGCAGGCCCTGGAGCCGCTGCCGGAGGGGCTGCAGCCCTGGGAAGCCGGCGATGCACTGGACGCAGTGGACTGGCTGCAATCGGTACTGCAGTCACCCCATGTGATTCCCGGGCTGACGACGGTACAGCGTGTGCACGGGCTGGCACCCGGCCGTGAACCCGCTGCCGAACCGGTGGACCTGGATCTGTACGTGGACAGTTCCGGTTCGATGCCCAACCCGCAGGCATGGACCTCGTTCCTGACCCTGGCCGGCGCCATCATCGCGCTGTCGGCGCTGCGCGTGGGTGCACGCGTACAGGCCACGCTGTGGAGCGGCACCGGGCAGCACCTGCACACCGACGGCTTCGTGCGTTCGGAAGACGACATCCTCAAGGTGCTTACCGGCTATTTCGGTGGCGCCACCGCGTTTCCGATCCACCGGTTGCGTGACACCTATGCCGAGCGTCCGCCGCATGCACGGGCGGTGCATATCCTGCACATCTCCGACGACGGCATCACCACGATGTTCGACAAGGATGAGCGCGGCAACAGCGGCTGGGACGTGGCCGCCAGAGCGCTGCGTGTGGCCGGCGGTGGCGGCACCATGGCACTGAACCTGTTCAGCCCGCTGCCATCCCGCATCGCCGATGCCGGCAACGCGGGATGGACCGGCGATCTGCTGCGCGCACGCGACGCGGGATGGAACATCCATGTGGTGCGCGACATGGCCGACCTGCTGCAGTTCGCGCGCGCCTTCAGCCAGCAGCACTACGGCCCTGGCGACATGCGGGTGCAGCGATGATCGTGGACCGCGCTGCGCCCGCAGCACCTCTGACGATTGCCCTTCCACCCAGGTATTTGCCAAGTCTGGAACCTGACCATGCTCTCCGGCCCCTCCCTTGACGTTCTGCTGCGGCGCCTGCTGGACATGCCGCCCGATTTCCTCGAGCCACCGCGCCGCGCCGGCAGCGGTCGGCTGCACGTCGCGGCGGTGGTGGGCGATGTGTTTGCCGCACGCTCGCTGCACCTGCCCCCTGCACTGCGGGCAACGCTGTCGGGTGATCTGGCCGGCGTGGATGCAAACCAGCTCTCGCTTTCAGCGGTGACCGCATGGCTGATGGCAGATGCGTACTGGAATGCACTGGCTATCGCCCCGGAGGCGTGGATGCCCCTGTTCGCCGAAGCAGTGCCCGCGCTGGCGGCCAGTACCAGCGCAGACCGGTTCGTGTTCGATCCAGAGCGCCGCGAAGAACTGGTGCGTACCGTGGTGGCCCGGCTGGGCCTGCTGCCGCAGGGTGAAACAGCGGCCCAGGCGACCGATCGCCTGGCCCGGGTCAGCGTCGTGGAACGGCAGCGCCTGCTCGATGCCAGCCGCGCCGCTGAAGCGCGCGCGCGTGCCATCCGCGAGGCCTTGGCGCGCAAGGCGGCCGAAGAGTCTGCGGACAAGTGGACCCGCGAGTGAGCCGCGAGCCGACCGATGCCGATCGCTATCCCACGCTGAGCGCGGCGGGCCTGGCGATGCTGCAGCAGATGCGCGAGCACCCGGCGGCGCCGATCTTCCGCAATGCCAGCGGCAACCGCCTGCTTGCCGATGAGGTGACGGCATTGCGTGGCTACGAACGGGAGATCACCTGCGCGCGCTTCGAGTGGACGCCAGACCAACCGCCACCGTGGCTGCAGGCGCATGTGACCGAGGTGTTTGCGCAGGTGCCGTATTACCGCGCGCAGGCGATGCCAGCTTCCTTCACCGACATTGCACCGGTCCACCGTGGCGACCTCGCAGCGGACATCGCCCGTTTCGTGCCGGACCCGGTACCGCTGGAGCGGATGATCAATTTCCGCACCACCGGCACCACCGGCCATCCACTGGTACTGCCATCGCATCCGGTGGTGGCGGCACGCTATCTGGCCCATCACAAGCGCGCCTTGCAGCGCTTCGGCATCACCCTGACGCACGGCCGCGGCCAGATGGGGGTGATGTTGCTGGGCATGCAGCAGCGGTGCTTCACCTATGTTTCGGTGACACCGACGATGGACGAATCCGGCCTGGCCAAGATCAACCTGCATCCCGATGACTGGCGCCATCCTGAGGACCGCGCACGCTACATCGACCAGATGCAGCCGGAAGTGATCGCCGGCGATCCGATTTCCTTCGCAGCGCTGCTGGAATTGCCCGTGCGACACCGGCCGCAGGCGCTGCTGTCGGTATCGATGGCGCTGTCTCCGGGCCTGCGCCAGGCCCTGGCCGCGCGCTTTGGCTGCGCGGTGCTCGATCTGTATTCAATGAACGAAGCGGGCCCGCTGGCCGTGTATGACGATGCAGCCGGCGGCCACGTACTGCTGCAGCCGCGCATGTATGTGGAAATTCTCGGTGCTGACGGGGCGCCGTTGCCGCCCGGGGAGATCGGTGAGATCACGCTCAGCGGCGGATTCAACTTCTGCCTGCCGCTGCTGCGCTACCGCACCGGCGACCGCGGTGCGCTGGCCATGGCCGGCGATACGCCGATGATCGTCGGCCTGCAGGGGCGACGTCCGGTACGCTATCTGACCGCCGACCAGCAGTGGATCAACAACATCGACCTGACCCATGCGCTGGCGGCGCTGCCGTTGTCACGATACGTGGTGCATCAGCACAGCGATGGCCGCGTTGCATTGTCGTTGCCACCTGCAGAGCTGGGCTACTCCGCCGAGGCGATCCGCTGCTTGCGCGCGGTGTTGCGAGGACAGCCGGTGGATGTCATTGCGCTGCAGCGCGAAGACAAGGTTCTGCAGTACTCCAGCGACGTAGCCGGGAGCAGTTCGCCGCCGCGATGAGTGCCCTGCGTCAGCGCAGCCAGTGCGCATAGGCGGCCAGCACCGCCAGGTGCGCCACGTAGTAGACGTAGAACGCCCAGCGCCATCGTGGCAGCCGCCACTGCACGCGCGCGGCCGCCAGCGCCAGCGGGATGGCCAGCAATGCCCATCCATTGCCATTGACCCAGCACAGCCCACCGAATCCGAAGGCCAGCAGCCAGTAGGCCCGGTGGCGGAATGCGATCCAGCCCAGCATCACGAATGCCACGCCCACCCATTGGTAATCCACGAAGAACGGCAGCAGCCCACCCGCCACCAGCAGCAACAGCTGCCGGTTATTGGCCAGCGCGTGCACCGCTACAGCGGCCAGGCCGAAGGTCAACAGGATGTTCAGCGGCAACCAGTGGCCGAAGGCCAGCATATGCAGGGGTTGCGCAACCAGGCCCCATGCGGACAGGCGCCGTATCGACTTGCCCAGATCCGCCCCTGGCTGTGCCAGGTTGCAGGCCATCACCAGTGCGAACAGCGGGAAGGCGATGCGCCCCAGCTCGCTGACCACCGGTACATAGCCGCCGAAAACCACTTTGGCGACATGATCGCCGGTCATCGACAGCAGCGCGAGCCACTTCAGCAGCTCGCGGGCGCCGCTGCCGAGGGCGCTGCGCGCCGGGGAGTATCGTGCAGCGACGTCCTGCGCGCTCATGCCACCATCCTCTGCGTCCTGCAGGGTCGATATCGCCAGGAATCGGCGGCCTTACCCCTTGAACGCAAAGAATACTTGAACCTGGGGCGGATGACGCTGGTCGATGTGCCCCGCTATCCTTGTATTCCCTGCTTGTGAGGCACCGCCATGCGCACGCTGTACCCGCCGATTACCCCGTACCGCGAACACACGCTGCCCGTGGATGCACTGCACACCCTGCATGTCGAGGAGTGCGGCACGCCCGATGGCATTCCGGTGGTGTACCTGCATGGCGGTCCGGGCGCTGGCATCTCGCCCACCCATCGCCGCTTCTTCGACCCTAGGCGCTACCGCATCGTGCTGATCGATCAGCGCGGCAGCGGCCGCTCCACGCCCTTCGGCGAGCTTCGCGACAACACCACGCAGCATCTGGTGGCCGACATCGAGAAGGTCCGCCAACACCTGGGCATCGAGCGCTGGCTGGTCTACGGCGGCTCCTGGGGTTCGACCCTGTCGCTGGCCTATGCACAGGCGCATCCCGACCGCGCCACCGGGCTGATCGTGCGCGGCGTGTTCCTGGGGCGCGAGGAAGAGAACCGCTGGTTCGCCGAGCTCAACGGCGGTGCGCGCTGGATCTTCCCGGAGCGCTGGGATCGCTACCAGGCGCACATTCCGGAAAGCGAGCGCGGCAACATGCTCGACGCGTATTGGAAACGCCTGGACCACGCCGACGAAGCCATCCGCATCGCCGCGGCACAGGCGTGGCTGGGCTGGGAAGACAATGCCGCCACGCTGCTGCACGACGTCGACGCGGTGTCCGCTACCGATCCGCTCGATACGCTGGCCAAGGCACGCATCGAGGCCCACTACTTCCGCCACAACACTTTCCTCGAGCACGGCCAGCTGCTGCGCGACATTGATCGCATCCGCCATCTGCCGGGTGTCATCGTGCAGGGGCGCTACGACATCATCTGTCCGCCGCGCAGTGCCTGGGACCTGGCACAGGCGTGGCCGGAAGCCCGGCTGGAGATGGTCATCGCCGGCCACAGTGCCAACGAAGCGGCCACGACCGATGCCCTGGTGCGGGCCACCGACGCTTTCGCGGACCGCAGCTGAACAAAAGGGGCCAACGGCCCCTTTTTCTATACCAAGGTATAGCCGGGCTAACCCACGGACCTCTAGGCCTGCTGAATACGAGCGCGGACAATAGCGCCACTGGCCAGCGACTGGCCGCCCCACGCGGAGACGCAGATGGATCCCGACCCTGCCGGGCGCAACGCGCGCCCCTGCCTGCCTACTTGTTCACTGCTGGCGACTGACGGCCGGTTCCTGTCCGTGTAAGCGATGGGAGCCCCGGGCAGCGCCTGCCCGGAGGAATCCCATGTCCTACAAGATTCTCTACATCACCGTGCGCCGCCTGATCGGCGAGCGCGATGTTTCCGCCCTGCGCAGCCTGCTGCTGCAGCACGGCCCTGTCCTGTTCGCCCGTTCGCTGGCCCTCGGCTCGCCACGGGTGGTGGCCGACGCACTGTCGCTGCTGCCGATCAGCGAGCGCATCAACGTGCTGCGCCACCTGCCCTACCCGCTGCGCGATGCGATGAAGCCGCTGTGCATCGGCGGCAGCCAACGCTTGCGCATGCAGCCCTGGTCGCCGTCGGTGCTGGCCATGCGCCACGCCTGATACCCCCCCTTCCGCTCCACGCGCCGGCTGCGCCCGGCGCCGCTCCAAGAGGACCTTCCCATGAGCCTGCTCAACGCCTGGTTCAACGCCTTCCTGCGCAGCCGTCGCGCGGGCAACCTGTTCGGTCGTCGCGCGATGCCCGAAGCCGGGTACGGCCGTGGCAGCACGCAGGCCGCGCCCACCGCGCTCACTGCTGGACTGCTCGCGCTTGCACAGGGCAGCGAAGCCGATGCGCTGGCCACCCTGCAGTCACATGTCGATGGTCTCAGCCCGCACGAGGCCGAAGAGCGCCTGCTGCGCTTCGGCCCCAACGAGGTCGATCACGAGAAGCCACTGCCGTGGTGGCGCCATCTGTGGCAGTGCTATCGCAACCCGTTCAACCTGCTGCTGACGGTGCTGGCGGCCGTGTCCTGGCTGACCGAAGACGCCAAGGCGACGGTGGTGATCGGTGCGATGGTGGTGCTGTCCACCCTGATCCGCTTCGTGCAGGAGGGGCGTTCCAACCGCGCTGCCGAACGGCTGAAGGCGCTGGTAGGCAACACCGCCCGCGTGCTGCGCCGTGCTGCGGGCACCGAGGCGGCGGAGGTGGCCGACCAGTATTTCGGCGCGCAGCTGCACAGCCGTCGGCCGGCACGGCTGCTGGACCTGCCGATCCGCGCTCTGGTACCGGGTGACCATATCGTGCTGTCGGCAGGCGACATGATCCCGGCCGACTGCCGCGTGCTCGCCGCCAAGGATCTGTTTGTCGCACAGGCGGCGATGACCGGCGAATCGCTGCCGGTGGAGAAGTTCGTGCAGCCGGGCAACGCCGACGCCGGCCTGATGGAACAGGCCAACCTGTTGTTCATGGGTACCAATGTGGTGTCCGGCACGGCAACAGCACTGGTGCTGGCCACCGGCAACACCAGCTACTTCGGCACCCTCGCCCAGCGCAGCAGTGCCAGCGATCGCGCGCCGACAGCGTTCCAGGCCGGGGTCAACAGTGTCAGCTGGCTGCTGATCCGCTTTGCCCTGGTGATGGTGCCGTTCGTGCTGCTGGTCAATGGCTGGACCAAGGGCGACTGGACCGAAGCATTCCTGTTCGCGCTGTCGGTGGCGGTCGGCCTGACCCCGGAAATGCTGCCGATGATCGTCACCTCCACCCTGGCCAAGGGCGCGGTGCTGCTGTCGCGGCGCAAGGTGATCGTCAAGCGCCTGGACGCGATCCAGAACTTCGGTGCGATGGAAGTGCTGTGCACCGACAAGACCGGCACCCTCACCCAGGACAAGATCGCGCTGGAGCGGCACACCGATGTGTTCGGGCAGGATTCGGAGGAGGTGCTGACCTTCGCCTACCTCAACAGCCACTTCCAGACCGGCCTGATCAACCTGCTGGATCGTGCAGTGCTGGAGCATGTGGAGTTGCAGAGCTCGCTGCGCCTGTCGCAGGACTACCGCAAGGTCGATGAGATTCCGTTCGACTTCGAGCGCCGTCGCATGTCGGTGGTGGTCTCCGAGCGCGAGGACCATCACGAATTGATCTGCAAGGGTGCGGTGGAGGAGATGCTGGCGGTGTGCAGCACCGTGCGCGAGAACGGCCGGGACATGCCGCTGGACGCGCAGCGCCTGGCCCGGGTGCGGCAGACCACCGAGGAACTGAACGAACAGGGCCTGCGCGTGGTGGCGGTGGCGATGAAAGAAACCGCCGCCAGCCAGACGGTCTACTCGCAGGCCGACGAGCGGGATCTGACCCTGGTGGGTTATGTGGCCTTCCTCGATCCGCCGAAGGAATCCGCTGCTCACGCACTGCAGGCGCTGGCCGCGCATGGTGTGGAAGTGAAGGTGTTCACCGGCGACAACGAACTGGTCACCGCCCGGATCTGCGCCCAGGTCGGCCTGGACGTCGACACGATCGTGACCGGCCCGCAGATCGAGCGCATGGACGACGCTGCCGTGGCGCGTGCACTGCAGGAGCATCGCGTGTTCGCCCGCCTCACGCCCCTGCACAAGGAACGGCTGGTGCGCGAGCTGCGCGCGCAGGGCAAAGTGGTCGGCTTTCTCGGCGATGGCATCAACGATGCTCCCGCACTGCGCGCCGCCGATATTGGCATCAGCGTGGACAGTGCGGTCGACATCGCCAAGGAGGCCGCCGACATCATCCTGCTGGAAAAGAACCTGATGGTGCTGGAGGAAGGTGTCATCCAGGGGCGGCGCACCTTCAGCAACATGCTCAAGTACATCCGCATGACCGCCAGCTCCAATTTCGGCAACGTGTTCTCGGTGCTGGTGGCCTCGGCGTTCCTGCCCTTCCTGCCGATGTTGCCGCTGCAGCTGCTGGTGCAGAACCTGCTGTATGACATCTCGCAGATCGCCATTCCCTTCGACAACGTGGATGAGGAGCTGGTGCGCAGGCCGCTGAAGTGGAACCCGGCGGACATCGGCCGCTTCATGGTGTTCTTCGGCCCGATCAGCTCGATCTTCGACCTCAGCTGCTTCGCCCTGATGTGGTACGTGTTCGATGCACGCACGCCGGCCGACCAGGGCCTGTTCCAGTCGGGCTGGTTCGTGGTCGGGCTGCTGACCCAGACGCTGATCGTGCACATGATCCGCACGCCCAAGGTACCGTTCCTGCAGAGCATCGCTGCGCCGCCGCTGCTGCTGATGACCGGGGCGATCATGGCCATCGGCGTGATCCTGCCGATGAGCCCGTTGGCTGGCTACTTCAAGCTGCAGGCATTGCCGGCCGGTTACTGGCCGTTCCTGGTGGCGATCCTGTTCGGCTATGCGGTGCTGACCACCGCGCTGAAGAAGCTCTACATCCGCCGCTACGGCTGGCAGTAAGCGCGCCGGCGCAGGGAGACGCATCATGGACTTCAACCCCCACCTGCCCGCGTTCAACGCGGGCGCCACCCTCAGCTCGCTGATCAGCCTGTCCGTTGCTTTCGTGCTGGGTGCGCTGATCGGCCTGGAGCGGCAGTTCCGCCAGCGCACCGCCGGCCTGCGCACCAATACGCTGGTAGCGGTGGGTGCAGCGGTGTTCGTCGACCTGGCCGTGCGCTTCCACGACCTGTACGGCGGGCCGCCGTCGCCACTGCATGTGGTGGCCTACGTGATCTCCGGCGTCGGCTTCCTCGGTGCCGGCGCGATCATGAAGGATGGCGCCCAGGTGTCGGGCCTGAACACCGCCGCCACCCTGTGGGGTTCGGCTGCGGTCGGCGCCTGTGCCGGCATCAAGCTGCTGCCTGAAGCGGTACTGGCTGCGGTGTTCGTGCTGGCTGCCAATACCCTGCTGCGGCCGGTGGTGAACCGCATCCAGCGGCAGCCGCTGCCGGAAGCGTTCAGCGAGGCCACCTATGCCATCAACGTGGTCTGCCAGCGTGAGCAGCAGGCCGAGGTGCTGGACCGGCTGCTGCTGTTGCTGGAGCAGGCGCAGTACCCGGTACGCGCGGTCGACCAGCGGCCGTTCGGCGAGCGCGATGTCGAGATCGAAGCGGTGCTGTACGCCACCACGGTCGATGGCGCTGAACTGGATGCAGTGCTGGCAACGCTGGCCGCCACGCCGGGCGTGCTGCAGGGATTCTGGAACGCCAGCCTGCCTCATGAACTGCGGGAACACCCTGCAGATGCCGGCCAGCGGCCGGCACTACCCTGCATCTCTCTGGGGCATGCCGACCAAGGTCGACATCTACTGAACAGCGCTTTGCTATCCTTTCCACCCACGCCAGGGAGCTATCCCGATGCCATCGCTGTCGCCCCGCCGCCCACTGGTCGTGCTGGCCCTGATCATCGTGATGGCGGCCATCTTCCTGGTCGATACGGTTACCGACTACGCCGTTGCTGCCGCCTGCTTCTACGCGGCGGTGATCCTGGCAGCGTCGCGGCGGCTTCCCGCCCGCGGGCTCATCGCCCTTGCGGCAGTCTGCATCGCATTGACCGGCCTTAGCTTCTTCCTCACCCGCTTCGGCACCTACCGCATCGGCCTGGTCAATTCAGCGATCGGCATGCTGGTGATCGGCATCACCACCTACCTGGCATTGAAGATGGAAGCGGCCAAGGCCGCGGTGCAGGATACACAGGCGCGCCTGCTGCGGGTGGCCCGCGCCTCCACCGTCGGCGAGCTGACCACCTCCATCGCACATGAAGTGAACCAGCCGTTGGCGGCCATCGCCAGCAGCGCCGAAGCCAGCCAGCGCTGGTTGGCCCAGGAGCCGCCGAACCTGGACAAGGCGCGCCAGACCATCGCCCGCATCGTCGCCGACGCCCATCGCGCCAGTAACGTGATTGCCCGCATCCGTGGCCTGACCCAAGGCGCCGCGCCAGAGCGCCAGGCCTTCGACCTCAACCTGGCCGTGGAGGAAATGCTGGCACTCTCGCGCAGCGAACTGGAACAGCATGGTGTGACCGTGGCGCTGGTGCTGGGCAATGAACTCCCCCCTGCCCATGCCGATCGCGTACAGGTGCAGCAGGTGATCGGCAACCTCATCCTCAACGCCGTCGATGCGATGTCGGACACGCGCGTAAGCGAGCGCAGGCTGTCCATGCTGACGGCGTACGATGGTCGCGGCCACGTCAGCCTGAGCGTGCGCGATCGCGGTGTCGGCCTGCCCGCTGAGCAGACTGACCGCGTGTTCGATGCATTCTGGACCACCAAGGCGAACGGCCTCGGCCTGGGCCTCAGCCTTAGCCGCTCGATGATCGAAGCCAACGGCGGCCATATCCGCGCCGAACGACCGGCCGGTGGCGGCGCCTGCTTCATCTTCGAGCTGCCAACGGCCACGGAGGCTGCGCATGCGTAAACCCACCACAGCACCTATTGAACCGTCACCGATCGTCTACGTGGTCGACGACGACGCCTCGGTGCGCGCCGCGCTGGAGGACCTGCTGGCCTCGATGGGCCTGCAGGTGCGGGCCTTCGCCTCGACCGGCGAATTTCTTGCCCATGCGATGGAGGATGCTCCGGCTTGCCTTGTGCTGGACGTGCGCATGCCCGGGCAGAGCGGACTGGATTTCCATCGCAGCATGGCCAGCCACGATCTGCACCTGCCGGTGGTGTTCATCACCGGCCACGGCGACATCGCCATGGGCGTCAATGCGATCAAGGACGGCGCCATCGAATTCCTGACCAAGCCGTTCCGCGACCAGGAACTGCTGGACGCGATCCACAGGGGCATCGGGATCGATCGCCAGCGGCGCCGCGAGGGTGATGCGCTGGGCGCGTTGCAGCTGCGCTGGGGCACCTTGAACGCCGGCGAGCGCGAGGTGGTTGCCGGCGTGGTGCGCGGTCGCCTGAACAAGCAGATCGCCGCCGACCTGGGGGTCAGCGAGATCACCGTGAAGGTGCGTCGCGCGCAGGTCATGCGCAAGATGGAAGCACGCACGCTGGTCGATCTGGTCCGCATGTACGACCGGCTGCAGGCCGCTGCGCCATGACCGCCTACGTGGCCCTGCTGCGCGCGGTCAATGTCGGCGGCACCGGCAAGCTACCGATGACCGAGCTGGTGCGGATGTGCGAGAACGCCGGATTCCGGGACGTCCGCACCTATATCGCCAGCGGCAATGCCGTGTTCAGCAGTACGCTCGACGAGGCGGGTGTGCGCGGCAGTTTGGCGAAAAGCCTGCATGCTTATGCGGGCAAGCCGGTCGGCGTGCTGCTGCGTACCGCTGCTGAGATGGCCGAAGTGGTCGCCCGCAACCCGTTCAAGGACGCCGCCGGCAACCGTGTCGTCGCCCTGTTCATCGATGCGGAGCTGCCGAAGGATCCGCTGCAGGGCGTGACGGGTATTGGCGAAGAACAGCTCGCTCTCGGCAAGCGCGAGCTGTTCATCCACTACGGCGATGGCATGGCCGGTTCGCGCCTGCGCGTCCCCTTCGCAGCAAACGGAACCGGCCGCAACATCAACACCGTGAGCCGACTGGCGGCGATGGCTGCGGAGCTGCGCTGAGCTCAGGCCTGCCGGGCAGCCCCCTAACGGCGCGTCGCTGCAATGCTTCGCTTCAACCGTGTATCGGCCAGCCCCACCGCCAGCAGCACGATGCTGGTCAGCCACCCTGCCGCCAGCAGGTGCATCCATGGCAGCACGAAGCCGAGCACGACCAGAACCCCTGCCCCCACCAGGTGCGAGCGCGGCACGCGGCCGTAGACCGCCCGCTTGTACAGTGCGCTGCCCAGCAGGTAGATCAACGGCCCCGCTGCCAGCATCGCGGCATACGGCAGGGTCACCCTCGCCTCCGGTTCGTCCATCACCAGGTCGTTGCCGACGGCGGTGGCGATGATGCCGGCGATCAGCAGCGCGTGCACGTAGTGGAAGTAGGCGCCGATGCGGCCCGGGTCGTCGGAACGGGTGATGGTGTCGGTGGCGTCGCGGCTGGAGATGCCGAAGTACAGCCACCACATCGCGATCGTACCGGCAAAGGTCGCCAGCACTGCCGACACCACCGCGCCACTCCAGCGCTCCACCTCGCTCAGCACGCCGCCGGTTGCCAGCAACGTCTCACCCAATGCGACTATCACGAACAACTGGCAGCGCTCGGCCAGGTGCCCACCTTCGATGGTCCACTCGCGGGTACGCGAACGGCCAAGGCCCGGAAACGCGAAGCCGAACATCGGCGAGATGTACTCGCAGGCGACAGCCACCGCCCACAATGCCAGCCGCGCATTGCCCTCGACCGATGCACCGGCCAGCCAGAAGCAGGCCGAAACGCTGACCCAGGCCAGCATGCGCCTGAAGTTGGCGGCCAGCGGGTGCGAGCGCCCTACTTCCAGCAGCACAAACAGCGTCCGCCCTACCTGCATCGTGGCGTAGGCACCGGCGAACATCCAGGCGCGACCGGCAAAGGCTTCCGGGATGGACGAAGACATCAGCAACGCCAGCAGCATCGTGACGAACAACAGGCCACGGATACGCGGCGCCTCCGGGTCGAACCAGTTGCTGACCCAGCACGCGTACTGCCAGCCAAGCCAGACCGCAAACCACAACACCAGCGTCTGCAGCACGCCCAGCAGGCCCAGGTGGTGCAGCAGGTGGTGGCTGAGCTGGGTGACCGCGAACACATAGACCAGGTCGAAGAACAGTTCTTCGTAGGTCACCCGTGCATGATGGCCGTCGCGACGACGCAGGGCAGGAAGACGGGGCGTTGCCGGCATCACGGATCCTCGGTTCAGCGGCCCAGCCGCCAGAAGATGACACCGGCCACCAGCGCCGGCACGGCAAACACCAGCAGCAGGATCGGCAACTCCTCGCGCACCGTATAGCCTGCCCGGCTGACCCCCACCCACATGTTGGCCACCGATACCAGCAGCCAGGTGCCGATGAAGGCCAGCAGCCCCGTTGGCAGCTGAGGGCTGCTTGTGCTCCAGAGCCTGCCGAACAGCGCGAAGACGGCCAGCAGCAGGAACCCGCCGACGATCACCAGAAGCACGTGCATGGTCACTCTCCCCGATGGCTGCCATGCAGCCTATCTGCGGCCGAGTGTGCGCTGCAGAGGGTGATCATGGATTCACTTTCCGGGCACCGCGAACAATCCCGTCGTCGCTCATCCGATAGCAAATGCGAACAGTTCCCATTACTATCGTGACACCGCGCAGGGCTGGCCCTGCCTGGCACCCCTTCCTGCCTGCGCCGCTTTCCCGGATGTCCACGCCACCGCACCCCCCGCCACCTGTGCTGCCGTTGGTGTCCTCGCTGGTGCGCCACTACGAGGATCTGGTGGATTACCTGCGCCGTCGCTTCGCCTCACCCGGGCTGGCCCGCGAGGTGGTGCACGACGTCTGCGTACGCCTGCTGGAGCGCCCCGAACCGGCCGGCGTGCGCCAGCCGATGGCGCTGCTGCGACGGATGGCGCATGACGCTGCGGTTGATCGTTGCCGTGCTGAAGACCTGCGTCGCCAGTGGGTGGAACCGCGTGCCGAACTGCCCGATGCGGCCTGCGAAGGTGCCGGCCCGGCCAGACAGGCCGTTGCCGCGCAGGAACTGGCACGGCTTGTCGACGTCATCCGTGCGATGCCCTGTCGACGCCGCCAGGTCTTCATCCTGCACAAGATCCATGACGTTCCGCAGGCTGCGGTTGCCCGCCGCATGGGGATCGGCCTGAAGGCGGTCGAGCGGCATCTGCGGTTGGCGATGGTCGATTGCCGGCAGGCGCTGCCGGTGAGGGCGCTGACGTGACAGCGCCCCCTCGCCCGCGCCCTCCACTCCCGGACAAGGCCGGCACGCCTTCGCCTGATCGTCTGCTGGAGCAACATCGGGACACCCTCAAGGCACTGTTCCCGGTACCCGATCCGGCGCAACTGTATCGCCCCCACCGCAGCCGGCAGATCGGCGGGGCTGCGCTCGGCCTGCTGCTGGTGGCTGGACTGGGCGGGCTTTACGCTGTCGATCCCGGCTGGCAACAGCACGATTACCGGACGGCCATCGGCCAACGTCGCAACGTGCTGCTGGCCGATGGCAGCCGTATCCAGCTGGATGCGGGCAGCCATCTGCAGGTGCGCAGCCATCTGCGTTCGCGCCGCGCGGTGCTGGTCTCCGGACGCGCCCGCTTCGACGTGGCGCCCTCGCGCTGGCGCCGGTTCCAGGTCGATGCCGGGCCCGTGCAGGTGCGCAACTACGGCACGGTGTTCGACGTGGAGCGACGCGGTGACCGCAGTGAAGTCCGCCTGTGGCGAGGCGAGGTCGGCGTGCGCGTTGCTGGCCGTGACGGCGAGCAGCACCTGCAGCCTGGCCAGCAGCTGCTGGCAGGGACAGGGACAGGGCCGGTGCAGCCGCCGCAGCCGATCGCCACTGGCAGCGGGGAATGGACGCAGGGCCGACTGCAGTTCGCGCAGGCCCCGCTGGGCGAGGTGGTACGCAGCCTGCAGCGCTATCACCACGGCGCAATCGTACTGGACGAACCCGGACTGGCCACGCTGCAGGTATCGGGCGTGTTCGATGGCGACCATGCCGCCACCGCGCTGGCGCTGCTGCCGGAGATCCTGCCCGTCGCCGTCCACGTCCGCGGCGACGGCAGCGTGCACATCTCCGCACGCCACTGAATTCGGCACCGAGGGTGGGTTATGGCCCTGCTCATACGGCTGCTGCATGAACCCCTCTGAAGGACCCCGCATGACCCGCATTGCCCTGCCCGCCGCCCTGCGCCGCCTGACGCCTGCCCTGCTGGCCGTCAGCCTGTGCGCCGCCCTTCCGGCGGCGGCGCAGTCCACCCCCACGGCGGTGGACGTCCATCTTCCGGCCGCCCCGCTGCAACAGTCACTCAATGCGGTGGCCAGGCAGAGCGGCATCCAGCTGCTGTTCGCTGCAGACAGCGTTGCCGGCCGCCAGGCGCCAGCGCTGGACGGCCGCTATGCCCCGCGCGAAGCACTGCAACGGCTGATTGCCGGCCAGGGACTGAGCGTCGAGGAACGCTCGCCGGGCGTGTTCGTGATCCGCAGCGCGCTCGCTACGGCAGCTGCGGCGGCAAACACGGACCGCCCGCGCACTGCGCCAGCGCCGGCAGCCGCAACCTCGCTTGGCAGAGTGACTGTGTCGGCGTCCACCGCGCGCATGCCGCAGGGCGAGACCGCCATGCCAAACACCATCACCGTGCTCACCCGTGAGGACGTCCAGCAGCAGCTGGCATTGGGCTCGGATGTGTCACGCGTGCTGTCCTCGCAGATCCCGGCCTTCGCTCCGGCACGCGAGAAGATGTCCAACTATGGCGAAAGCATGCGCGGGCGCGGCATCCTGTACATGGTCGACGGCGTGCCGCAGTCAACCCCGTTGCGCGACGGCTCGCGTGATTCGCATACCATCGATCCGGCGATGATCGAACGCATCGAAGTGATCCACGGTGCCAACGCGCTGCAGGGCATCGGCGGCACCGGCGGCATCGTCAACATCATCACCCGCAGTGCGCCGAGCGAACCGGGTGCTTTCCTGCTGGACAGCAGCCTTTCGCTCACCGCCGCCTCGCCGCGCCGGCGCGATGATGACGGCCAGCGCGCTTCGGCACTGGTGGGCATCCGCGGCGAACAGTTCGACCTCGTGGCTGGCCTCGCCCATGAACGGCAGGGCCTGTACTACGACGGCGACGGCCGTGCGATCGGCACCAACGCGCAGGGCGAACTGATGGATTCGACCTCGACCAACATCTTCGCCAAGCTTGGCTGGAACATCGCCGAAGGCCAGCGCGTGCAGTTGATGGCCAATCGCTACGAACTGCGTGGCCTGGACAATTACCTGCCTGTGGATGGCAACTTCCGCACCGGTCGCCCGGCCACGTCGGTGCCCGGCGATACGCCGCTCGATCCGCCGATGAACCGCTCACGCTCGCTGACCCTGGACTACGGCAATGCCGATCTGTTCGGCGGCCAGTTCCTGGCACAGGCCTTCGCGGTCGATTTCGAAGGGCGTTACGGCGCCAGCCAGTGGGACCCTTGGGGCAACACGGGTGCCAACGCCGCCTGGGACCAGACCCAGAATGAATCAGACAAACGCGGCTTCAAGCTGACCCAGAGCTGGCGTCGCATCGGCGACACCTCGCTGGACGTGACCCTCGGGCTGGATGGCCTGCGCGACCGCACCCATCAGGTGCTGCTGGCCAGCGGCCTGAACTGGGTGCCGCTGACCACCTATCAGAGCCTGTCGCCGCTGTTGCAGCTGCAGTGGTGGCCCACCGACCACGTCATGCTGTCCGCAGGACTGCGTTACGAAAAGGGCGAGCTGGAGGTGGGCGACTACACCACCCTGCCCCGCTACGGCGCACGCAAGGTGGCCGGCGGCAAACCGACGATGAGCGAGACGCTGCCGAACTTCGGCGCGGTCTGGTACATCAATGACCGTCTCAATGCCTACGCGTCGTATTCGGAAGGCTACACCGTGGCCGATGTTGGCCGCGTGCTGCGCGCGATCAATCGCGATGGCCAGCGCGTGGACAACCTGGTGGACCTGTCGCCGGTGGTGTCGGACAACCGCGAGATCGGGCTGGAGTATGACGACGGCCGCTTCAGCGGCGATATCGCGTACTACACCTCCGAATCCAAGCTGGGTTCGGTACTGGTCTATGACGCCGGCATCGATGCCTACAACGTGCAGCGCCAGGCCACGCGGGTGGAAGGCTTCGAGACCAACCTGCGCCTGCGCCTGGGTGACAGCCACCTCGGCATGGGCTATGCCCGCGCCAATGGCCGCTACGACGCCGACCTGGATGGTCGTCTGGAAAGCGACCTGGCAGGCGTCAACATCGCCCCGAACCGTCTGACCGCGTTCTGGGAACAGGGCTGGACCTCGCAACTCAGCACCCGTCTGCAAGCCAGCCATGCCTTCGATCGCGACTTCGACCTGCGCGGCGTGCCGGTGGCCAGCTTCAAGGGCTACACCACGGTCGACCTGGTCGCCCGCTATGCGCTGGGCAAGAGCAGTTTCACCCTGGGCGTGCAGAACCTCGCCAACAAGCAGTACATCACCTACTACTCGCAGACCACGCCATCCAACCCGAGCTACTTCGCCGGGCGTGGGCGAGTGCTTACGCTGGGGTGGCAGTATCGCTACTGAGACATGGCGCCTTATGGGTGCCATGAATTCTATGCGTGACGCGATGAAGGAGGCCCATGCTAGTTTCTGGGCCTCCTACATCGGTGCCCTCCCATGCGCTTGCAGACCCTCGCCATCACGCTCGCTGCCCTGCTTCCCGCTGCGGCCTCTGCCGCCGAACCGACGCTGCCGCAACTGCGTGCCTACACCGTTGATGCCTCCTGGCTGCAGCCGATGGCGCCGCTGCAGATTGCCGATCACACCTGGCAGATCGGCACCGAAGACCTGACCGCGCTGCTGGTGCAGACGCCGCAGGGCGCGGTGCTGCTCGATGGCGGCATGCCGCAGATGGCCGACCACCTGCTGCGCAACATGAAAGCGCGCGGCGTTGCGCCGCAGGATCTGCGCCTGATCCTGCTCAGTCATGCCCACGCCGATCACGCCGGCCCGGTTGCTGCGCTCAAGCGCAGTACCGCTGCGCAGATCGTCGCAAATGCCGAATCTGCGGTGCTGCTGGCACGTGGCGGCAGCAACGACCTGCACTTCGGCGACGACATCACCTATCCGCCGGCAACGGCGGACAGGATCATCATGGATGGCGAGGTGGTCTCGCTCGGTGGCGTCGACTTCACCGCGCACTTCGTGCCCGGCCATACCCCGGGCAGCACCGCCTGGACCTGGACCGACACCCGGGGCGGCAAGCCGGTGCGCATGGTCTACGCCGACAGTTTGAGTGCGCCGGGCTATCAGCTGCAGGCCAACCCGCGCTACCCGCACCTGATCGAGGACTATCGCCGCAGCTTCGCCACGGTGCGCGCCCTGCCCTGCGATGTCCTGCTGACCCCGCATCCCGGCGCCAGCGGCTGGAACTACGCCGCCGGTGCATCAGCGGGTGCCAAGGCAATGACCTGCCAGGACTACGCCGACACGGCCGAACGCAATTTCGACGCGCAGTTGAAGAAGCAACGCGAAAAGCAGCGTTGACCAGGCGCGGCGGCGATCCGCCGCCGCGCCCGCCACACCTTGTCAGCCACCCTGCCCGTGCTGTGCGAAGGGCTGGGTGCTGCCATCGGCCAGCACCAGCTCCACGGTATACGGCTGCACATGGCCATCAGGCATTTCCATGCCCGGAGATCCCGCCGGCATCCCCGGCAGCACCAGG
Organism: Stenotrophomonas sp. 10L48; assembly: GCF_056395105.1. Lineage (NCBI taxonomy): Bacteria > Pseudomonadati > Pseudomonadota > Gammaproteobacteria > Lysobacterales > Lysobacteraceae > Stenotrophomonas > Stenotrophomonas sp. 10L48. The sequence continues at coordinate 189,086 of NZ_JBFTIX010000002.1, read as the reverse complement.
CCACGTGCCGTCGGCCTTTCCTTCAGCAGGCGCTTGATGTCGCTGGCCGGAATATGGCCTTCCACCACGTAGCCACCGATCTCGGCGGTATGGCAGGACGCCTTGCCGGCCGGTACGCCGAGCCGTTGCTTGACCGGATGCATGTCATCGGTATCGCGTATCTCAACCGCGAAGCCGGCAGCCTTCAGGTGGTCGGCCCACACGCCACAGCAACCGCAACTGGCCGTCTTGTGCACGATGGCCAACGGAAGCTCCCGGTCGATCTTCGCTCCGGCCGTCGCCTCGACCGCCGAGGCGGTTGCGGTTGCGGTTGCGGGCGAGGACACGGCCTCTTCGGAGGCACGCACGCAGGCGGTGGCCAGCAGAACGGGGGTGAGTAACAGGCTCAGGGAAAGAATGCGGTTCATGGATCAGGTTTTCCTTTGCAATCGCAGGCGCGAGCGCCTGCCATCCACGCGACGGATGCGCGTGGGTCAAGTAGATGAGGGGTACTGCAGGACGGCAGGTACGCAACCTGCGCGCGATCAGGCGATCGGCGGGCGAATCAGGTGAGGTAGCGCAGGCGCGGGATGAGCCGGCGGCAGCGCGTCACCGGGCACTGCACGCAGCGGCCATGCAGCAAGGCTTGCCGCCGACGGCAGCATGGCCACACTCGCCGGCACGCACTCGCAATCCTCGCTGCTGCACGCGGCTGCGTTCCGTTCATCGCAGCAGGCGGGCGTGACAGAGATCGCAGCGTCGGCGATCTCGTGGGGGCCATCGCAATGACCGCCGCCGGACTGACCGTTGATGCCGCCCGAGGCAAGCGCCAGCGCCGGTGCATTCAGCACCAGGGTCAGGAGCAGCATCAGTCGCAGCAGCAGGCCGGATATATCCACGGGCTGATGATAGCCGACGCACGATGCGCCCGTCGCCGCTGCCTGCTGTCATCATGCATGACGTTCATTGGAGCCTTTCCATGCCTGCCCGCTTCCCCTCTGCTGCCCTCCTGCTGTCCGCGTTGCTGAGCCTTCCGGTCATGGCAGGCGAACGCCAATGGACCGTGCTGTCCAGCGGCGATGGTGACCACACCCATGAGCGCTGGCAGGTAAGCGGGACGCGGTTGCGAACGCTTCCCGCGTTCGACCCGGCACGCGCCGAGCCGCCGCTGTCGGTGCATCAAGCTGCGGCGGCAGCACTGGCCCACGCGCGCCTGCGTTATCCCGGCGATGACTTCGTGGTCTCCGAGGTAAGCCTGCAGCGGTTCACCGCCGGCGCTGCGCCGCAGAGCGAGGACGCAGCGCGCGGCTGGGTGTACCTGGTCAGCCTCGACTACAACGCCAAGGGCTGGACCCAGATGGTGCCGGTGCTGCTGGATGGCAGCATCGTGCTGAGCGACAACGAGCAATTGTAGGATCGGCGCCTACGCGGGCACGTCGACCTGCGCGCGCATCCGTACCGGAATGGATTTCGCCGCTGGCGTACCGCTGATCCGATCGTAGTAGTCCAGCGGCAGCAGGGGGTTGAGCTCCGGGTAGTAGCCCGCCAGCGCCCCGCGCGGCATCGGGTAGTCAAGCACGGTCAGGCCTTCGATTCGCCGCGTCACGCCGTCGTCGCTGATCGTTTCCAGGCTCACCAGGGCTTCCTTGTCGAGCCCGCGCGCCAGACGGTCCTCGATGTTCATGAACACCACCATGCGGTCGTTGTACACGCCCCGGTAGCGGTCGTTGTAGCTGTAGATGGTGGTGTTGTACTGGTCGTGCGAGCGCACCGTGGCCAGCCGCAGCATCTCCGGGTCATCGACTACCGTGTTCACTTCCAGGCCCGGCATGACGAGGATGTTGGCCTTGCCGTTCGGGGTCGGCCACACGCGCCTGCGCGGCGGAATATCCAGATGGAAGCCGTGCAGTGCCTGGATGCGCTCGTTGAAGCCGGCATAGATGGCCGGGTAGACGGCGGCGATCAAGTCGCGGATCGGGCCGTAATCGTGCATGTACGCGGCCCAGTCCACCTTGCTGCCCGGCAACGTTGCCATCGCCATCCGGCAGACGATCTCCACCTCCGGCAGCACCTGGTCGCTGGCCGGCTCCAGCACGCCGCGCGACGCCGTCACGTTGGACATCGCATCTTCGATGGTGACGAACTGCTCGCCCTTCGGCGTGCGGATCCACTCCGAGCGCGCCACCACCGGCAGGATCAGCGCGTCGCGACCGTGCACAAGATGCCCCCGGTTGAGCTTGGTGGCGATGCCCACGGTCAGTTCCAGTCTGCGCATGGCCTGGTAGGCGCGCTCGGTATCGGGCACGGCATGGATGAAGTTGCCGCCCATGCCGATGAACACCTTGGCACTGCCATCGAGCATCGCCGCGATCGACTCGACCACATGGTGGCCGTGCTCGCGCGGCGGATCGAAACCAAACACCTGCTGCACGCGATCCAGGTAGCGCGCCGTGGGCTTCTCGTCGATGCCGACGGTGCGGTCGCCCTGCACGTTGGAATGGCCACGGATCGGACCGATACCCGCGCCCGGCTTGCCGAAATTACCGCGCAGCAACAACAGGTTGGCCACCTGCTGCAGCAGCCGCGACCCCTGCTGGTGCTGGGTCAGGCCCATGCCATAGCAGATGACCGTCGCCTGCGAACGGATGTAGATCTCCGCGCAGCGCCGGATCTGTTCCTGTGCGATGCCCGACACCCGCACGATCTCATCCCAGTCCTGCGCCAGCACGTCCTCGCGCAGCGCCTCCAGGCCAACGGTGTGTTCGGCCAGGAACGCATGATCCAGCACTGACTCACCCTGGGCTTCGCGCTCGAACATCACCTTCATCATGCCCTTGATCAGCGCAAGGTCGCCGCCGATGCGGACGTGCACGAACTCGCTGGTGATCTCGGTGGAACCGAACGTGGCCATCTGCACCACGTCCTGTGGTTCGGTGAAGCGGATCAGGGCACGCTCCGGCATCGGGTTGACCGCCACGATCGGCACACCGCGCTTGCGCGCTTCCACCAGGTTGCTCATCATCCGCGGCGAGTTGGTGCCGGTGTTCTGGCCCATCACGAAGATCGCCTCGGCGTGTTCGAAGTCGTCCAGCACGATGGTGCCCTTGCCCACGCCTATCGCTGGTGGCAGGCCACGGCTGGTCGGCTCGTGGCACATGTTCGAGCAGTCCGGGAAGTTGTTGGTACCGAACTCGCGCACGAAGATCGAATACAGGAACGCCGCCTCGTTGGGCGTGCGGCCGGAGGTGTAGAACTCGGCCTGGTCGGGGTTGTCCAGCGCCTGCAGATGGCGACCGATGAGTGCAAACGCCTCGTCCCATTCGCAGGGCACGTAGTGATCGGTGGCGGCGTCGTAGCGCATCGGCTCGGTCAGCCGGCCCTGCTGCTCCAACCAGTAATCGGTCTGCGCCATCAACTCGGTGACGGTGTGCTGGGCGAACAGTTCACGGGTCACCCGGTGCTGGGTCGCTTCCCAGGCCAGGGCCTTGGCACCGTTCTCGCAGAATTCCAGCTTCTTGCGGTGGTCGGCATCGGGGAAGGCGCAGCTGGGGCATTTGAATCCGCCCGGCTGGTTCATCGCCAGCAGCGCCTTGGATCCTTTGCCGATCACGCTCTGCTGCAGCAGCACCTTGGCGGTCGCACCGGCGGCCCCCCAGCCGCCTGCCGGTTGGTTGTAAGGCTTGTAACGCGGCGGCTTCTGTTCGGACATGGTCGGGAACCTGCGTTGGTGGTGTGCCTGCCAGCAGAGCCGGGCTCGCGCCCGGCTGCCGTGGCCAGTCAAGCACACCGGCAACCCCAGCGCCATGGCCCGGCCCGGGTACAGCAGGCTGCCATGGCAACGGTTACCGCCGCGTCTTCACTGGATGGCTGCGCTATCCTCCGGGCGTAGCCTGCCCTTCTGCTTTACCCAGGATGTGCCGCATGCCCGGATCGACGTTGCCTTCGCCCCCGCCCGCCGGCACGGCCCTGCGCACGCTGCAGCGCTGGCGCAGCACGGGGCAGGAGCAACGGGTCGATACGATCGCCGAAGAAGTACCGGTGGCGATGCGTTATAACGGCGCGGCCTTCGCGGTGATGATGGCCACGCCATGCGACCTGGAGGATTTCGCGCTGGGCTTCTCGCTCAGCGAAGGGTTGATCGAGCGTCCTGACCAGTTGCTGTCCATCCAGGTGCAGCCACAACTGGAGGGCATCGAGCTGAATATGAGCGTGTCCGCCGACGCCCCCGGCGCCGCACTGGATCCTGACAACGGGCGCCTGCTGCCGGGTCGCGGCGGCTGTGGGTTGTGCGGTGCGCGCCAGCTGGAGGACGTGCTGCGTCCGCTGCCTCCGGTAAAGGACCGCCGCACGTATCAGACGGCTGCACTGCAGCGGGCATTGGCTGGGCTGGCCCTACGCCAGCCGATGAATGCTGCCAGTGGTTCGACCCATGCAGCGGCCTGGGCCGATGCCAGTGGCCGCATCGGCTGGGTGCGCGAAGACGTCGGCCGCCACAATGCGCTGGACAAGCTGATCGGTGCACTGCACCACAACGAACACAGCATCGATGGCGGCCTGCTGGTGGTATCCAGCCGTGCCAGCTACGAAATGGTCAGCAAGGCCGCGCGCGCCGGTGCCAGCGTACTGGCCGCCGTCTCGGCCCCCACTGCGCTGGCCATCGATCTGGCCCGCAGTGCCGGCCTGTGCCTGGTGGGCTTCGCCCGCGAAGAAGGCTTCAACGTGTATACCCACCCGGAGCGGCTGCAGGGGGATGGCCTGCACGGGCATCCACCTGCCTGACGGGCGCCCTCAGCGGATGGACTGGCTGCTACGCCTTGCGGGACCGTTCGGGAGAGAGCAGCCCGCCGATCCGTTCGGTCACCTGCGCGCGCACGTTCTCGTCCAGCTGGCCTTCGTACATGGCCTCGTAGATCCACAGGCCATCGGCGGCCAGCCGCGCCACGAAATTATCCAGCGCCGCCGGATCGTCGCTGCCGGCGGCCGGTGGCGAAGGCGCCCAGCGCTGCACCACCGGTGCCCACGGCCGCTCGCTGGGGAATTCGGGGTCCACCGAGTCCAGCATGAACATCAGCTCGGCCCGGGTGGCACTCTGCGCCGACACACGCACGAAGGTCTGGTAGCGCTCCAGCGCAGTGGCCTCGCCGGCCGACTTGCCCAGCAGCGCCTCCATCGATGCTTCCCAGCTCTGCACCAGGTGCTCGTCGATGCCGCGCAGCAACGCTTCGCGCGAAGGAAAGTGGTACAGCAGGCCGCCACGGGTCAACTGCGCCTCGGCCGCCACCGATTCAAAGGTGACCGCACGCACCCCGTCGCGGTTGATCACGCTGACGGCGGCGTCGAGGATGCGCTCGCGCTTGCTGGTTCTCATGCCGTTATTTTACGCGATCGGCGGCGCCGTCGCGGCCACCGGCGCGTCCACGCAGCAGGCGCGCGATGATCACCGCGCCGGCCGCCAGCACCGCACTGATCACCAGCAGCACGATCTGGTAACCGCGATCGTAGGCCGCGGTGGCCAGCGCGAACCACTCGCCCTGCCCCACCTCACGCGCCACGTGCAGCGCCTGGGTGAAGCCCTCGCGCGCGGCGGCGGGAATACCCGCCGACTCCGGCAGGAAAGCGCCGTACATCGCAGCGCTCAGGCTGCCCAGCAGTGCGACGGCCAGCAGACCGCCGAACTCGTAGGACACTTCCTCCACCGACGAGGCCATGCCCGCACGATGCGGCGGCACGTTGTTGAGGATGGCGGTGGACGCCACCGAGATGGCAGCACCCATGCCGAAGCCGGTGATCGCCATGCCGGCCACCACCCAGCCCAGCCCATGCGGGAAGCCCAGCGCCACCACGCCCACACCTACCGCACCGGCCGCAAGACCGCCGCAGATCAGCGGACGCAGGCCGACGCGATGCAGCACGCTGCCGCCCAGCAACGCGCTGGGCAGGCTGCCCAGCGCCGCCACCGATACCAGCAGGCCCGCCTGCAACGGGCTGAGGCCGGCCACCAGCTGGAAACGCTGGGTGGTGAGCAGCTGCAGCCCGGCCATCGCAAACAGGGTGAACACCGCCGACAGGGTGCCGGCAAGGAAGGCCGGATTGCGGAAGATGGCGAAATCCAGCAGCGGATAAGGCAGCTGCTGCTGGCGGCGGCTGAAGGCGATGCCGGAGATGATCGCCAGCAGCAGCGAGACCGCGCCCACGCTGTACGAGGGCGGCGTGGCGATCAGCGACTTGATCGCCAGTACCAGGCCCGACAGCGCGGCCAATGCCAGCAGCGAGGACAGCAGGTCCCATGGGCGGGTGCTGTCGCGCTGCCCTTCCGGCGCCAGCAGCAGGGTCGCGATGAAAGCGACCACTACCACCGGCACATTGATGAGGAACACCGAGCCCCACCAGAAGTGCTGCAGCAGCAAGCCACCGATGATCGGCCCCAGCGCCGCACCGACGATGGCCACCGAACCCCAGATCGCGATGGCGATGTTGCGCTCGCGTTCTTCATGGAAGCTGAGCCCGATCAAGGCCAGCGTGGCCGGCATCATCGCCGCCGCACCCACGGCGAGGAAGGCACGCGCGGCGATCAGCTGCCCTGCGGTTGCAGAGAACGCCGCTGCCAACGAGGCGATGCCGAACACCACCAGCCCGACCAGGAACATCCGGCGGTGGCCGATGCGGTCACCCAGGGTGCCAGCGCCCAGCAGCAGACCGGCCATCACCAGCGGGTAGGCGTTGATGATCCACAGCGCCTGCCCGGCACTGGCCGACAGCTCCTCGGTCAGGGTCGGCAGCGCGGTATACAGCACCGAGTTGTCCAGCGTGACCAGCAGCAGGCCGGCGGCAACGGTGAACAGCAGCGACCAGCGTCGGGCGCGCGACAGGGACGGAGCACCGTCCAAGGGCTGGGAGAGAGCCATGGGAACCTGGATGGGGAAGGAGTACATCCATAACTATACAGGACATCCTGTATAGTTATGGGGCTACCAGTCAGATCCATTCAGCTGCCGGGAGGTGCAATGCTCCCTGCCTCATGACCCGGGGCCTACCTGCACTCCGCAGGCAAGGCAGCGACCGCCTGCACGATCGGATCCTGCATGGCGCGTCCCACTGCGGCATCCAGCTCTCCCCGCAGATGGCCGTGCTGCCGTTGCATCTGGTCTTCGCACAGCACACGCACCCGCGCGCGGGCGTTGCTGCGCAGCGTGCTGCAGCGCCAATCGCCCCCTCCCAGCGGCAGCACCGAATAGACCACGCTGTTGCAGGCGTTGCCGGCGCGTTCCGCCAGCGGACGCGCGCCGAAGTCACGCGGCACACTGCTGCGCTGCGGATCGAAGTAGCTGTCCGGGAAGGTGCGCGCGTACTGTTCGATGTCCACCTCGATAGTGCCGCCTTCGCCTGCCGGCACGCGCAGTGGCTGACCGCAGCCGGTGGCGTCGGCGCGGTGTTGGATGTACTGGTAGATCGGTCGGTCCAGGCTCGCATCCTGCGCGGTCACGGCGCTGACCGCCGCCAGCACCGGCAGCGACGCACGGTTGGCCATGCGCGCCAGCACTCCCGCCTGCGCTGGTTCGCAGCGGTCGCGCAGCGTCGCCACCAGCAGGAACAGCAGGTCATCACGAAAGGCCTTGTCGGCCGCCAGGTGATGTTCGATGCGTGCCTGCGCTTCCGCCACTGGTGCGGGAAATGCAACGGCCGGTGGCGAGGGCGCGTGCGTTGCGTTCCACAGCAGCGCCACCCCGGTGCCTGCCAGCAGCAACACCACGATCAGCAGCGCGACGGTGCGTGCGCGGCGCCTCGTCATCGGGTGCTCGTCATCGGCTGATCGCGGAAAGCGTCGCTGCGGCAGCGTCATAGGACGCGCTGGCGATATCCGCCTCGAAGTGCTTCACCTGCAGGCGCCCTGACAGCCGGTAGGGATCCCACAGCGCGCCCATCGTGATGGGGGTGGCCAGGGTCACATGGATGATCTGGTTCGGCGGTGGCGGCGGCACGTGGATGCACGCGCCATAGAACGGCACGAACAGCAGTTCGTCCACCTGCCCGGCGTCGTTCATCGCCAGCGGCACCACATAGCCATCCAGGTCCAGCGCACGTCCGTCCACGCCATCGACCACCGCCGACGAGCCGAACTGCTGCGCGCGTAGCGGGCTGGAGTGATCGATGGCCTGCCCAGGCAGCGAGCCCGAACCCGTATCGTCGATCAAGCCCCCCACCCCGTCCATGCCATTGCCACGTGACAGCCCGATCTGCGGCGGTGGACGCTGGAAGCTGTCCTCCTCGGGCATCAGCGCGTCCCAGCGGTCGATCACTGCAGACGCCGCCACCGGCGACGCAGCAGCATTGTTGGCCTGTGGCGGTAAGGCGTCCACGACGGGCCGGCCACAACTGGCCAGCAGTACAGCGGCAAGAGCACCGGCAAGCAGCTTCGCGCTACGGTTCATAAGGCCTCAGTTCGGCGTCGGCCATGCTGTAGGCCGAGCCGGCAAGATCATCGTCCACCCGCTCGGCGCGCAGCACGCCTGCCAGGAAGAACGGCGAGTACATGTCGGGCATGGCGATCGGCCGCGGCAGCACCACATGCACGATCTGGTTCGGTGGCGGCGGTGGTACGTGGATGCACGCGCCGTAGTACGGCACGAACAGGAATTCGACCAGTCGGCCATCTGCCGCGTTGGCCAAAGGCACCACGTAGCCCGGCAACCGCACTGCGCGATCCAGTACCGCGTCCACCGTACGGAACGTACCGAACTGGGCCATGCGCCGGTTGCCGTTGTGCTGCACCTCCGGCCCCTCACCGCGCTCGAGTGCTGCCAGTTCGTCGCTGGGCAGCATCTGCAGCCAGTCCAGTTCCTGCTCGCTTTGCGTGCCAGCATTGCTCTGTACCGGCGACGGCGGCAGTGCCTGCACACCGGTATCGGTCGGCCGCGTGCAGGCGGCCAGCAGCATTGCCGCAACCAGCAGCAACCAGCGCACGCCCGCGCTCACGACGCAGGCGCCAGGCCATCGGCCAGGGTGCGCCGGTAGGCCAGCAGCGCAGGCAGCAGGCCGGCAACCGCGCTGATCAGCAGCACGCCGCCCACCCAGGCCAGTTCGCGCGCGTCCGGCCAGACGTGGGTGATCGACAGACCGAAATTGGCCAGCGCCCAGCTGCGCCCGGCCGCGCTGGCACAGGTCAGCACCGCCAGCGCCAACGCGCAGGCCATTGCTGCAGTGGCCACGGCCTCAACGACCAGCAGGCAGGCCACATAGGCCGGACGCGCACCGGTGGCGCGCAGCACCGCCATCTCACGGCGGCGTTCCTGCAGCGTCGATACCAGCAGCGCCATCAGTGACACCATGCCCAGCAGCACCACCATCGCACTGATCAGCTGCAGCGCGCGCTCGGCAGTGCCCAGCGACTGCCACAGCTGCTGCAACGTCACGCCGGGCAGGATCGCCTGCAGTGCTTCGTCCGGATACTCGTTGATGCTGCGCTGCACGCCGAAGGTGGCGATGCGCGAGTTCAGCCCGAGCATGAAGGCGGTGATGCTGGTCGGGGTCAGGTCAAGCTGCCGTGCCTGTTCTGCGCTGACATGCTGGCTGCGCAACTGCACGCCGGAGCGCCAATCGACATGGATCGCTTCGATCGCCGGCAATGACACCAGCACGGACGAATCCACCGGCGTGCCGGTACGCTGCAGGATGCCGACCACGCGGAACGGCTTGTCGGCATGCGTGGCCAGCGTTACCGCACCGGTGCCATGGGCCAGCACGATCTCAGTGCCCAGGCCGATGTGCGCGGCCTGCGCGACTTCAGCGCCGACCACCGCGTCATACAGGTCGTCGAACGGCTGGCCCTGCGCGAATGCCAGCGCATGCCCTGCGCCATGCCGGTAATGTTCGAAATAGCCGGCGGTGGTGCCGATCACCCGATAGCCACGCCAGGAATCGCCCAGCGACAGCGGCACCGCCCATATCACCTGCGGCAGCGTGGACAGTTCCTGGTAGGACTGCCAGGACACGTTGTTGGTCGGGTCGCCGATGTGGAAGACCGAGTACAGCAGCAGGTTCACCGGCCCCGAGCGTGCGCCCACGATCAGGTCCGTACCCGAGACGGTGCTGGCAAAGCCTTCGTGGGCCTGCGTGCGGATACGTTCCACGCCCAGCAGCAGGACCACGCTCAGGGTGATGACCAGCACGGTCAGGCTCACGCTCAAGGCGCGGCTGCGCAGGCTGGCCCAGGCCAACTCAAACATGTGCACCCCCTGCCCGGTTCAGATCACCCAGCGACAACACCTGGTCGAACAACGGCTGCAGGCGGTCATCGTGGCTGACCACCAGCGCGGTGGTGCCAGCGGCGCGGCACTGCGCGGACATCAGCTGCACGAACGCCGTGGCCGCTTCGGGATCCAGCGCCGAGGTCGGTTCGTCGGCCAGCAGTACCGCCGGGCGACCGATCAGGGCACGGGCAGCGGCAACGCGCTGCTGCTGGCCGACGCTGAGCGTGCCTGCCGCGCGCGGCATCAGTGCCGGATCGAGCTGCAGCGCACGCAGCAGACGCGCGATTTCCGCGTCCAGCCCACCTTCAATGCGCGCGTTGCGCAATGGCGAAAAGCGCACGCCCAGGGCGATGTTGTTGCGCACGCTCAGGAACGGCAGCAGGTTGAACTGCTGGAAGATCACGCCCAGCTGGTCGGCACGGAAACGATCGCGCGCGGCGGCACCGAGCGTGTTCACCCGATGGCCGGCAACCCGGATGCTGCCGCTCGCCGGCAGCAGAATGCCCGCCAGCAGGCCCAGCAGCGTGCTCTTGCCCGAGCCGCTGGTCCCGCGCAGCAGCACGCTGCTGCCTGCGCGCACCTGCAGCTGTGCGATGTCCAGCACTGCACGGCCTGAGTAGCCGAACTGCACGCCCTGCAGGTCGATGATGGCATCGTCATTCATGGCGCCAGCGGCACCCGCAGGCTGTCAGCAGTAACCACGCTTCGGCCTTGCCCGGTCGATGTTGCGGTGTTGACGATCACCTCGTGCAGCCCCGGAAACAGCGTAGGCAGCGGCAATGCCAGCCCGCGCAGTGCTGCCGGGTTGGCGCAGTGGTAGCGCAGTGCGGCGGTGAATCCAGCGTGCGTGTGCTGGCCTGGCTGTGCTGCCACAGCCACTGGCGCAAAGCCCTCCGCCGTCGCCTCGGCATGGTCCAACCGGCACTGCGCAGCGGTCGGCAACGTGACCCAGCTGCCGCTCTGCAGGATCGATCGCGCCCGCGCCAATGCGGCCTGTTCGCGGCTGTCGGCCGGCGGTCGCTCGAAATCGAGGATGCCGATGCCGGGCGCACGCAGTGCCAGTTCCAGCGTTCCTTGGTCCACGGCCAGATCGACATCGGCCTGGCCATGGACATGAGCACCGTGATGGCGCACGTCGTGGGCGTTCGCAGAATGGGCAGCAAGCAGCAGCAGAAGGGCGGCAGAACGTTTCATCGGGCGGCTCCATATTGTTACTATGTAACATTATGGACCACATCCCGATCTCGCCCGCAAGGGCCCGCACCCAACCGCCAGCTTCGGCACGCTGGCATCCCCGTTTCGATCTGGCAGGCGCATGGCTGTCGCTGGCCTGTGCCGCGCATTGCGTGGCCCTGCCCCTGCTGCTGGCCTTCACGCCGGCGGCGATGATGGCGCTGCGCTCGTTCCAGCACCCTGGCCATGGCGCGATGACCGCACTGCTGGTGATGTCGCGCTGGGAATGGCTGTTCGCGCTGCTGGCCTCGTCGATCGCCCTGCTCAGCACCGCCGCCGGCCAGCGCCGCCATCGACGCGCCCTGCCGCTGTGCGTGGCCCTGGCAGGCGCGATCCTGTTGCTGTCCGCCTCGCTGTACCTGCCGTTGAAGGAATCGCTGCTCTGGCACGGCGCTGCCACCGCCTGTGGTGGGGTGATGCTGGCCACCGCACATCTGCGCAACCGGCGGGCCCTGCGGCCCGCCGGCTGATGCCCGCTCACAAGCGGCGGCCTAGCGCGGGCTGTCCGCCGGCCACCAGGACGCTATTCGTCGAACGGGCGTTGACCCAGCGTCTGCGTCACGTGGTCGACGAAACAGGTGATGCGCGCGGCCAGCGCGGTGTTGCGGTAGTACACCGCGTTGATCGGCTGGCGGACCTCCTGGGTCTGCTTGGCGAACAGCTGTACCAGGCGCCCTTCGCGCCGGTCCTGGCGGGTCAGGAAATCGGACAGGCAGGCGATGCCCAGCCCGTTCACCGCCATCTGCCGCAGCGTTTCTCCGCTGGAAGATGCAATGGCCGGCTGGATCACCAATGGACCGCCATCGGCGTCGGGCAGCGGCCACTCGTTGAGTGAACCCGGATGGGTGAAACCCAGCAGCGCGTGCGCGCGCAGCTGCGCAATGCGGGTGGGCGTACCGTACTGCCGCAGGTACTCCGGGCTGGCGACCACGCGGATGCGGCTGTGGCCGATCGGCCGCGCATGCAGGGTGGAATCGCGCAGCACGCCGATGCGGAACGCCACGTCGGTGCGCTTCTCGATCAGGTCGGTGATGCCCTCGTTGGAGTTCAGCTCCAACTGCACCTGTGGATAGCGCTCGCGGAAGCCGGCCAGCAGCGGCACGATCACGTGCAGCATGAACGGCGTGGCTGCATCCACCCGCAACCGCCCTACCGGTTGCTGCCGGCGCGCCGCCATCTGTTCCTCGGCTTCGTCCACCGTGGCCAGGATCGTACGCGCGTATTCCAGGAACGCCGCGCCCTCTTCGGTCAGCTCCAGCCGTCGCGTGGTCCGCCGCAGCAGCGTGGTCTGCAGCTTGTCCTCCAAGCGCGCCAGGGTGCGGCTGGTGGCCGAGATGGTCAGTCCCAGCACCTCGGCGGCGGCTGTGATCGAGCCGCTGTCGACCACGGCGACAAACGCCTTCAGCTCATCCAGGGTGGTTTTCATTCTTTACCTCGGCGCAAAAGCATTTCCCGTATACACGGCTTAATCTGCAAATGTAAAGCGACCAGACTGGCCCCCATCGGAGCACGCCGCTCCCTACCCAGCTGGAGTTCCCATGACCCTTCCTTCCTTTGGCGTCGGCACGTTCCGCCTTACCGGCCAGACCGTCATCGACTCAGTGCGCAACGCCCTCGAGCTCGGCTATCGCGCCATCGACACCGCGCAGATCTACGGCAATGAAGCCGAGGTCGGCCAGGCCATCGCCGAATCCGGTGTACCGCGCGACGAACTGTTCATCACCACCAAGATCTGGGTCGACAACCATGCCGCCGACAGACTGCTGCCGAGCCTGCGCGAGAGCCTGGCCAAGCTGCGCACCGACCATGTCGACCTGCTGCTGATCCACTGGCCGGCACCGGGCAGCGCGGTCGCGCTGCGCGAGTACATGACCGCACTGGCCGAAGCAAAGACGCTGGGCCTGACCCGGCAGATCGGCGTATCCAACTTCAACATCGAACTGACCCGCCAGGTCATCGCCGTAGTTGGCCAGGGCCAGATCGCCACCAACCAGATCGAGCTCAGCCCCTATCTGCAGAACCCGGCATTGACCGCTTTCCTGCAGGAACAGGGCATCGCGGTGACCTCCTACATGACCCTGGCCTACGGCAAGGTACTGAAGGACCCGGTGCTGGCCGCCATCGCCGACAAGCACCAGGCCACGGTGGCGCAGGTCGCACTGGCCTGGGCGCTGCAGCTGGGTTACGCCGTCATTCCTTCCTCGACCAAGCGCGAAAACCTGGCCAGCAACCTGCTTGCCCGCGAGCTGCAGCTGGATGCCGAAGACATGGCTGCGATCGCCGCACTTGAACGCAACGGCCGCGAAGTCGACCCGCCGGGCCTGGCGCCTGCCTGGGACTGAGGAGCACGCGCTGATGGCTACTGCGTTGACACGACTGCAGGCGGGCGGCTTCAGCATTGGCATTGAAGCGCCGCTGGACAACGACTGGACGCCGCTGGGCGAACAGGCACGACGCATTGCGCGCCGCCTGCCGGGCGAACCGGACCTGCAGCAGCACGCCGACCTTGCCAGGCTGGCCGACCGCCTCGGCTTCCGTGCGCTGTGGGTGCGCGACGTGCCGGTGTACGACCCGGCATTCGGCGATGCCGCGCAGGTGTTCGAAGTGTTCACCTATCTCGGCTACCTGGCCGGCATCACCGAAGAGATCCTGTTGGGGACCGGCGCGGTGGTGCTGCCGATCCGCGAACCTCTGCTGACGTTGAAGTCGGCACGCAGCGTACAGCAGCTCAGTGGCGATCGCCTGCTGCTGGGCGTTGCCAGCGGCGACCGGCCGGTGGAGTACCCGCTGTTCGGCCGCGACTTCGACACCCGTGGCACGCGCTTCCGCGAGCAGATCGGGCTGCTGCGCGAAGGCACCGCTGCACGGCTGCCGCAGGGGTTGGAAGTACTGCCTGCCGATGGTCGGGCGCTGCCGCTGCTGGTGGCCGGCCTGGCGCAGCAGCAGCCGGCCTGGATCGGCGCACATATGGACGGCTGCCTGGCTTACCCCGGCACGCCCCAGGAACATGCCCACCGCGTGGCGGCGTGGCGCGCGGTAGCCGGCAACAAACCCTATGCAAGCTTCATCCACCTGGATCTGCTGGAACGGGCCGACGCACCGCTGCAGCGTTGGCGCTTCGGCCTGCGCGGCGGCCGCAATGCGCTGCTGGCCGAACTGCAGGCGATGCAGGCCGCCGGCGTCGATCACATCGGCCTGCACTTCCGCCGCAACGAACGGCCTTTGGCCGACACCTTCCACGAAATCGCCGAGTACGTGCTGCCGCAGTTCGCGGCGCATGCGTGACCGGCACTGGAGCCCCGCAATGAACATCACCTCCCTGGCCCTGCTTGCACTGGCCTCGCTCCCGCTGCCCTCCGCCGCTCTCGCTGCGGACTGGTATCCCTCGGCATACGGCGCCAACGATGAGATCGGCGCGGCCAACCTGCTCACCGCCGATGTGGTCAAGCAGGCGGTGTCGCTGGTGAAGACCGGCAAGACGTATCCGCTGGCGGTACCGGTGGACAAGAACCTGCCCGCCTTTCGCCATCGCAGCTTCCGCCTGTACAACGTGCAGGTCGGGCAACAGGCCGGCAAGTCATTGGGCCCGAACAGATTCACCTTCAACGATGAACTGGTGAACGCCTGGACCGGTGTCGGCACCCAGCTCAACGGCATTGGTCACATCGGCATCGACAACGTCTACTACAACGGCAACAAGGCCGCCGACTTCGTCAGCGTCGATGGCGTGCGCAGGCTGGGCGTGGAGAAGGTGCCGCCGCTGGTCACACGCGGCGTGGTGCTGGACATGACCGCGTACTACGGCAAGGCCATCGTGCCCGGCGGCACCGAGTTCAGCGTCGCCGACATCCAGGCCGTGCTGAAGCAGCAGCACCTGACCCTGCGCAAGGGCGATGTGGTGCTGTTCAACACCGGCTGGCTGGAGCTGATCGGCAAGGACAACGCGCAGTTCCTGGAGGTCGAGCCGGGCATCGGCATGGACGCGGCGAAGTGGCTGGCCGACCAGGGCATCGTCGCCTTCGGCGGTGACACCTGGGCCTCGGAGGTCTACCCCAATCCGCACGGCGCCGACGAGTTCCCGGTGAACCAGTACATGCTGGCCAAGCGCGGCATCTACAACCTGGAACTGATCGACAGCCGCGCGCTGGTGCGCGACAAGGCGTGGGAATTCCTGTTCGTGCTCGGCCAGCCGCTGTACGTCGGCTCCACCCAGGTCAACATCAACCCGGTGGCGATCCGATGAGCGACGCCCCGCCGATGTTTGCCGGTCGCCGGTTCCGGGTCAGCTATGACGGCCTGGCCGCCGACAACCGCTACAGCGCTGATGGCCATCGCGTGCACTACGCCATCGTCTCCGGTATCTATGCCGGTGCCCACGGCGAAGCCAGCTGCGAGTGGCGGCAGGTTGCCGAGGGCATCTATGCCATTTCCTGGCAGGAAGCCGACGGTGCCACCGTGGTGCACGTCGATGACTTCCTGCACGGCCATTCGCTGGCGTGGTTCACCGCCACCGACGGCCGCTTCCACCGCATGCAGGGCACGCTGCAGGCGCTGCCCCCGCACGACTGAATGTCCCTTCCCCACGAGATTCCCATGCGACTTTCCATTCCCTCGCCCATCGGCTTCGGCACCGCACCGTTGGGCAACATGTACCGCAACATTCCCCAGCAGGAGGCGCTGGATACCGTCGAGGCAGCCTGGCAGCAGGGCATCCGCTACTTCGACGCCGCACCGATGTACGGCGCTGGCCTGGCCGAACTGCGCCTGGGCGAGGCCCTGCAGCATCACGACCGTGATGCCTATGTACTGAGCAGCAAGGTCGGCCGCCGTGTGCTGGACGAGGTGGAAGACACCACCCGGCGTGACCTTGGTGAGAAAGGTGGCCTGTTCGAGCATGGCCTGCCCAACCGCATCGTCTACGACTACAGCGCTGACGGCACCCTGCGCGCGATCGAGGAGAGCCTGCAGCGCCTGCGTACCGATCGCCTGGACATCGTCTGGATCCATGATCCGGCGCGTGACTTCCATGGCGATGCCTGGAAGGAGGTCTTCCAGCAGGCGATGGACGGCGCCGCCGTGGCGCTCACCCGCCTGCGTGAGGAAGGTGTCATCAGGGCCTGGGGCCTGGGCGTCAACCGCGTGCAGCCCTGCGAGATGGCGCTGCAGCAGGCCGACCCGGATGGCTTCCTGATTGCCGGGCGCTACACCCTGCTCGACCACGAAGAGGCCCTGCAGCGGTTGATGCCGGACAGCGTTGCACGTGGCGTCGGCATCGTGGTCGGCGGGCCGTACAACTCCGGCATCCTTGCCGGCGGCGCGCATTACGAATACCAGACCGCCACGCCAGAGGTGCTGGCCCGCGTGCAGGCATTGCGCGACGTTGCGGCAGAACACCAGGTGGACCTGCGCGCCGCCGCGCTGCAGTTCTCGCTGGCGCACCCGGCAGTGGCAGCGGCGATTCCCGGTGCAAGCCGTCCCGAGCGCATCGCCGAGAACCTGGCGTTGGCCGGGGCGACGATTCCCACCGCGTTCTGGCAGGCATTGCGCGACCGCCAGCTGGTGTCATCGCACGCGCCGCTGCCCGGCCTGGGTTGACCGATAGGTCGGCGTCAGCCTGCGTGCTCGAACACAGCCGCCACCCAGTCGATGAACACCCGCAGCCGCGGCGATGGCGTACGGTTGCGCGGATAGACCAGGCTGACCGGGCTCGGTGTGGGTGGCATCCCGGGCAACAGCTCCAGCAACTGCCCGCGCGCGATGTAAGGGTCCATCCGGTAGCGCGGTGCCTGGATGATGCCCAACCCGGCCAACGCGGCACCGAGGAAGGCGTCGGCACCGGACACCCGCACGCGTGCCGGCAGCGGCACGTGGCGAACCTGCCCGCCCTGCTGGAACTCCAGCGGAATGAGCTGGCCGGTGGCGCTGGAACGGTAGCCGACCATCTGGTGTCCCGCCGCCAGCGACGCGATGTTTTCCGGCCGCCCGTGTGACTTCACGTAGGCGGGCGACGCCACCGTGACCTCGCGCAGCAACGCCAGGCGCCGTGCGGCCAGATCGCTGTCGGCCAGGGTGCCCACGCGGATGGCCCCATCCACCCCCTCGCGCAGCAGGTCGACATAGCGGTCGCCCTCGCTGACCTCC
Organism: Stenotrophomonas sp. 10L48; assembly: GCF_056395105.1. NCBI lineage: Bacteria > Pseudomonadati > Pseudomonadota > Gammaproteobacteria > Lysobacterales > Lysobacteraceae > Stenotrophomonas > Stenotrophomonas sp. 10L48. The sequence continues at coordinate 171,486 of NZ_JBFTIX010000002.1, read as the reverse complement.
AGTTCGATGTCCGGGTACCGCTGCAGGAAATCCGGCAGATGCGGAAACAACAGGTGGCGCCCCAGCGTACCGTGCACCTCGATGCGCAGCGGCCCGCGTGGCGGCACGTCACGGAACGCGGCTTCGGCATCGTCCATGTCCGCGATCAGGCGCAGACAGCGGCCGTAGAAGGCCTCGCCTTCCAGCGTCGGCACCACCACGCGCGTAGTCCGATGCAGCAGGCGCACGCCCAGACGCTGCTCCAGTGCTTTGATCGCGTCGGTCACCGTGGCCCGCGGCAGCCCCAGGTCTTCGGCGGCACGGCTGAAGCTGCGGCGTTCGACGATCCGCACGAACGCACGCAGGGCGGTGAATCTGTCCATTGTTCGGGCGGCCGGATGATGTTTCCGGATTATCCATGATTATCCGCGACGGCGGAGAGACCAAGATGGCCGTGCGCCATGCCGGCGCGCACTTCTGGAATCTGCCATGACCTCCTCTGCTTCCCGCTCTGTCGCCCTGGTCACCGGGGGCTCCCGTGGCATCGGCGCTGCCATCTCGCGCCGGCTGGCCGCCGACGGCCATGCCGTGGTGATCAACTATGCCGGCCGCCGTAATGAGGCCGAAGCACTGGCTGCCGAACTGACCGCCAGCGGAGGGCATGCCATCGCCCTGCAGGCCGATGTCGCCGAACCGCAGGCCGTGCACGCGCTGTTCGACGCCATCGAGGCACGCTTCGGTGGCATCGATGTGGTGGTCAACAGTGCCGGCGTGCTGCAGTTGGCCGCACTGGCCGACAGCGATGATGCCCTGTTCGACCGTGTGATCGGCATCAACCTCAAGGGTGCATTCAATGTGCTGCGCGAGGCCGCGCGGCGCGTGCGCGACGGTGGTCGCATCGTCACCCTGTCCACCAGCGTGGTTGGCATCAAGCTGGAAAACTACAGCGTGTATGCCGCCAGCAAGGCCGCGGTGGAGACCATGGGCGCGATTCTCAGCAAGGAACTGCGTGGGCGCGGCATCACCGTGAACGCGGTGGCGCCCGGGCCGACCGCCACCGATCTGTTCCTGGACGGGAAGTCGCCGGAACTGATTGATCGGCTGGCGAAGATGAATCCGTTGGAGCGGCTGGGTACGCCGGAAGACATCGCCGGCGCGGTGGCGTTCCTGGCCGGTGCCGATGGCGGCTGGATCAATGGCCAGGTGCTGCGGGCCAATGGTGGGATGGTGTAGCGGCGTGCCAACCAAGGTTGGCATCTACCAGATCATGCCGCATCGGTAGTCGCCCACCTTGGTGGGCGCCCGGCATGCCAACCAAGGTTGGCATCTACCAGATCACGCCACATCGGTAGTCGCCCACCTTGGTGGGCGCGCGGCATGCCAACCAAGGTTGGCATCTACCAGATCACGCCACATCGGTAGTCGCCCACCTTGGTGGGCGCCCGGCATGCCAACCAAGGTTGGCATCTACCAGATCACGCCACATCGGTAGTCGCCCACCTTGGTGGGCGCGCGGCATGCCAACCAAGGTTGGCATCTACCAAGGGCGCCTCAATGCGGTGTGCGCGGTTCCGGTAGACGCCAACCTTGGTTGGCGCCGCCCCTCAACCGCCGGGCATGGCCCGGCGCTACCGTGGGTGTCACCGGCTCATCGAATACGGTACCTGCGCGCCCTGCCCCGGCCAGTCCTTGTTCGGTTCGGCCTGCATGGTGAAGTGCAGCTCGCCACCGGCCAGGATCTCATCGTGGCGCAGGAACGTGCGCTGCAACGGCGTGCCGTTGAGGGTCACGCTGCCGACATAGGTGTGCTTGTCGTCCAGTCCTTCGGCCACGATGGTGAAGGTCTTGCCGTTGGGCAGCCGCATTGCGGTCTTCGGCAGGAACGGGCGGCCGAGGATGTACTCGCCCGAGCCCGGCGCTACCGGGTAGAAACCCAGCGCGGTGAACACGTACCACGCCGACATCTGGCCCACGTCATCGTTGCCGGCCAGGCCATCGGGACGATCGGCATACTGCGTGTCCATGATCTGCTTCAGGCGTGCCTGCGTGCGCCACGGCTGGCCGGCATGCGAGTACAGGTAGGCGACGTGGTGGCTGGGCTCGTTGCCATGCGCATACCAGCCGATCAGGCCGGTGATGTCTTCCATGTGCTCGAAGATGGCCGGATCGACCTTCGCGTTGAACACTTCATCCAGGCGCGCCAGCAGTCTGTCACTGCCACCATGCGCTGCGGCAAGGCCGGCCACATCCTGCGGCACGTACCATGAGTACTGCCAGGCATTGCCTTCGGTGTAGTCGGTGCCGTAGCCACTGGCGCTGGGGTCGAACGGCGTACGGAAGCTGCCATCGCGCTTGCGCGCACGCATGAAGCCGGTGTCCTTGTCGAAGGCGTTGCGCCAGTTGCCCGCGCGCTTGTCGAAGGTTGCGGCGACATCGGCCTTGCCCATCGCCTGCGCCATGCGCGCGATGGTCCAGTCATCGAACGCGTATTCCAGCGTCTTGCTGGCTGCTTCGCCCTCCTCGTCGATCGGCACGTAGCCCAGCTCACGGTACTGGGCGATGCCATCGTAAGGGCCGTAGTTGGCAGTCTGCACCATCGCCTTCAGCGCCTTGTCCGCGTCGAAGCCGCGAATACCCTTCACGTAGGCATCGGCGATCACCGGCACCGCGTGGTAGCCGATCATGCACCAGTCTTCCAGGCCATGGAACGACCACACCGGCAGCATGCCGTAAGGGCTGTGCTCGTGATGGGCCAGCATGGAATTGACGAAATCGCTGTTGCGCTTCTCCGGCTGCACCAGGGTCAGCAGCGGATGCAGCGCCCGGTAGGTATCCCACAGCGAGAACGTCGAATAGTTCGTGTAGCCCTTGGCCTGGTGCACGGCGTTGTCCGCGCCGCGGTACTGGCCGTCGGCATCCATGAACAGCGTCGGCCCCAGCAGCGTGTGGTACAGCGCGGTGTACGCGCTGCGACGCGCGTGTTCCGGTGCTTCGATATCCAGCACCGACAACGCCTGCGTCCACTCCTGCTTCGCCTGCGCGCGCACACGGTCGAAATCGAAGTCGGCCACTTCCGCATCGAGGTTGGCGATGGCGCCCGCCTCGCTGACCGGCGAAATGGCCACCTTCACCACCAGCGGTGCATCCAGCTTGCCGAAGTCGAAGGTGCCCACCAGCTGCCGCCCCTCGATCTGCGCGCGCTGCGCCGGGTCCTTCTCGCCCGGGGGCGCGAAGCCCTTGTAGACGATGTCCTTTTCGGTGTTGTGCAGCGCGTGGCTGGCCAGCGGTCGCGAGAAGCGCATCGCGAAATACAGCTGGCGGCCGGCGGCCCAGCCACGCGTCTCGCGGAAGCCGGTGATGGTGCCATCGCCACGCACGCGTACCCGCGACCACAGGATCTTGCCCGGGTAGTCATACATGCTGGTACGCATGTCCAGCAGCACCTTGGCTTCGCTGCCCTTCGGGAACGCATAGCGATGCACGCCCACGCGGGCGCTGGTGGTCAGCTCGGCGCGCACCTTGTAGTCGTCCAGGGTGACCGCGTAATAGCCCGGTTCGGCCTTCTCGTCATCGTGGCGGAAACGCGAGGCGTAACCGCTGCGTGGCTTTTCGGGGTCGCCGCGCTCCAGGCCAGGGTTGCCGGTGAACGGCATCAGCAGGATGTCGCCCAAATCGGAATGACCGGTGCCGGAAAAGTGCGTGTGCGAGAAACCGACGATGCTGCTGTCGTCGTAACGGTAGCCCGCCGCCCAGCCGTAGGCCTTCTCGCGCGGCTGGATGCGCGTGTCCGGGCTGAGCTGGACCATGCCGAACGGCACCGTTGCGCCGGGGTAGGTATGCCCCTCACCGCCGGTGCCAATAAAGGGATCGACCGAGGCATAGGCCTTGTCGGCGGCGGTCTTGGCCGGGGCGGCCGCAGCCAGGCCGGAGGCGAACATCGCCGTGGCGGCGACAGCGATCAGGAGACGACGGTCCAGCGTGGGCATCGGCATTTGGATCGATTCAGGTGGTGGTCAGATCCTAGCACCGGGGTGACGGTGTCGCATGCTGCAGTGCGGATGCCGCCTTCAACGCATGCATCTGCAACCGATTGGATGGATCGACACTGGAATTGAAGGGATGCTGCCAAGCCTGGCGGGCCCATTTCGATGCGAACGCGCAAGCGGTTGTCGGAATGGGCACTACCGAGAAAAAATCAGCCCGTAATTGGAGACTTTCAGATGCAGTGCCGGGTGGAACAGACCGCCAATGCGTGTGCAGGATATCCGCGCAGCGCGAACACCGCTGCCGGGTGTGGAACCCCGAAACGGGCTTTGGGAGCTGCTTGCCGTGACTACGGCGGGCGGTGCGCGGCGGCCGCATGGCCCTCCGGCTTTTCCCAGAGCTCAGCCGAAGTTCCAACCCCGCACCGCCCGCCACCCTTGCGGTGGCCACGTCCCCTCAAGGAGCCATCGCATGTCGCATGAACCGCCCATCCTGACCCCGGAAATGGAATCCCTGTTCTTTCGCATCGAGCACGCCCTGAACACCGCCGAGGGCATGGCGATGATGATCGGCGAGAACGAACCGGCCGACCCGCAGGCGCATCTGCGCCCGGGCTACAGCCTGCAGAAGATCACTGTGGCGATGATGGCGTTGAGCCAGCATGGCCGGCGATTGCTGCATGAACTGCGCGAGCAGCATGTGCGGGTGACGCTGCATTGAAGCGGACATCGCCGGGGAAATGAGCCGAGCGTGGCTCGGCTCCATGAAGGCCACTGAAGAGGCCACTCAATCCGGCAGCGCGCTCTGCAGCGTTGCAAGATCTGCCGCATCCACCGGCCGCACCACGCGCGCCACTTCCGTGCCATCACGCAACAGGATCACGGTGGGCCACAGCTTCACCTGGAACGAGCGGCCCAGCGGCTTGCCCTTGCCGTCTTCGATCTTCCAGTGCGGCAGATCGTGTGCCTCGACGAAAGCCTGCAGTGCCGGTTGCGCGGCCTGGCAATGGCCGCACCACGGTGCACCGAATTCCAGCAACAGCCAACCGGCCTGCGCATCCACCTCCGCGCGGGCCGGCTCGGCTGCCACAGGGTCACGCATGAAGGGCATGCCGGTTACGCCTGCAGCGTGCGCTGGATGTCTTCCAGCGGCGCGTTGGTGAGATCCTTGGCGATGTCGGCCAGCAAGCGAGACTGCGTCTCCTTGTGCAGCAACGGACGGATGCGGCCCAGCGTGGTGGGATCGGCAATCAGCACCAGATGCGCATAACGGTTGTTGAGCGCGTCTTCATTGAGCTGCTCGGCCACCTGCTTGGCGAAGGTCGCCTCGTTGAGCTGCGAGATCGACATGTCCTTGGGCACCGCACCGGATGGGCCCTGACCGGACACACCCTGTTCGCTGATGTCCTGCAGGCGCAGCTCGCCTTCCTGTTTCAGGGTGAGCTTGTGCTCGTTGCCGACGTTGGTGAACACGCGGGCCGAGCCACCATCGGCGACGATAACCAGGGTGCCTTCGGGAATGCGACGGGTCATGCGTTACTCCTTGCGTTGGTTCGTGACCACCGTAAAAGCCGGGGCGTGAGCGAGGCGAGCACAACATGTTCATTCGATGTGCGTGGGTCATGTGCATGAACAGGCAACATGGAACGCTGCGTTCGTACTGGCGCGATTCTCGGCACGCTCACACTGTAATCGTTATCATGAACGCATGATCGACACGACCCACTGCACGTCAGCACCTGTTGCTGGCCTGCGGGAAGCACTGCCGACCGGCGCTTCGCTTTCCATCATTGCCTCTCCCTCGCCTTTCCATCGCCTCGCGCTGGATCCCGGCGGATGACGCCTGCGGGCCCTGCCCCGCCTGTTCCCTGCGCCTGCCCCACCCGCGCGTGCGCTGACACGTAATCGGACCCATCCGTTCGTCCTGCATGTCGCTCTGCGTTCTGGCAGCGGGCAATGCGTGTTGCGTGCGCGGCGTTTCATCGCACACGCCTTTCGCCCCCTTCCGGGTCTTCCATCCGATGCCCCTGCGCCTGCTGCGCCAGCATCGCCGTTTCCGAATTCCGGGACATTCGTACCGCCCATTCCAACGCCATTTCCATTCTTCCAAGGGAGTCCCCATGCAGGACAACTCCGATGCCCATGCCCATTTCGGCTGGTTCAAACGCCGCCGCCATCTGAAGGTCGACGAGATCACCGTTGTCGACAAACCCATGCTCAAGCGCGCCGTCGGCGCCGCTGCACTGGGCAATGCGATGGAATGGTTCGACTTCGGTGTCTATGGCTATCTTGCCGTCACCATCGGCCAGGTGTTCTTTCCCTCCAGCAATCCCACCGCGCAGGTGATTGCCGCGTTCGCCACGTTCACGGTGGCCTTCCTGGTACGCCCGCTGGGCGGCATGGTCTTCGGGCCCTTGGGCGACCGCTACGGGCGCCAGAAGGTACTGGCCTTTACCATGATCATGATGGCATTGGGTACGTTCGCCATCGGCCTGATTCCCTCCTATGAACGCATCGGCATCTGGGCGCCGGTGCTGTTGCTGCTCGCCCGCGTGGTGCAGGGCTTTTCCACCGGCGGCGAGTACGGCGGCGCGGCGACCTTCATCGCCGAGTACTCCACCGACCGCAACCGCGGCCTGATGGGCAGTTGGCTGGAGTTCGGCACGCTGGGCGGCTATATCGCCGGTGCCGGTACGGTGACTGCACTGCACATGCTGTTGAGCAGCGAGCAGATGCTGGACTGGGGCTGGCGCATTCCGTTCCTGGTGGCCGGCCCACTCGGCCTGCTGGGCCTGTACATGCGCATGCGGCTGGAGGAAACGCCAGCGTTCCGCGCGTTCGCCGAAGAGGCCGAGAAGCGCGACCATGAGCGCCCCGGCCTGGTCGACCTGTTCCGCGTGCACGGCCGCCAGCTGATCGTCTGCATGGGCCTGGTGCTGGTGTTCAACGTGACCGACTACATGCTGCTGACCTACATGCCCAGCTACCTGAGCGTGACCATGGGATATGCGGAGAGCAAGGGCCTGCTGCTGATCATCATCGTGATGCTGGTGATGATGCCGTTGAACATCGTGGGTGGCCTTTTCAGCGACAAGCTGGGCCGGCGGCCGATGATCATCGGCGCCTGCATCGCGCTGCTGGTGCTGGCGGTGCCGAGCCTGCTGCTGGTGGGCAGCGGCAACGACGGGCTGATCTTCCTTGGCYTGATGCTGCTGGGCCTGGCGCTGGTGTGCTTCACCAGTTCGATGCCGTCCACGCTGCCGGCGCTGTTCTATACGCCGGTGCGCTACAGCGCGCTGTCCATTGCGTTCAATGTGTCGGTGTCGCTGTTTGGTGGCACCACGCCGCTGGTGACCGCCTGGCTGGTGGAACGCACGGGCGATCCGCTGGTACCGGCCTACTACCTGATGGGCGCGGCGGTGATCGGCCTGATCACGATGATCTTCGTGAAGGAGACCGCCGGCCTGCCGCTGCGCGGTTCGCCGCCGGCCGTGGGCTGCGACAAGGAGGCGGCCGCGTTGTTGAAGAGCGATGCACCGGTCACGGTGGACCGCGCCCTGCCGCCGTTGCCGGACGTGGCCGAACCGGAACAGGTGACCCCGGCCTGAGTGGCTGCGGTGGCGCCAGGCATTGCCTGGCGCTGCCGTCAGCACAGGGCTAGTCGGCGCGGGTCAGCTTGCCCGGGCTCCAGCGGTACACCCAGGCATGCTGACCTTCCGGCGGGCAGGCCACCTTGCCTCGCACGCACAGCTTCGAACTGCGGGTGCTGTTGAAGGTCACGCGGATGCGGTCACCGTCCATGGTGATCGTTTCCATTTCGCCGGGGATATGCACGCTGGCGTCATCGGCGTAGCCCGAGGCGCGGATCAACGCGTAGGTTTCGTCGTCATAGGCGGATTTGCCGGGTGACGTGGCCTGGCCCCGCGCATCACCTTCGGCCAGCGGGGTCATCACCACCAGCTCGTTGAGCTGCATCGCGCTGCCGGTCTGGGTCGCGGTATAGAGATAGACGATCTCCGGGCGGCCGTCGCCATCGAGGTCGGCATTGCCGGCCCACAGCGGGCGGTAGTCGTACTGGCTGTCGGTGCCCGGGTGCAGGCGCAGCGATGCCTCGGCGGTGCGGCGTGCCTTGTCGTAGCTCATCGGCTCGTTCGGCGCCTCGACCTTGGCATCGGCCGGCGTTGCATCCTGGGCCAGCAGCGGTGCCGCTACCGTCAATGCCATGGCCACCACCAGCGCGCGCAGGCCAGTGGCCTGCCAGTGCTTCCGCTCGTACATCCGTGTTCCTCGATCAATGAATCTGCGGGCTCGGATCATCGCACAGGCGGGCCGGCAAGCGGCGTACTGTCGGCATGCAGTTCCATCGCGCGCATGACGATGGGCTTGGCCCAGTCCGGGGTGTGCAGCAGCTCCACCACCGACACCGGATACTGCAGGCCCTGGCGATCCAGCGCCAGCACCGGCAAGGGGGCAACACGCCCATAGCGATCGGCCGGCGCGCTGTTGTCATACACATGCAGTTCGGCCAGGTGCGGCATCAATGCCAACAGGTTCTCGCGTGCGGAATCGAAGCGTGCGCGGATCTTGTCCTGCGGGATGTCGTGGCCACCGGCGGCAACGCGGGCCGCCACGCGAGCAACATGCAGTTCGACGGTGGCCAACCCGCAGAACCAGATCGCCACGTCATGCTGGCTGCAGGCCTCGCGCAACAGACGCGGAATGGTGTTGCCGCCCAGGGTGGTTTCAAAGGCGAAGTCGCTGCCGTCGGCGATCGCCTGGCGCAGCCGTCGTGCGCCCTCCTGCCACGCTTCGGCGTTGGCGTCGGCCAACGGCCAGCCCGCCTCCACCAGGCGCCGGGTGAAGCTGTCCGGGTTGTACCAGCCCAGGCCGTCGGCCTCCAGCCAGGTGCCGAGCAGCGAACTCTTGCCGGCGCCATTGACGCCGGCCAACGCCAGGATCCGCCCCATGATTCAGAGCGGACGGCCGAGCGCGACCTTGTGGCCGCGGCGGATCGGCTTGCCCATCACCTTGCCCAGCCCCTCACCCTGCTGCAGCCCGGCCAGCGCCTGGTCGAACTCGCTGCGCAGGCGCGACAGCACGTCGCTGCGCTCCTCGCTGTCGCTGCCGCTGGCCCTGGCCAACAGCTCCTGGTAGGTCTTGATGTCCACGATCACCGCCTCGGGGTGATTGTGGTTGGTGATGACCAGCGCCTGCTTCTCGCGCACGGTACGCATCAGGCTGGGCCAGCCACGGGTCTTGACCGAGGATGCCGGGGCCTTGTCCAGGCCGGGCAGGTCGAGCGGGAGGGTCATGGCACGGCTCCAGCGGAAGGATATGTGGCCACTATACCCAATTTGGCCAAATTGGGGATTAATGGACTGCGCCCCCCCCTTTGCGCCGCGCCCGACGGCTCAGAACGCCCGTTCCCATTTCAGGCTCAGCAGACTGCGGTCGTGGCTGTACAGCCAGTCCACGTTGCTGTCGATGCGTGCGTAACGCAGGCTCAGGCTGGGGACCAGCCCAGCCACGGCCAGGCGCTCGCTGCGCACGATGGCGATCAGGTTCTGCTCGCTGTCCTGCCGACGCGCCTCCAGCAACGGGCTCCAGGCATCGTAGTCACGCTCACGCAGCGACACGAACACCGTGGCCGTGGTGCCGCTCCACTGGCGCGCTGCGCCCAGGCGCAGGCCGCGTTGCCGGTAGCCGTTGGCGGGATCGGCGGCGCTGCTGTCACTCAGGTCGACCCCGGCAAACACCGTCCAGCGCGGGTTGAGCGCGCGGAACCAGGTGGCATAGATCGCCGCCAGTTCACCGTCGTAGTTGCTGGCCACGCCCTGCTGTCGATAGCGCTGGCGTTTCCAGTCGGCTTCCAGCTTCAGCAGGCTGCGCGGATCTGCGGCGAACTGCCATTCGCCATGCATGCCGGCACCGCCCTGCAGCGCGTGGTTGCCGAGTCCCTGGTAATCGTAGCTGGGCGCCAGCAGCAAGGTATGCCGTGCGCTGCGCCAGCTGTAGCCGGCCTGCACGCTGGCATTGAGCTCGTTGTAGTCGCTGTGCCCACGCCACGCCTGGCCGAACGCCAGGCCGCGCAGGTACAGCCCATGGTGGCCGGCCAACGGCAGGCGCCGTTCCAGGCTGACGTCGTAGTCCAGGCCGAACGCTGCCTGTGCATCGGGCAACCGGCGTTCGATGAAGCAGGTGGTGCCGTCACCAAACAGGCAGGTGCGGCTGGCCGAACTGCGGTTGATGTTGTCGCTCCAGGCGGGGCCGGCGGCGATGCCACCCTTCCAGCGCTGGCGTGCACGCAGGGCCTGCAGGTAGCCGTCCACCCGCGTACGCACGCCCGCCGTTGCAGGGTCGCCGCCATCGATGCCGGCTGCGATCGCCTCGAACAGGGCGATGGCATCGCGGTCGCGCTGGTCTTCGGCATACACGCGCGCCAGTTCCAGCCGCGCCGGCAGGAAGTCCGGCTGCGCGGCGAGCACGGCCTCGTATTCGGCCGCGGCCTTGCCGTGCTGACCACCCACGCGCGCCAGCGCACCCTGCGCGTAGTGGCGCAGCAGCGGATCGTGGCCAGGCAGTTCGATGTACTCGGCAAGGAAGGCGGCCGCGGCCTGCCATTGCTGGTGCTGCAGCGCGAGATAGAGCGCCTGGCCGAGGTCGTCGACAGTGCGCTCCACGCGGTACTGCTGGCCGTCGAGGGTGATGGTCGGTCGCTCGTGCTCGGCCTGGCGCAGGCGCTGCTGGTCCTGCTGCTGATGACGCAGCTCGCTGCCCTGTTCGAGCACACGGCGCAGGTCATCCTGCTGCGCGTGGGCATTGTTGAGCGGCCAGGCCAGCAGCAGGACGACAAGAAAGAGAAGGTGGCGCATGTTCGATCCGGTTGAAGCACTATCGCAGGCCGAAGCAGGGACTGGCGGATCGCGGCTTGTCCCTGCCCTGCCCCGTCAGGGGCGTGGCGATCAGTTCTTGCTGCCGCCGAAGGCGGTGTCGTACTGGCTGTTGCCGGCGAAGGTGGCGATGCCGGCCAGGGTGGCGGCGTTGGCACCGAAGAACTGGCCCTGGGTGCTGCCCGACACCGAGCCGTTGGCCACGGCCGTGCCTGCGAAGGACGCATTGGCGCTGTTGATGGCAGCGTTGACGCCCACGGTCAGGCCGCCACCGGCGATCTGGCCGCGCAGGGTGCCGGCACCGAAGTCGGCGCGGAACGCACCGGTCAGCAGGTTGCTGCCGTTGAACTTGTTCAGGCCCGCCACGCTGTAGGTGGCCACGCCTGCCGGCAACGTGGTGCCTGCACGGTCACCAGCGAAATAGACCTGGCGGTTGTTGAAGCCACCGGCGGCGCCATCCTTGGACCATTCACCAAACCAGACATCGCCGCTGCCCACCTTGACGAAGTTGAAGTGGCCCATGCCGGCGTGGTTGCCCGGGGTGCCGGTGATCGGCATGGCCAGGGTGCGCACGGTGGTGCCGTTGACAGTGGTGGGTGCCGAATAGGCGCTCAGGCCCTGGAAGTCCACGCGGGTGCCACCGGACACGGTGCCGACGCCGATGCCGGCCTTGCCAGCGACGTGCGGGCCACCATTGACCTGCGATTCGCCGACATTGACGTTCAACTGCGGATCGGTGACGGCGCTGGCGGCGCCGACGATATCGGCAGCATGGGCGGCACCGGCCAGGGCCAGGCTGGCGGCCACGGTGAGCAGGGAGCGGGAGAACATTTTCATGGAAAAACTCCTTGGATTGAGGGAACTACAGGTACAACGCTTGAATCGGTGAGGCGTCAGAAGCGCGCGGTGACTGCGAGCTTGAGGGTGCGACCGGGCGCCGGCAGCGTGGAGCGCGTGGCCGGGTCGACGTAGTAGCGGTTGCCGAGATTGCTGCCGACCAGTTCGACGCTGGCGTGGTCGTTGAAGCGCCAGCGCGCATAGGCATCCACCGTGGTGATGTTTCCCCAGGTGAACGGCACGTTCTGCCACAGCAGGCTGCTGCCGCCGGCCAGCAAGCGGTCGCGGTAGGCCTGCAGGTCCGGGTTGTGGTGACGCCGGTAGTGCATGATGCGGCTGCCCAGTTCCAGCCGCTCGTCGAACAGGCGGGTGCCCAGCGACAGGTTCACCGACAGCTTCGGCACGGCCTGGGTCAGCAAGTAACCACCGACGAAGCCATCCTGCACGCAGTTGGGCACCAGGCCGCGGTTGGCATCCAGCTGTACTGCGGTGCTTTCGTCGCACACTTCGTTTTCAAGGGTGCGGGCGATGCCCAGGTCGCTGAAGAAGCGGCGGTTGTCGAAGCGCGCCTGCAGCTCAATGCCGCGCAGGGTCTGCTTGTCGATGTTGTCGAACAGGAAGTACGCATCGCGCTCGATCACATCGCGGGTTTTCTGTACGTAGTAGCTGAGCTTTACGTCCGCATCGGCGGTGCCGTCGAACAGCGCAGAGAGGTTGTGCACATAACCCAGCTCGTAGTTGTAAGCGTGTTCGGGCTTGAGCGGATACAGCGGATTGAGGCTGCTGGAAAACGCGATGGTGCTTTCGAACATGCTGGGGAAGCGCTTGGCCTCGGTGTAGCGGGCATACAGGCGCGCAGCAGGCGAGAAATGCACGGTGGCCGAGAACGTGGGCAGCCAGGCATGGTCGCGGCGGCGGCTGTTGTGCGCCTGCACCGCCTGCCCCTGCACGGCGTTCTGCACCCGGCAGGTCTGGTCGGTACCGAGCACCATCGGCAGCAGCCCGGGGATGGCGGCCACCTGGCCGTTGAGGCACGGGTTGCTGGCTCGCGTGTAGTTGCCATCGGCATCCGCTGCCCAGGCGATGCTGTGCTCCACCGGCACCGGCGTTTCGTACTTGCTCAGCAGGTTCTTCAGCAGGTCGTCGACCAGCGAGCCCATGCCGATGCTTTCCCAGAACTCACGCTCCGATTCGATCGCATCGATCTCTCCCTGCAGGCTGGCGGGGCGTGGTGGCAGCTCGTTGACCCGGTAGCGCGCCTCCTTGCTGCCGACACTGCGGGTCAGCAGCTCCGGATGCGCCTGCAGGAAATCGTCGAACGCCCAGTAGCGGCTGTAGCGCACACCGGCGTTGAGGGTAAGGAACTCGACCGGCCGCCATTCCAGGCTCAGGTAGCCCTCGCCTTCCTGGCGCCGGCCGGCGCGTGGGTACATGCGCCAGCCGTCGGTTGCGCCGAAGTACGGATCGCCCGAGCGCAGTGTTTCGTACTGCCAGTTGCCACCCACGGTCAGGTCAAGCGTGGAATGCAGGCCGAAGCGGTTGCTCAGGGTCAGCCCGGTACGATCGTTGCGGGCATTGGCCAGGGCGGTGTTGCGCAGGATCGGACTGCGGCTGGAATCCCAATCGGGGTTGCCCGAGGCGAAGTTGGGGAAGCCACCAGCGGTGTAGGTATCGCTGTTGGTTTCGGTTCGCCACAGGTTGGCGCGCAGGTCGAGCCAACGACTGCCGGCCGGCTGCCAGCGGTATTCCAGGTTCCAGGCATCGGAATCGACCCGGCTGAGCGGCCACTGGATGCGCCCGTAATCCGGTGCGGACAGGATGCGCGAGGGCATGATCTCGCCATAGTGCGAAAGCGTGTGCCGCCAGGTGGCCTTGAGCTGCTGGTCGTCGGTGATCTGCCAGGTGGCCTTCAGCAGCCACGACTCCTGTTCGCTGGACGTGTTGGGCACTTCATCACCCGGCTTGAAGTAGCGCGCCAGCGTGGTGATGTAGTCGATGCCCTGGTATTCGTACTGCTCGCGCGGGTCCTGGTCGTAGTACGCACTGCCCTTGCTGCCGGAGAAATAGTTGCCGCGCTTGCGCCACGCGTAGGCGGCCATCACGTCCACCCTCTCACCGCGCCAGCCCAGCGCCAGGCGCCAGGCCTGGTCATCGCCATCGAACGGGTTGTCACCACTGCGCGATTTCACTGGCACCACCAGGGTGCGGTCAGCATAGGGCGAGGCCGGCGACGACTGCGGGAACCCCTCCACCGTGCGGTAGTCCTCGCCGGTGTGCAGCCGTGGCAGGCGCGGCGAGACCGCATTGCTGCTACCTTCGATCTTCAGCTCCCCGCCGAAGCGCTCGCCGGCCGGCACGATGTCGTCGACGTCGAGGGTCTTGATGACCATCGCTCCGCCGATACCGCTGTGTACATCGCGCACCAACGCTGGCCCCTTGATGACCTGGATGCCACCAATCAGGTTGGGATCGATGTAGTTGCGGTTGCTGACGCCGTTGTAGCCCCGCCATACGGTCAGTGCCTGCTCGCCGCCGTCGATGCTGACCGGCACCCGTCCCGGCCCCTGGATGCCGCGGATGTTGAGGTCCAGTGCGCCGCTGTTGCGGGCGTCGCCGCTGAACACACCGACCAGGTCCTTGACCACGTCGGCCGGGTTGGCGCCGCGATAGCGCTCCACCCGGTCGCGACCGGAATAGGCCGTGCTCAGGTCGAGCGCGAACACGTCGTCGTATCCCCAACGATCACGTGTTTCGCCGCCGTCGGCCTGCAGGCGTCCGCCCACCTTCAGCGTGTCGGTGACCACCACCCCGCCGTCATCGGCGGCGGCCTGCAGGGTCCAGGTACCGCCCGGCTCCTGCTGCGCGCGCAGGCCACTGCCCTGCAGCAACTGGTCCAGTGCCTCGGCGGGGCTGTACTGGCCCTGCACTGCGCGCGAGCGCCGCCCTTCCACCAGATCGCTGCGGAACACCACCTGCACCTGCGACTGGCGACCGAAGCTGCGCACTGCGCCGGCCAGGGCTTGTTCGGGGATGGCATACGCGCGCACGGAGGCGGTAGCGGCCTGGGCGCGGGCGGTCGGCGCCCAAGCGAAGGGAACCAGTGCCGTGGCGATGGCCAGGGCGAGGATGGTGGCGCGGCGATGACGGGCGGATGCCGGGAACGGCATGAACGGTGACTCCTCAAGGTGGCGGGACCGTGCGCACTTCGGGTGCACGCGGCTCGGTTGGCTTGAGAAGAAACGCGGTTTCGCTCTGGCTATACCACTAGAGACAAGGTGGGATCGGATCTGCCCACGGTTTTTTTCGTTGATCGACAGATCATCCACGCATGGCGTGGATCTACCATGCGCCCGAATAGATCCACGCCATGCGTGGATGAACACGAATCACGCCAGTAGATCCACGCCATGCGTGGATGAACCCACCCACTAGTCCCGTGGCATCACCACACCAACAACGCGCCGCCCGGCAGGCGCTGGCTGCGCAGACCGGCCTGCCGGGCCACTGCGGCAATCGCCGCATCCGGCTGCTGCAGGTGGAACAACCCACTCACCGCCACCTGCGCGCCCTGACCGTGCAGAACCCAGACCGGCGCACGCCGATAGCGGGCAAGGCGCTCGATCGCCTGTTGCGCAGGCAGATCATCAATGACGATCTCGCCGCGTCGCCACGGTGCGATGGCCTCCACATCGGCCAGCTGCAACGGCTGCAGCCAGCGGCCATCACGGAACGCGCGTGCCTGGCCCGCCTGCAGCCGCTGCGCGGCGACATGACCCGGCCTGATCTCCACTTCGCCCTGGCTGACCTCGGTGGTCACCACGGCATCCTGCAGTGCAACGCTGAACGCCGTGCCGATGTCACGGATCTCGCCACCGCCTGCCTCCACCCGGAACGGTCGTGCTTCGTGCGCCACCTGGAACCAGGCCCTGCCACGCAGCAACTGCAGGCGGCGCTGGCCGGCGCTGAAATCAAGCGCCAGCGCGCTGCCTGCATCCAATATGGCAGTGCTGCCATCCTGCAGCTGCACCGTGCGCGGCGCGTTGTCGCTGCGCACGTCGCTGCGGACCAGCAGCCACGCGTGCGGCGCCGCTGTTACCGAAAGCAGCAGCACCGCCGCACTGGCCAGCAGCCAAGGCACTCGACGACGCGGCTGCAGGGGCCGCAGCGCGGGTTCGGCGGTCAGCTCCGGAAGCGCAGCCAGGACATCCGGGCCGGCGGCATCCAGGCATTGCCAGAAGGCCTGCTGCTGGCGCCAGGCATCGGCATGCCGGGGATCGGCCTGCAGCCAGCGTTGCAGGGCGCGTTGCTGGCGCTCCGGCAACCGGCCCGCATTGCACCGTATCACCCAGCGCAACGCCTGCCTGGCCTGACGCGGCGAGGGTATGGACGTAGTCATGATTGTGGCCTGCGGCACCACCAACGGGTGCGCCTTACAGTTGAGACAACGGCGAGCGGCATCTGCCCACGGCACATGCCGGTCATGCGCGGCTTCCCCGCTGGTGCTGCTGGATGAGCAGGGCCGCGCGCATCACGTACTTGCCCACCACGCTCTTGGAAATACCCAGGCGCTCGGCGATCTCGCGTTCGCTCAGCCCCAGGTAGCGGTTGAGCACGAAACACTCGCGCACCTGCGGCGGCAGCGCCAGGATGGTCTGGCTGATCTCGCGCAGCTGGGCCTGGTCCAGCGCCTGCGCCTGGCCATCAGTGCTGGCATCGGCCAGGTCGCTGGCGTACTCCGCCATCGCCCGCCGTTCGCGTGCGTCGGCCTGGCTGCGGTTGAGCGCGTGGTGGTAGGCCATGCGGTACAGGTACCCGCGCGGTTCCAGGATCGGCGGGTCGCCGGGCACGCTGCTGGCCTTCAGATAAAGGTTCTGCAGGGTGTCCTCGGTACTGGCCGGGTCGAGGTAGCGGGCAATGAAGCGGGACAACGCACGGCGCTCGCGGATCAACAGCTCGATCAGCGCCAGGGCATTGGGAGACATAAGTGCCAAGGCCGGACCGGGGAATGATGGGCGTGATGGCGACGGTCCGGACCGGGAGTGTAGGCGGCAACCGCCGATCCTGCACCCCCGGTCATCCGCCACGTTGCACGCACGGCCTGGATCTACGGCTCCTCCAGCGCCTCGAAACGCTCGGCCAGATAGTCGATCAACGCGCGTACCGCCGGCAGCAGGCCGCGCCGCGACGGGAACACCGCATGCACGATGCCGTGCCTGGGCTGCCACTGCGGCAGGATCGGCACCAGCGCGCCGCTGGCCAGTTCGTCGGTGATCATCATCCGCGGCAGCATCAGCACGCCGACACCCGCCACCGCCGCACTGCGCAGGGCGATCATGTCATCGCTGACCAGCCGCGGGCGGTGGTGCACGCTGGCCTGCACCTGCTCCGGCCCGGCGTATTCCCAGGCATGCACCTGGGCGGGCGATGCCAGGTCCACGGTCGGCATCATCGCCAGATCAGCCGGCACTTTCGGCGTACCCATGCGCTTGAGCAGGGCCGGGCTGGCAGCCGTACACCAGATGCGGCGGGCCAGCACGCGCACCACCAGATCGCTGTCCTCCAGCGGTGGCGGGCGCACGCGGATGGCCACATCCACGCCCTCGCCCACCACGTCCACGCGCCGGTTGGTGGCATCCAGCTGCAGGGTCACCTGCGGATGCAGGGCCAGGAAGTCAGCCAGCATGGCGCCAATGCGCGCGTGCAGCAGTGCGATCGGACAGGCCAGCCGCAGGGTGCCGCGTGGCTCGGCACGCGACAGCGCGATGGCCTCCTCGGCGGCTTCGGCCTCCACCAGCATCGCCTTGCAGTGCCGGTAGTAGTCCTGGCCGATCTCGGTGACCGAGAAGCGGCGGGTCGAACGTTGGATCAGGCGGACACCCAGCCGCTCCTCCAGCAGGGCGATGCGGCGGCTGAGCTTGGACTTGGGCATCGCCAGCGCGCGCCCGGCCTGCGAGAAGCCGCCATGCTCGACCACCATGGCGAAGTAGAACAGGTCGTTCAGATCGCAGCGGCGGATGTCGGCGATGAACACGGGACGATCTCCTGCGGCCCTTGCCGGGCCTGCATCGTTCACTAAATAGGACTATGACGGCAAATTCTGCCGACTACCGGGGCCATTGTCACGCCGATATCGTCTCCGCAACGAAAAACAGCGACCGGTTGCCCCGGTCAGGAGATCGCCATGAAGCGTGTCACCGGTACCTACAGCGCCCCCCGCCCGCACTGGGTGGGCGACGGCTTCCCCGCCCGTTCGATGTTCTCCTACAACACCCACGGCCAGCACCTGAGCCCGTTCCTGCTGCTGGACTACGCCGGGCCGTACAGTTTCCCGCCCAGCGAGACCCCGCGCGGGGTCGGCCAGCATCCGCATCGCGGCTTCGAGACGGTCACCATCGTCTACGAAGGCGAAGTGGCCCATCGCGACTCGACGGGTGCCGGCGGCACCATCGGCCCGGGTGACGTGCAGTGGATGACCGCTGCCTCCGGCATCCTCCATGAGGAATTCCACACGCCGGAATTCAGCAAGCGCGGCGGCACCCTGGACATGGTGCAGCTGTGGGTCAACCTGCCCGCCAAGGACAAGATGGGCGCACCGGGCTACCAGACCCTGCTCGATGCGCAGATTCCTTCAGTGGCCTTGCCCGACGGTGCCGGCCGCGTACGCGTCATCGCCGGGACATTCGATGGCCATGCCGGCCCGGCCCGCACGCATACCCCGATGGACGTGTGGGACATCCGCCTGCTGCAGGGCCAGCACGCCGAGCTGCCGGTGGCCGACGGCCGCACCCTGGCGCTGGTGGTGTTGAAGGGCACGGTGCGGATCAACGGTGGCCAGGCAGTCGGCGAAGCACAGCTGGTGACCTTCGACCGCAGCGGCGAAGACGTGTTCATCGACGCCGACAGCGACGCCACCGTGCTGCTGCTCAGCGGCGAACCCATCGACGAGCCGGTGGTGGGCTATGGCCCGTTCGTGATGAACACCCAGGCCGAGATCAGCCAGGCCGTCAACGATTTCAACGGCGGCCGCTTCGGCCAGATCGCGCACTGATCCACTGCATTGCGGCGGGCAACCGCCCGCCGCATTCCGGGCCTTCGCCCCCTCCCCAGGAGACTGACCATGAGTACCCCCGCCAACTTCAACGGCGCCCGCCCGGTGATCGACCCGGACAACGCCGCGATGCTGCTGATCGACCACCAGAGTGGCCTGTTCCAGACCATCGGTGACATGCCGTTCACTTCAGTACGCGCGCACGCCACCGCCCTGGCGAAGATGGCCGCGCTGGCGAAGATGCCGGTGATCACCACCGCGTCGGTACCGCAGGGGCCGAACGGCCCGCTGATCCCGGAGATCCATGACGCCGCACCGCATGCGCAATACGTAGCGCGACGGGGCGAGATCAACGCATGGGACAACCCCGAATTCGTGGCCGCGGTGAAGGCCACCGGCCGCAGCCAGCTGATCATTGCCGGCACCATCACCAGCGTCTGCATGGCCTTCCCCTCCATTGCCGCCGTCGCCGACGGCTACCAGGTGTTCGCGGTGGTCGATGCCTCCGGCACCTATTCGAAGATGGCCGAGGAAATCACCCTGGCGCGCGTGGTGCAGGCCGGTGTGGTGCCGATGGATACCGCTGCGGTCGCCTCGGAAATCCAGCGCACCTGGAACCGCGAGGACGCCCAGCAGTGGGCCGCGATCTACACGCAGATCTTCCCCAACTACCAGCTGCTGATCGAGAGCTACCAGAAAGCGCAGGACGTGCAGAAGAACCACGAGCAGCTGGATTCGCAGCGTAGCTGAGCCGCTGCATCCGCGGCGATTTCCGCCTGCCGGCACGCCGCCGGCACCACCGCAAGCCAACCCCGACCAGGACACCCCCATGGCCAGTGAACCGATCCGCGACCCCGTCAGCGACCACCTGCTGACCCCGCAGAATTCCGCCTTCATCATCATCGACTACCAGCCGGTACAGGTGAACTCCATCGCCTCGATGGACCGCCAGCTGCTGGTCAACAACATCGTCGGCACTGCCAAGGCGGCGGTCGCCTATGGCCTGCCGATCGTGCATTCGACCGTGAACGTACAGACCGGCCTGAACAAGCCGCCGATCGCGCAGCTGCGCAAGGTGCTGGGCGACTACCCGACCTACGACCGCACCACCATCAACTCCTGGGAAGATGTCGAGTTCCGCAAGGCGGTGAAGGCCACCGGCCGCAGGAAACTGATCATGACCGCGCTGTGGACCGAAGCCTGCCTGACCTTCCCCGCGCTGGATGCGCTGAAGGAAGGCTATGAGGTCTACGTGGTGGTCGACGCGGTGGGCGGCACGTCGCTGGCCGCGCATGATGCCGCGCTGCGCCGCATCGAACAGGCCGGCGGCCAGCTGATCAGCGTGACGCAGCTGTTCTGCGAACTGCAGCGCGACTGGGTACGGGCGGAGACCGTGCCGGCCTTCATGAATCTCTTCATCGAAACCGGTGGCACGGCTGGCATCCAGTTCTCGTACGATCGTACCGAGTGATTCCTTGGCGGCTCCGGCTCCGGCTGGCGCCGCCTTTTCCTGCAACCGAGCATGGCTCGGCCCTACCACCGGGAATTCCCATGGCCTACGCACGCATTGTTTCGACCGCCGACAACTACCTGCACCACATCAGCAACGGCCACTTCGATGTCGCGGCCGATGAACCCGCTTCACTCGGCGGCCAGGGCAAGGGCTTCGCCCCGTTCGACCTGTACCTGGCCTCGCTGGCCGCGTGTACCGCCATCACCCTGCGCATGTACGCGCAGCGCAAGGGCTGGGAGCTGGGCGAGTTCCACGCCGAGCTGCGTTCCGAACGTGATGCGGATGGACGCTTCCATGTGCACCGTGTACTGCATGCCACCGCCGAGCTGAGCGATGCGCAGTGGCAGCGCTTGCTGGAGGTGGTGGAAAAGACCCCGGTGACGTTGGTGATGCGCGAAGGTGCACGGATCACCAGCGAGCGCGGGGCTGCTGCCTGATCGCCGGGCATGGCCCGGCGCTACCGGAGGAGCCTGGCGCCATCAGGTAACGCCGGGCCATGCCCGGCGGCCCTGGTTTCAACGCCGCGAATGCAGCACGGTGCGCTGGCGCATGGCGTTGAATTCCTGTTCGACCTGCTGGATGTCTTCGACCTGGAAGCCGGCGGCATCGAGCAGCTGATCGGCCGCGGCGGCAGCCAGCGGATCATCCTCGCGCTGGCGCCAGCAGCGTGCCGGCAGGAAATAGCCGACCTCGCTGCGCCCGCGCATGATGACCACCGGCCGCCCTGCATACAGCAGGAATTCGGCCAGATGCTGGCGCAATCCCTCCACCGAGACATAGGCCGGCCCGATGCCCAGTGCCTGCGCGGCGGGCTCGGAACTCTCGAACAGTTTGCGACGGCTCATCCACTCCTCCTTTGTGCAACGCGTGGTCTCCTTTCCTAGACGGGCGCATTGCCGCACCCCCGCCACACGTGTCGTGACTGCGATCACGCTGTCCGATCAGAAACCGGTATTGAACTCCAGCTGGAACAAATCGATCGACAACGGCGGGCCCGACACTTCCTTGGCCGCCATCCACTTGCCGCTGATCCAGCTGCGCGCGTCCAGCGCATAGGCGCCGCCCACGTAGTAGCCGCGCGCATTGGTGCCGCCCAGGTGAAAGTTCGGATCGTTGTAGGCATCGGGCAGTGCATCGGCCTCGATCCGCTTGTAGCCCAGCAGGGCCTGCCACTGGCCCTTCTCCTTCAGCTCGGTGGCGCCGAAGGTGGCCTGCAGCATCCAGGCGGTGTCGCCGCTGCGGAAGGTGTCGATGCTGGCACTGCCACCGGCACCGTAGTTGTTGACGATGCCGTTGTTGGCCCGCGCGAACATGGCCTGCTTGTCATAGGCCAGGTTGCGGATGTAGTCCGCATCCAGGCGCATGCCGATGTCCTGCGCAAGCTGTGTATCCCAGCGCAGGTTGAAGGTCGCCAGGCGGAAGGCAGAAGCCAGGCCCACATACTGCGGCGTGGGCGTGTTGGCCGGATCCAACGGGTTGCGGGCGATGTCGCGGATCAGCATCAGGGTGTTGCCCTTCTGCATGAACGCCGGCCGCGACCAGTCGGTATCGCAACCGACCGCGCCGGCGTACAGCGCGCAGGGAGACGACAGGCGACCACTGATGTTCTTGAAATCGTAGTAGCCCAGCGCCGCACGCAGGCTGTTGTCATCGTTGAAGCGCCAGTTCACCCCCACCTGCGCACCGGACAGCCACTTGTTCTCGTTGGGCGTCTTCACCCGGCTCTGGCTGGGCGCGCTGTCGGAGGTGTACTCCAACGGCACCACCGCCAGGTTGCCGAACAGGCCGACGTCCTCGGCGAGGTCGTAGCTGAGGTTGGCCGCCAGGCCGTCGAAGTTCAGATCGTTGGAGAACAGCGTGTCACTGGTCCAGAACGGATTGCCGAAGCGTCCGCCGCGCACCGTCACCCAGTCGGCCGGGCTGTAGGCCAGCCATGCCTGGTCCAGCCACACGTCCTTCTTGCCCAGGCCACCGCCAAGCTGTTCGGTGGTGGACACCGGCCCGTTGCTGCTGCCGCTGGCCAGGCGCACGCCTGCGGTGGTGTGCTGGCCGATCGTCGCTTCGATGCCCAGCCGTGCGCGGATGCGCCACAGATTGCGGCGGTCCTGGCGGGTGTTGAGCAGCGGCGGCAGCTGCAGGTTGGTGTTGTTGTTGGTATCGAAGCCGTTGCCGGCGTTCACCGAGGCCCAGTTGGTCTCGATGTCGCTGTTGCGCTCGGAGTAGAAGCGCGATTCGCTGCGCACACGCATGTCACCGCTGACCTTGATGCGCTTGGTCCACTCGGCCACCTCGTTCGGCGCGGCCCAGCCCTCGGCTTTGGCCTGCGCCATCACGTCCTGGCGTACCTCATCTCGGATGCCATCGCGCACGCTCTGCGGCACGTACGGCACACGTACGTCGCCGGCTTCCAGCGCCACGCCGCCGCTGCTGGCTGCGCTGACCGCGGTACCGCGTTGCGCAGCCGCCGCTTCTGCTTCGGCCTGCACCAACAGGGCCTGGCCGTCTTCGGGCTTGAGCGCGCCGCTGGCGATCAGCCCCTTGATCAACTTGACCATGGTGGTTTCGGCAGCCATCGCACTGGCCGGCGCGGCCAGGCTGAGCAGTACGGCGCAGCACAGCAACGCCCGTCGGGCCGGCCGTGGGCGGCGGGATGCGGTTCGAGCGCGGTCGTGGTCGTTCATCACGGTTCTCATCGAAAGAAGGGAAATCACGGAAGTCATCGGTCACGCGCCGGGACGGCGCCCCTGGATCAGCACGCGCGCGGGGAAATCCAGCGACGCCGGTGGCATCTGGTCGACCTTGCCGATCTGTCGCAGTGCTTCAAGCACGGCCACGTCGGCCTCTTCGTTGCCGCTGCCACGCACCAGCTCGACCTTCTCCAGCCGGCCATCGGGCGCCAGCCAGACATTCACCTGCAGCTGGAACGCCAGGCGCTTGACCCGCGCGTCGCGCGAAATCGCCTGCTGCATCAGATAGCCCAGGTAGCGGCCATAGCTGGCGTTGCCGGCACCGCCGCGGCCAACGCCGGACGAGCCACCGCCGCTGCCCGACTGGATGCCGAAGTTGTCACCACCGGCCTGTGCATCGGCGTCCATGGTCACAGGGTCGGCGTTGTCCGGCGTCGGCGTCGGTTCTTCGGCCGGCGTTGGCTGGTCCAGCGGTTCCGGCTCTGGCACGGTCTCTTCCGGCGGCGTCTCCGGCTCAGGCGGCTTTTCCGGTGGTGGTGGTGGAGGCGGCGGCGGTGGTGGCAACGCCAGCATGGGCGGCTGCAGCACCGGCCGGCGGGTGCTGGCGGTGTCCTTGAACAGCAGCCACCACACGGCAACATCCAGTACCAGCAGCGCCGCCAGCACCAGCGCGATCGTCACCAGCAACTGGCGTCCGCGCGTACCGGGCTCCTGCAGGGGTGGTCGATGACCGGCCATGCCTCAGCCCTGCGCCTTGCCGGTGACCAGGCCGACCTGGGCCAGCTCCAGCCGACGCAGCAGATCCAGCACCTCGACCACGCGCGCGTACTGCACCTGCGCATCACCGCGCACGATCACCGGGAAATCCGGCGAGGTTGCCCGTTCGGTACGCAGGCGGTCCTCCAGCTCGGTCATCGTCACCGGGTAGGCATCCAGGAACACCTGGCCACTGGGGTCGATGGTGATCGCCTTGGTCTTGGGCTTCTCCAGTGCGGTGCTGTTGCTGGCCTTCGGCAGGTTGACCTCGATGCCGGGAATGGAGGCGTTGCTGGTCAGGATGAAGATCACCAACACCACCAGCAGCACGTCGACGAAAGGCGTCACGTTGATGCCCTTCTCGCGCTTCTTGATGCCGAACTTCGCCTTGTAGCCCATGGCCGGCCCCTCAGCCCTGGACCACGGCCGGGCCGCGCCCGTCCTGCTCTTCGGCCAGGCGGGCGGCGAACTCGTCGATGAACACCGCCATGTCGGCGCCGATCGCTTCGGCGCGAGCCCCCAGCCAGTTGTAGCCGAACAGCGCAGGAATCGCGACGCCCAGGCCGGCGGCGGTACACAGCAGCGCTGCCGCCATGCCCGGGGCCACCGAGTTGATGTCCACCGCACCGGCCATCGCCGCCACCACGAACACCAGCATGATGCCGATCACGGTGCCGAACAGACCGACATACGGTGCGCCCTCGATGGTGGTCGACAGCCAGTTCATGCGCCTCGCCATCGCTTCCTGTTCGCGCACCATCACCGCATCCATCGACGCGCGGATGGCGGCGATGGTGGCCGCGCTCAGGTAGCCGGAGTTGCCATCGCGCTGATGACGCTGCTGCATTTCATCGATGGCCACCTGGTAGATGCGCCACAGCGAGCCATCGTGCATCGCCGTCGGCACCTTGCCCTGCCGGTCCATCTCGGACAACGTGCGCAGCGGCACGCCGGAGAGCTTGCTGAAGCTCTCGGTGAACACCGCATTGGCCTTGCTGGTGCGGCCGAAATGACGGCTCTTGGCGATCATGATCGCCCAGGACAACAGCATCATCAGGCCGAGGATGGCGACCACCACCCAGGCATCGAACGGCATCGCCTTGAGGATGAAGGCGAAGTGGCTCTGCCCGGCCGACTGCTCGTCGGCGCCGTAGCTGATCAGGCGCGAATCGGCGCCCTGCGCGGTGGCATCTGCCAGCAGCAGCGCCGCCGGGCGTGCTACGCGTGAGATGCGCAGTTCATCCAGCGCGCCATCGAAGTTGGCCAGCGGTTGCGCCGCGCCCGGCGCATCGGCACCCACCACCGCTGCGGTGGTCAGTGCCGGCAGCTCACCACTGAGCTGGGCCACCACGCGACCGTTCAGATACAGCTGCAGCGACCCCTTCTCGGCGGTAACCGCAACATGCGCCCACTGCCCTTCCGGAATCGGCTGCGCCGGCGTGCTGCGTTGACCGTTGAGCTGCACGAACGGCACCCGGTTGTCGATGCCCACCACCAGCTCTGCGCTGCCATCGCGCCGGGCGTAGATCGCCTGCGCGGTGGTCAGCGCGCCCGGTTTGATCCAGGCAGAAACAGTGAGCGGCGCACCCGCTTCCTGTGCCAGCGAAGCACTGGCCGGCAGCGGCAGTGGACCGACGCCCAGCTGCACGCCACGCCCGATCACCGTGCTTTCCGCCGCAGGCACTACTGCACCGGCCGTGTTGCCGTAGGCCGTGGTATCACGGGCCGGCGCATTGGCTTCAGCAAAGTGGTAGACCAGCGTGTAATCCGGATCGAACACCTGCTGGCCATTGCCGCTGGCCGGTGCCTTCGCGTTGCCGTAGTACATCCAGATCGTCTGCGGCGCGCTGGCGGTCAGTGCCGGAACGTCCACCCAGACCAGGGCCAGGCCCAGGTTCGGGTCGAACTGCTCGATCTGATGGGCCAGCACGGTGCGACCGTCGGCAGAAACGAAACGCAGGTCGTTGCCACCCTCCTGGGTGCCATCAAAACCGAAGTTGCCGGTATGCAGGCGCAGCAGCAGCGGCGTACGCCCGGGGTTGCCGGTCAACCCCGCGCCCTGTGGGCCTGCGTCGACGGTGATCGGCTTGCGGTACTTCCATTCGGCCTGCCACCAGTTGGCATCGGCCGCGGCCGCGGGCAGCGCGATCAGCGCAGCCAACAGCAGCAACATTCGGGAAAGCAGACGGTCCATGCAAAAGGTCTCCGGAGAACGCATCTCAAGGGAAGGGTCAGTAGCTGGTGCTGATGTTGAAATGCAGGCGCGGGTCGTCCTTGCGCGTGACCGGGCCATCGGCGTAGGGCCAGGCGTAGTCCAGGCGCAGCTGCAGGTGTTCGCCCAGGCGCAGCTGCGCGCCCAGCCCGACCGACGCCAGGTTGTACTTGTCGCGCTGTTCCGGCAGCGGCTGACGCAGGCGCAGGTAGGCCGCGTCGGCGAAGCTGTACAGCCGCAGGTCGGTACCGCTCCACAGCGACCACGCCGGGGTGCGCCATTCCAGGTTGGCCAGGCCACCGTAGTCGCCGATCGCTTCGGCCGACAGGTAGCCGCGCACGGTGTACATGCCGCCGGCGGCGAACTGTTCGGCCGAGACCAGCGGTGCATCGGTCGCCTGCAGCGAGCCACGCGCAGACCACTGCCAGTCGTTGCCGAAGGTGTGCGTGTTGGAGACATCGGCCTTGAACGCCACGAAACTCGGATCGGCCCAGTAGCGCTTCTGACCGAAATCGGTGGCGTTGCTGCCATAGCCGAACAGACGCCGGGTTCCCGCCACCAGCTGCGTGTTGATGCTCAGCTGATCGTGCTCGCCCTGGCGCACGCCGACGAAGGCCAGCGTGACCGGTGCGTACTTCAAGGGCGTCTTCAGGCTGTCCTTGCCCATCTGCGTGTCTTCTTCGGTGTCCTTGAAGTCCACGCCGAGGCTGAGCTGGCGCCACCAAGCGCCGCTGCCCGGCAGGCGGTAGTTGAGCTTGAGACCAATGGAATGACCGTTGCCGATCACGTTGGTGCCGGTGCCCGTGCCTGCGCCGCCTTGTCCGCCGGCATTGAGTACGCGGCTGTCGGACGTGTAGCCTGATGCCTCAAGACTCCACGGCGTGCCCTCGAAGGGAACGGTGTAGGAGGCGGAGAACACCTTTGCCTGGTGGGTGTCTTCCGGCGCGATGAACACGCCGATGCTCGCACTGTGGCCGCGCCGCCACAGGTTGTCGTGGGCCAGCGATGCACTCAGGCGCAGCTTCTCGGTATCGGCGCTGTGGTCGTTGTTGAGCGCCGCACTGGCACGCCAGGGCGACTTCTCTTCCACCTGCAGGTCCACATCCATGGTGCCCGGCACCTGGCCTTCGCGCACCAATGGCATCACCTGGCGGCGGCCCCCTTCGTTCAGCGCCGTCAGTTCCTTCTGTGCCTGGTCGAAATCGGGCACGCGCCCTTCAGCCAACGACGGCACCCGCTCGCGGATGCGCTCGGGTGAGTCATGGCGGGCACCGACCACGCGCAGCTGGCCAATGGGCGTCTGCTGCACCTTCAGCAGCACCACGCCCGCGTTGACCTGCTGCTCGGGCAGCTCCACATAGACCGATTGGTAGCCGGCCTGCTGGTACAGCGCGTTGACTGCATCGCGCGCCTTCTCGACATCGGCGAGCGTTTTGCCGGGGCCGAGGAACGGTTCGACCGCGCGCTCGATCTGGCGCGCATCGAGCACGGTGTTGCCGCGCACGATGTACTCGTTGATGTTCACCGTGGGCGCTGGCGCGGCGTCCTGCGCGAACGCTGGAGACGGCAGCGAGGCCAAGGCCAGCAGCAAGGGATGCAGGCGCAGCGGAAGGCGAACGGCACGGCACGGAACGGGAGTCATCGAAGGCATCGCGTCGTATCGAAGGGAATGGCCAGGGAGCGGCGCGTGGGTCTACCAACAGGACGTGCAGGCCGCGTTAAAACCGCCAACAGTTTTGTGACAGCACTGTCATCTGTTGACGATGCTGAAACAGGCGCAGGCGGACACTTCGCCTGGCACACGTCTTCATTGCAAAGCGCTTGCTGCCTCGGGTGATTCAGGATGCACACCACTCTGCTTACGCCAAACCGCCCTGCCCTCTGCCTGACGTTGGTTCTGGCTCTGGCTTCGCCCTGGGCGCGGGCCGACCAGGCTGCCAAACAGGCAGATGCAGCGCCATGCATCGAAGTACAGGTCAATGGCGAGCGCATCCCCGCCTGGGACTGCCTGCAACGCAAGCTGGCGCCGGCAGAGAACAACGCCCTCCATCCCAATCTTCCCGAGGCCGAGCGCTTGATGCGCAAGCCCGGCAACCAGTTGCTGCAGTACAACCTGGAGGGCACGCGGCAGCGCATGGGCGATGCGTTCGGGCGTTCGGTGGTGCCGCAGCGTCCAGCGCGCTGAGCCGTGTTCAGTGCCGCCCCAGCGCGGCGGGAACGATGCCATCGGTGGGCAGCGGCGGCAGTTCGGGCACGGGCAGCGAGCGCGGTTGTCCTGCCTGCTGCAGTTCAACCGCGTTCGCGCTGATTGCTGCCAATACGGTAGATGGACCAAGCCGCTGCCCCGGCGCATAGGCCTGGGCAGGTGCCCTATCCACCGACAGCAATGCCAGTGGCGCCTGCCGCCCTGCCATCACCCCCAGCACGGTCACCTCGGTCTGTACTGCACCTGGCGAAAGCAGCCGCACCAGCGGTGCGCTCGCAGCGTCGTCGAAGGCCGGGGCAGCGGGTACGGCGATCTGCACCGTGGCGGCGGAAACGCGAGCCGGCGCCATGAACAGGGCCATGCCCCAGTATCCCGCGACGGTCAGCAGCAGCATGGCCGCCAGCAGGGTCAACGTGCGATTGCGATCCCAACGCCTGCCGTCCATGTTCCGCACCTTCGCCAGGTTCCTGTGCGGCCACGCTAGCAGCTGACGCTGACGCTTTTGTTTCATCATCCGCGCCTACGCTGGCAGGTATCGGCAAGGACGGGAAGCGATGTGCGATGCAAGGCAGACCACGCGGTTTCACCCTGATCGAACTGATGGTGGTGCTGGTCATCATCGGCATCTGCACGGCGGGTATCGGCCTCGGCCTGGGCAGCCTGCTCGACCCTGCGCGGCAGCTGCGCCAGGAATCGGAGCGGCTGGCGCAGCGCCTGCAGGTCGCTCGCGATGAAGCGCGCATTGATGGTCGGCCGATCCGCTGGCAGGCCACTGCAGAGGGTTACCGCTTCAGCCGCCGCGACAGCCAGGGCTGGGTCGAGCTGCGGCGTGATGACCTGCTGCGCCCCCAGCAGTGGCAGACCCGTGGCATCACCGTGCAACCCACGGCTGCCATCGAGCTGAGCCCCGAATGGATTGGTGTGCCGTGGGAGCTGGCGTTGTCGCTGGACGGTCGTCGACTGCGTCTTCGTGATGATGGCAGCGGACAATTGCAGGTCCTGCAGTGAAACGGCAGCAACACGGATTCACCCTGATTGAGGTGCTGATCGCGTTGGCCATCGTGGCCATCGCATTGGCGGCGGTGATGCGCTCGGTGGCGGTGGCGACCGATGACCAGTCGCGTCTGCGTGACCGTCGGCTGGCCCTGTTGTGCGCGCAGGACCGCTGGCAGGAGCTGCGTCTGTCCGCACAGCCTCCCGGCGATGCACGTCTGCTGTGCCTGCAGGGGCGCACCCGCTTCCTGGTGCAGCAGCACCTGGGCAATGGCGCCGACGGACAACCGCAGCTGGAGTTGAGCGTGGTGGCCGAAGATGCACCGAAACAATCGCTGACGCGCCTGCAGTTGCCGTGGACGGCGGCGCCATGAAACGCGCGGCGGGCGGTTTCACCCTGATCGAGGTGATGATCGCCATCACCATCATGGGCGTGCTGGCGGTGATCTGCTGGCGCGCCCTGGACAGCGTGGCCAATACGGACCAGCGCCTGCGCCAGGCCGATGCCGAGACCAGCACGGCGATGCGGGTGCTGCAGCAGTTCCAGCGCGATATCGAGATGCGCGCTGACGATGCGCTGATGAACGGCGCGGTGCGCCCGGCCGATCAGCCTGCGCGGCTGTTGCCGCCGTCGTTGACCAGTGAGCGCCACCCCGATGGTGGCTTCACGCTGGAGATCACCCGCAGCGTCGGTAGTGATGGGCTGCAGTGGCAGCGCGTTCGCTGGTGGCGGCAAGGCAGCACGTTGTGGCGTGCCAGCGGTGCGCCTTCCGATCATTATCCGCTGCCTGTGCCCGAGCCAACGCGCGGGTTGCTGGTGGCACGTGATGTGCAGCGCTTCGAGGTGCGGGCGTGGCAGCCAGGGGTGGGTTGGGCGATGCTGCCGAGCCAGGGGGAGGTTTTGCCGGCGACCGGCCTGGAGTTGCGGTTGGGGTTGCTTGATGGGCGCGGGCCGTTGAGTTATCGGCGGGTGTTGGCGCTCTGAGGCGCATCCACGCATGGCGTGGATCTACTGCCAGGCCGGCATCTGCTGCCAAGCCTGTTCTGGTGGGTGCCGACCGTTGGTCGGCACTGAAGCTGCCCCAGCCATCCACGCATGGCGTGGATCTACTGGACTGCATCCACGCATGGCGTGGATCTACTGCCAGGCCTGCTTTGCTGCCAGGCCTGCTCTGGTGGGTGCCGACCGTTGGTCGGCACTGAAAGCTGACCCAGCCATCCACGCATGGCGTGGATCTACTGAGAGGCATCCACGCATGGCGTGGATCTACTGGACGACATCCACGCGGGGCGTGGATCTACTGAGAGGCGTCCACGCATGGCGTGGATCTACCGCCCTCCTGCCGCCGGGCGCTGTCCCGCGCCCGGCGGCGCCGTGTCGGTGGTCCTCACCGCTGATGGCTGCTCCCTGCCCTCGGTGCCGTCCTGGCTGGGGCCGCCACCGTTCCCTGGCAGCTGGCCCGATCCTCTGTTCTGCGCGTGATGGGTGCGGTCCTTGGCCCGCACCGTTCCTCCATCCACGCATGCCTGGATCTACTGCACCTGCTGCTTGCCCGCGTCTGCCCGGGCCTGCGGGAACTGGAAGGCGCTGTTGACGTCGTAGCCCGTGGCGGCGGCCGTGTTTCCGCGTGTTGGCGGATCGATGCTGCTGCTGGCACTGCCGAAGCCCAGGATCTGCACGCTGATCACCGACGGCTGGTTGCGGCGCGCATCGTCCTGGCTCTTGCGCATCACGTCCTGTGCGGCCTGGCTGGCGCTGTTGGCCGCAGCGCTTGCCGACGCCAGCGCGTTGACGTTCACCGAGGCCAGTACCGGCAGGCCCTTGCTGTCGCCCTGCACCTGGATATTGGCGGCGTTGAGCACCTGCAGTGCCGCCAGGTTGATGTTGCCCGACACGCGGATACCCGCCTCGCCGGCATCGATGGTGCCCAGCGGCGCGATCAGGTCGACATCGCCAGGTGCCACTTCGGCGATCGGGTTCAACGTTGCGATGCCGGCGCCGCTGGCCGGTGCCTGCGGCGACAGGATCACGTTGCCCCAGGTGTCGTAGACCCGACGCGGCGGGGTGTACAGCAGCGTGGTCTGCGAGCCACGGCCGGCGTTGATGTCGCCCTGCTCGGACCACGCCAGGATGTCACCACCAAAGGTGGTCATCACCCGCGACAGGCCCAGCAGCACGCTGTCCTGGCTGAACAGACGGATGTCGCCCTGGCCCTGGGTGACCAGGCCCGCGCTGGCCGGAGGCACCACGCCCTGCACGCCCACCACGATCTGCCCGCCTGGCGCCATCAGCTCGATGTTGCCACCCGCTTCGGTGCGCACACCGGAGCCGCCATACATCACGATATCGCCAGTACGGTTGATCGTTGCGCCATTGGCATCCTTGTCCGGCATCAGCGTGGCGATCGCTTCGCGCCCGCGCAGATAGGAACCGAAACGCGGCCCTTCTGCATTGGTGTACTCACGACCACCTTCGCGCAGTTCAGCGTAGTAGACCTGGCGCAGGAAGATGCGCTGCTGCTCCTTCGGCAATGCGTCGAACACGGCCAGCGCCCCGGCGCCATCGGCAGCCAGACCGAAGCGCTGCTGCAGCCACTGCTTCAGTTCCTTGTCATAGATCTTCACGGCCTTGCCGGGCTGCGATGCCAGCGACTGCGCCGGATCGGCCAGGTTGGCCGGATCCAGGTAGCGCGTGCGCAGTGCATCGAAGTCAATGCCCTGATTGCCGGCAGTCACTGCGATGCTGGCACCGGGACGGGCATCGCCCTGGACGACGCCACCCAGGCTCACGATGCTTCCGGCCTCTTCCTGGCGCAGCTGCCGGCCCGCACTCACTTCAACGTTGCCGGGGCCGGCCACCGTCAGGTTGCTGCGGATGATGTCCCGGCCCGCCTCGATCCCGCTGATATCGGTACCGCTGGTGTTGAGCGCTGTGACGTTCGCATTGATCACGTCGCGACCGGCGCGCAGCTGTACGGCCGAGCCCGCTTCGTACCAGTCGAACAGTGTCCTGCTCTCCTCGCCGATGTTCCGCCTCAATTGCCTGCGCCCGCCGCTGCCCAACCCGATGATGTCACCGGCAACGGCATAGAAGCGGCTGGGCGACGTGGGCCGGGACGTCAGCGCACCCGTGGTCGGAGTACTGGGGCCGAACGCGAACAAGGGCAGGATCGCCGACGGATCCGCTCCCTGCACCCCATCGTCGGAGAGATTGTGGCCGACCCGGGTCAGGCTGACGCCCCGCTGGGCCATGAATGCAGGATCAAACGGGCCAGGCAGGCGGGCGTCGCTACCGGAACGTGCAATGCCGGTGGCGTTGATCGCGGCATAGATCGAGCCTCCGGCCAGAACATCGAGCTGGCCGCTGGCCGAAGGCGCGAGCAGGATCACATCGCCCGTAGTCGCCCCTGGTCCGAGACCTCGAAGCGAGGCGCTGATGATGTCACCACTCGCTGCCACCGCGCTGAACCTGGACGGATACAGCCAGTAATTGATGCTGGCGGGAACGGATTGCTCGCGCAGCGCGATGCCTTCAGCGAACATGTTGCTACCGGTTGCATGCAGACTTCCGGCCAGGCTGGGTGCGAGATTTCCGCCTGCCGAGAACAGGTCCAGTGCCGTGCCTCGGGTCCAGAGCGAGAACCACGTCGTGCCAGCTGCATGCTGGCCATCGCCCAGAACCACGTCGTTGTAGTTGGCCGTCGGTACACGCCCTGCATCTGCGGCGCCACCGAGAACAATGTCACCACGGGCCTGCAGCCGGGCCGTGGAATCACCCAGAATGAGCAGGGGCCCCGCCATCGCCACCGGGGCGCCCGCCACGAACGGATCCATCAGGCCCAGCGTTCCGTAGCTGCTCTGTATCGCGCTGAGGCCACCGATGCGTGCCGCCTGCAGCAGGGTGCTGCCGCGCAGGTTGGTCACCGCGCCATTGAGATCCAGATCCTGCAGGAAACTCTCCGGCTGCTGCGCGCTGGCGCGCAGGCCAGGATTCAACGCACCGCCACTGCGCAGGGTCAGGTCGCCGCCACCGGTCAGATGCAGCTCACCGTTGCTGACGCGCCCGGTCGACCCGACCGCAGCAACAATCGCGCTGGAATGAGGCGCGGTCAACAGACCCAGGGCATTGCCCATCGGGTCGAGCACGCCCGCGTGGCGGCCCGCTTCCAGTGAAAGATTGCCGCCTCCCAACGTGCCGAAGCCGGTGAACCCGACCATGCGGGGAGCTGCGTCCGCTTCGGCGCCCACGGTGCTGTACGTGCCGAAGTTGATCCACCAGCTCGTGGGTGTTGCCTGGACGCCTTCGGTGGTGCCCGTACCCTGCCGCCACAACCAGCCGCCCACGGCTGCGCTTGAATGCCCGGCCTGGTCGCGCTGCGCCGTACCGGATTCGGACCGGGCGGTCCAGGCCTCGCCGATGATGTCGCGTCCAGCTTCAACCCTGACATCGCCGCCATGGTCGGGATACCACGCACGGTAACTGGCCAGCGCCGCATCATAGTTGCCCGAGACCTGGTTCCTGCCCAGCAGCGAGGTGTGCCAGGGCGCAGCCGTACGCACCGGATTGAACTGGGGGTCGCGGCCATCGCCCAGTAGCGTCGGCGCACCAGCGGTGTACACGCCGAAGCCGGACTTCATGCGCACGTCCTGCGCGGCCAGCAGTGCCAGATCACCCTTGCCGGTACGCAGCACGCTCCAAGCCGGCGAGCCCAGGCGCTTGCCGTAGGTGGTGACTTCGGTAAGCGTACCGCCGCCGTAGCAGTAGCCCATTGCCGCGCAGATCTCTTCCTCCGACATGCCCATCTCGGCACCCAGTTCCGTCGCCGGGCGGCCGACCCAGGATTCATCGCCCCACCATGCCAGCGAGCCTTCCTTGTCCACCAGGCGCGGCGCGGGGCCGCAGAAGGAGCCTGCACCACAGATCTCCGCCTCGGTGGTCCCGATGATCTCGGCCACCTCGGCAGGTGACTTTCCGGCCAGACTCTCATCGCCCCACCAGTACAGAGAACCCTCCAGATTGACGATGCGATCACCCTTCCATTCTGTCGTCGTGGTTACTGTCCCGATGGTGCTGTAGTGGCTGTCGGCCAGCACGATGCTGCCGTCACTTCCCCAGCGGCGAGTACGCGGATCGGCGGCGGTCGTATCGGCACCGGCCACTGCGGTCAGATCCCACGACGTGGTGCCGTCGGGCAGCATCGCCGCCAGCGCCCAGTTGCGCCCCTGGCGCCCGCTGGCATCGGCCGTTCGCAGCTTCACCGGCGCATCGCCGGCCAGCTCCACCTTGGTCATCGACGGGATGATCGCACCGGCATGCAGGTCCAGTGCGCCGGAAAGCTTCATTGCCATGGGCAGGGCGACACCGGCCGGCCACACCTGTGCGGCCACCGGCGCCGGCGTGCGCAGGCGGAAGCCAGCGCCCAGGCGGGCACCGGACTGCAAAGCCAGCGCCTGTGCCAGCACGGTACCGGCCGCCATCACCTGTCCGCTGCCTGTCGTCACGGCCGCGCCCAGAACGGTACCGGCGGGCAGCAGCAGCGGCCCGGACAACACCATCTCCGCCGGCAGCACGGTTCCCGCCGGCAAGGTTACGGCCTCGAATGGCAGTGCATAGTTCAGCGTGGCGCCAGCACGGAACTCGGTGCCGCGCTGCAGCTGGACACCTTCGCCGGGCACGATCAGGTCGCCGCCGAACGCGGTGTTGGGCGTACCGCTACTGCGCCCTTCCAGCAACACCCAGCCGTCCTCATCGGGATTGGCGGGCGGCGGCGCGAAGCCGTCGTTGATGCTGCCATAGACATTGATATCGCCCTCGGCACGCAGCACCAGCGCGGCCGATTCACCGAAGCCGCGGCGCGCAGGATCGAGCCGGTTCGACTGCGGTCCGTAGCGATAGCCGGACAGATCGATATCGCCGGCCACGACCAGATCGCCACGCGGGTTGTCACTGCTGGTCCGCGCCACGATCTGCACGCCGGGGCGCAGGCGGTAGCTGCCCAAGGCGGCAATGCGCTGCTGCAATCCCGTATTGACCAGCGCGGCGTTCATCCACTGGCTGTTGTCCGGGTCCACCACCGTATCCAGCCATTGCTGGTTGATCACCTGCGGACGATGGCCGTGCACGTCCGGAGCGCTGGCCAGCGGCGCCGAATCATAGCTGCGGAAGGCGTTGACCTGGAGATCGCCGGCACCGGCAATGCGGATGCCGCTGGCCACCTCGATCGCTGCATCGTTGGTGCCCACGCGTGGCACGTTGAGCTTGACGCTGCCGCGCGCGCGGCCGTCGTTCTGGCCCGGGCCGCCACCCGTGGCCACCGAGGTGCCGCTGCGCAGGTCCATCGAGGAGGCCGCACCCAGCTGCAGGCCGCCATTGGCCGAGGTCAGTTCGATCATGGCCCGGTTCGGGCTGTCGATGATCTTGCCGTAACTATCGACGCGCAAGGCGCTGCCATGCGCGTCCAATGTTCCGTCGATACGCAGCACATCGCGGGCGGACAGGCGGATGCTGCCGACCTGTTCGCCACTGGCATCAATGCGGCCATTGACGAGCAGACTGCCACCATCGACGCTGATATCAACGTTGCGTGCCTTCACTTCATCGCCGATCACCAGGTCGCCTGCGCTCAACTGGAACGTCCGGCCACCGGTAATGCCACCGGCGGTAAGCCGGGTGTTCAGGCCGGAGAAGTCCTGCAACTGGCGTGCACGCACTACCAGCTCGCCGCCGTCGTAGGGCACTTCAGTGCCACCGGCGTCGTAGCGGCCGCTGGCTCCGCCAAGCAACGTACCTGCCAGATCCACACGGCCGCCCTGCGCGCCCAGCGCAGCGACCGTCAAGCGGCCGCCGCGGTTGTTGCGGGCGGAAAGATCGATGCGCGACGCCGCGTCGGCAACGATGTCACCTTCGCGACTCGACAGTGCCACGTCGCCGCCCCAGCTGTACTTGTCCACGTCGAACAGGCTGACCTTGCGCCCGGCCATGTCCAGCACCGCATTGCTGCCGAGCGCCACGCCCTGGCGTGCATTGGCTTCAAACCTGCCGGACGCCAGCGCCACCCGGCTGTCGATCACAACGCGCTCTGCCGCTATCGACAGCTCCGCACCCAATGCATCGCTGCCCGCGGTTGCCGCAGCGCCGTGCAACTGCACCGTGCCGCCGTTGCGGATTGCCAGCTGCGCACCCGCGTTACCGGTCAGCAAGGGGGTGACGATATCCAGCGCGCCGCCGCTGAACTGCCAACCGCTGCCTGCCACGTAATCGCCCTGCCGCTGGAAGACCTCCAGGCTGCCCTTGCCCGAGAACAGCATGCGATCAGACGCTGCCAGCGTAACGCCGGCGAAACCGAGCACCTGGCGATCCGCGGCCACCGACGAACTGGGCCGGGTAAAGGGCGCACGCCCCAGCTCCAGCGCCCTTGCATTGATTTCCAGCTGCCCTTGGCCAAGCCGGCCCACCATCGCCTCGCCGGCCGGCTGGGTCTGCTCACCGCCGGGCAACGTGGTGCCGGCCAGCGTACCGTCCCAGACCAGCGTATCGGCGAAGATGCGTGCGCGATCGGTAGCGGTGCCGTAACCGTGAATGGCCGGTGCGCCCAGCACCAGGCTGCGCAGGCTGCTGCGTCCGGTTGCGCCCTCACGGGTGTCCAGGTCCACGCTGCCGAAGACATTGATGGCATCGCGCGCGGTCAGGCTGAGGGCCTCCAGCGCCGGCGCACCGGTGGCGGTGTTTCCCCGCAGCAATCGCTGCAACACCTCCTGGTTCATGGTCATGCCCGCCGGCAGGGCGCCGGCCGCCGCTGCCGCCGCAATGGCCTCGGCGCTGCCGAGATTGAGCGCCGACATGCCCAGGCCGAGCTGGCGCGTGCCGTAGCTCACCGAATCACCAATGTTCAAGGCACCGTCGGTGACCACATTGATGCTGCCTGCCGACAGCAACCGGGTCTGGCCATCGCAGTCCACCACGCATCCGCCGATGTCGATCGCCACCGGACCGGCGGCACTGCCGCCCTGCGCACTGAGCGCCGTCAAGCGCTGGTTGGACACGGCAAGCAGGCCGCCCGACACCAGGTAGGGCGCCGTGGGCTGCGCAACTCGCGACGGATCGGCCCCGGTCAAGGTGTCGATCGCAGCGCCCTGCTCGATCAGGATCCCCTTGCCTCCGAAGGCGGCCGACAGCAGCACTTCCTGCGCCGTCAGGGTGACGCCGTTGCGCACCACGATGTGCCGCGCGCTGCCTTCCAGCGAATAGGTCGTCGCGTCACGTCGCAGCACGCCGCCAATCAGCATCGTTTCCGGGCGGAACGCATTGAGCGCGGAGTCGAAGATGGTTGCACCGCTGCCGCTGCCGGCGCTGTCGCCTTCGGTGGCAATCTCCAGCACCGCG
Source organism: Stenotrophomonas sp. 10L48 (assembly GCF_056395105.1). Lineage (NCBI taxonomy): Bacteria > Pseudomonadati > Pseudomonadota > Gammaproteobacteria > Lysobacterales > Lysobacteraceae > Stenotrophomonas > Stenotrophomonas sp. 10L48. The sequence goes on along the minus strand of NZ_JBFTIX010000002.1, from coordinate 133,999 downwards.
CCATCGGAGGTGCGCAGGTTGACCGAAAGCGTGCCGCCGCGCCCGTCATTGCTGCCGGCGTTGAAATGGGACAGGCCCTGGAAGATCGCGGCTGGCACGGCCGAACGTCCTGCGCCGTCGCCCAACACCAGGTTGAGGTTGCCGGCGTCGGTCGGCCGCCAGCGCAGCGCTTCGCCACGCCGCTCGGCCACGCCCTGCACGAACGCGCTGTAGGCGGTCTCGTTGTAGCTGGCATGGCGGCGCACCACCTCCGCCGGCGTCAGCACCAGATCGGTGAGCAGCGGTGAGACACCACCGCCCAGGCTCTGCGCCTGGTGTCCACTGACGCGCCAGGAGCCAGTGCCGGTCGCCACTGGCTGGCGGCTGCCGACGGCGCTTTCGGCGCCAACTTCGACGCGGAATGCGCCCTTCTGCAGAGCGTAGCTGGCCGGCAGCAACGTGTAGGTTCCCGCCGGAAGGCCGGGAACACCGGCGGTTATGATGATCTGTTGGCCAACGCGCGGATCGGCACTGCCGTCAGCGGTGCCCAGCGGCGCCTGCGTGCCCGAGCGTCCCGGCATGATCGCGTAGACCGCATTGTCACTGCCGCTGAAGCGGTAGCGCGGGTTCGCATCCGCCAGCGCATGCCGCAGGATGTCCACCGAGCCACCGCGCCCTGCCACGAACGCGGCACCGGACAGCTCGCCTCCGCCGGACACATCCAGCACGCTGCCCGCCGCGCCACTGAAGGCATTGGCCACGATGTCGATACCGATCGGGATGCTGATCGAGCCGGGGCCCAGTACATCGAAGTCGGCATCGTTGCGGCGCCAGCTCACACCGTCCACGGTGCCGCCAAAGGGCAGCGCCAGCCCGGCGCCACTGATGGAGGTCACGCTGCCGGCAAGCAGATCGACACGGCTGGCACGATTCGAGTTGAACTCGTTGCCGCCCAGCTGCACGCGGCCCCACGGCGCCTGCACCGTGCCGCCCTGCACCACCGTTGCCGCCACCAGCTCCAGGCTGCCGAACGCAGAATCCGGTGCCGGTTGCGCGCCGCCCGCAATGCCATGGATGCGCAGCACGGCGTCGGGGTTCTGCCAGGACGGCACCCCCGAGGGACCGATGTCGGGAACGCCGGCCACGATGCGTCCCTGGGCCCTGGCCGCAGGGTACAGGCGTGCGGCGCTGATATCGATCGAACCCGGGCTTGCCAGCGTGGAGATTCGTGAAGTGCTGGCGACTGGCGCCAGCATGCGGATGTCGCCGCTGCTGCGCAGCCCGACCTGATCAAAGCCGGCCAGCCAGGTGACGTCGCGCAGGTCGATCAGATCGGCGTCCACCTCCAGGCGATGCTGCCGGCCGGTATCGAACGGTGCCTCCAGCGGGCGCAGCGTCCCTTCCCCGGCCGGCTGCCACCAGCGCCCCTGCGCAAGGCGGACATACGGCGCGGCCAGTTGCAGGCGGCTGCCCGCGCTGTTGCCCGGGACGAAGCCGAGGTAACGCTCGTTCACGCCCTGCAGGCGCAGGCTCTGGTCCATGCGCAGATTGACATCTCCCTGGGCGCGGATATCGCCGAACAGGGCCAGATGATCGAAACCACCGGCCTCGACCTGCTGCACCGACAGTGCCGCATGGCCGTATTCAAGGCGTGCAGGCAGGCTCGCCGTCTGCGCGGCGTGCTGGGTCAGCGAGATCACCCGCGGCGCCAGCACCTCCTTACCGTCTGCCGTTCTGCCGTAGGTGCCGCCACCGAAGGCAACACCAAGGGTGCCACCGCGCGCACCGTCGCCGCCCGCCGCTGCATCCAGTTCGCCGTGCAGGTACAGGGCATTGCCCGCACGCAGCACGATGCTGCCGCCATCGCTGTCGACCCGGGTACGCCCGCTGCCATCGATATCGAGCAGCGCCGAAGCACCGGACGCATCCAGCCGTGCACCGCGCTCCACCACCACGAAGGTATCGGGCGGCAGGTGGCGCACGTTGTCCTGGTCCTCCCAGTCCAGCGCCCCCCCGATCTCGATGGTTCCGCCCCTGCGCACCTGCCCGCGCAACGCCCTGCGCGCGTCGGGCAGGGAAACGGTGTCGCCACTCACGTCAAGCAGTGCGCCATCGGCGATCGTCCACTGGCGCTCGCGGCGTGCATCGCCGCGTACGCCCGACGGATCGAATGCCTCGGCCAGGCGGATGCGCCCGCCGGCCGCCTTCAGACTACCGGCCACAGTCAGGTTGCCGGCGCTGAACAGTTCGATCGACTGGCCCGGGTCGACCTCGATCCTGGCCCCCTTGCCAACGCGCAGGTCGGCCGTGGACAACAGATGCCCGGCGCGCAGTGTCAGGCTGGCGCCGCCACGCTGCGACACGCGTCCGCTGGCTGGATCGGCCTCGTACAACGATGGCGTCCAGGCCTGCACACCCTGCTCGCGGGCCAGTGCCTGCTGTGCGCCCTCGGCCAGCCGCAGCGCCGGTCGTTCCACCTGCAGCTGGGTACCCTCTTCGACCGTCAAGCCGTTGTGACCGGCGATGTCATAGCCGGCAAAGCCACTCTTGAACAGCGCTTCCTGCAAGTGCAGCGACGCCGCCGATGCGTCCGTGCCAGGCGCGCCGATGGCCACCGCACCGCCTGTTGCCAAAGTGAAGTTGCCGCTGCCATTGCCGAGCGCGCTGAAGCGTGCGTCCTTGCCGATACGCAGCCGGCCACTGCCGTCGGTGGCGACCTCGGTGCTGGCCGCGAGCAGGCTGACACTGCCCCCCTTGCCTACGCGCCCCTTGCCATTGGCATCGATGACACCACCGGCATCCACCGAAATCCGTGCACCCTCGCCCACGTTGATGTCGTGGCTGCCGTTGAAGCGCAGCTGTCCACCGTCGATCCACGCCTGTGCGGGACCGCCTTCCGGCGCGGCAAGCGCATTGCTCCAGCCGCCGCCAAGATCGATCCGCGCGCCCGCCGCAACATCGAGCGCGCCGCGCCCGGAGGACAGCAGGGCCGTCGGCCTGCCGAGCACCAGAAGCAGGTTGCCGGCCTCCACCTGGCCGCCGGCAATCTGCACCGTTCCGCCGAGGCTGACGCGGCTTGCGGCAAGGCCAAGCCGGCCGCCCTCCTGCAACCTGAGCGTGCCGTCCAGATCGATGCGGCCGGCCGAAGCGAGGTCCACCTGCCCCCAACGCTGGGCGCTCAGGACCTCACTGTCCAACCACACGGTATTGCGCTGTGCTTCCCCGACCGGCGCCTGCAGCGTCCACGGCCGGGTGTCGGCCTGGAGCTCTCCGATGCGGACCTGCGAATCGAACACTGCACTGCGCCCGGTGTTGTCGAAACGCCCAAGCCAAAGCTGGGCGTTGCGGGCCGCCGCCGTCTGCGCCTGCGCGTACCCGTCCTGCCCCTGGTCTGGGCGGCGCGTCTGCTGCACGCCCTGGAAGGCCACCGTATCCACCTTGCCCTGCAGGACGGCCGTGGGCGCCGAGATCAACAGGCGGCCGGCGTCGCGTCCCACGGTGTAGCCATTGTCGAAGCGCTGGCCAGGGGCAACCAGTGGATTGCGGAAGGATTCGGTGACCCCCCAACGCTCCTGCTTCAGTTCGTAGCCCTGGTACAGACCGTCGTACAGCATCTCCGCCGGCGCATCGTCAAGCCGGTACAACTGGCCATCGCGCCCACGCAGCCAGCTCTGCTGGACCACGCCGGACTGCACATCCAGGCTGCCACCGGCCAGATTGATGCGCGAACCCGCGTGGCTGACCACTTCCTTGCCTGCCAGCTGGACGGTGCCGCCCTGCGCCGCCCATTCGCTGATCGAATGCCCCTGATTGTCCAGGTAGCCACCCACTTCCAGCAGGCCGCCGCCGGCATACCAGCGCGTACCTTCATAGCCACCGGTACCGGCGGCAACTTCGATCAACTGGCGGCGGTCGATCCACACCTCGCTGCTGATCAGCTTGCCGCTGTCACGGTTGTCCGGCGAATCGCGCAGCTCGTTGCCCTGCACCTTCACCTTGACGTTGTTGCTCTCCATCGCCACCTGCACGCCCACCGCACCGGAGACGTCCACGCGCGCGCCATCATCCAGGTAGCTGCGCCGGCTGGCGTCGGCGATCACCTGGCCGCCGGTGGCCACCGCCAGCGAGCCGGCCTGGAAGTTCACATCGCCGCCGGAGACGACTTCGATGCGTGATTGCTCCCGGCGGTCCTGCAGCCGCGAGAGATTGTCGAAGGTGCCACTGTTGCTGGCGGCACGAAGCTTGTCCTGCTCGGCCGATTCCTTGATGAGGGCGTCGCGCTGGCTGTCAAGCGCGGTGGTCTTGCCATCATCTTCGATCAGCACTGCCGTCGTCGAACCCGTGGCCAGGGTCACGCTGCCCTTGCTGTCGGAGGACGAACTCAGCAGATGCACGGTGCCGCGCTGGTTCAACGTCGTTGTGGCCACCGCCACGCCGGCCTGTTCGACCGTGCGGCCGGCAAGAGTGACGTCGCCCTCGCGCGCCTGGATCAGACCGCTGTTGCGAACGCTGCCGGCCGTGCTGTCGGTGACGAAGCGCGGCGCGATCTCATTGCCCCGCGTGGTCGAAGCCGTGTTCTGCGCCGTGCCCACGCCGCGGCGGATCACGAAGCTGTCGCCGGCCGCCAGCTGGGTCTGGCCCCTCCGGGTTTCGATCTGGCCCGCATTCTCCACGCTGTGGCCGGCCAGCAGCACATAGCCACCGCCGCGCGTTGCGCTGGTGGGCTCATGCGTGGTGATGCGCGCACCACGTTCAACCATGATCTTGCCCACCGCATCGGTCAGGGCGGACGTGTTCGCATCAACGCTGTACAGACCGTTGTCACGGAACTGCGCGTCGCTGATACGTGCTGCAGCAGCAACCAGGTTGCGGACATTGACCTGGCTGTTGTTGCCGAACACCACGCCGTTGCGGTTGGCAACGAACACCGTGCCATTGGCCTTCAGCTGGCCGAGAATCTGACTGGGCCTTGCGGCCGGATCATTGACCCGGTTCAACACGGCCCAGTCAGCGTTCTGCAGGAAATTCAGCGTGGTGTTGCCACCGATGTTGAAGGTTTCCCAGTTCAGGATCGCCTGGTCGGCGGTCTGCTCGATGCTGACCTGCACCCGGCCGTCGGCGCCCTGCGACTGGGTCGCTTCGCGGGCATTGATCCAGCCACGGGTCAGCGGATTCTCGTCCACCTTCAGGCCATCCTTGCCCAGCCCATCGGCCACCACGAAGCCCGCCTCCCGTCGCGCCTGCCTGGCCTGCTCCTGCATGCGCTGCTGCAATGCGATGGCCTGCGCGGCCGTGCCGAGGTTGTCGATCGACTGCTGCAGCTTCTGTCGCGCCGCATCCTGCTGTTGTGCAGGCAGCTGGAACTGGATCGGCGCGCCATTGGGCATACGGCCACTCTGCGCTGCCGCACCTTGGGCGGCGCCGCGGTCGGCGAACCAGCCGGGGCTGAAGGCCTGCTGCGCCTGGCTGGCAGGAGCGACCACGCTGCCCAGCGCCACGGCCACGGCCCAGGCCATCGGGTGGCTGCGCCAGAGGGAGGCGGAGAAATGGGCGGCGGGCGAATGCGGGTGCGACATCGGGGACCTCGTCAACCTGATGGGCCGCGTCGGCCGCGGCGAGTACGAAGGGGGCCTGCGTAACGCATGCCCTGCACCTGATAGACGGTGGCCGCGGCGTGAAGACGACAGCTCAGCGCGGATGCGGTGCCACCACGAAGGAAAGCGCCGGCATTTCGGCCGGCGCTTCGATCAGCAGGTGTTGCCTTGCAGACAGTTACAGCGGACGGCCGATGCTGGCGCAGGTGCTCGGGTTGTTCACGGCGCCAGCATTGCTGGCAGTCGCGAAGCGGGCACGGACCGCATCACGCCAGGCCTTGGTCAGCGGGATGAACTTGTGCGCGCGGATCGCGGCATCGTTCGGGCCCTGCTCGACGCCGGCGACCACGACACTGCCGTAATGGCGGGTCAGGAAGCCACGCACGTTGGCGCCGACAGTGGCGTTCTTGTAGCACTGGCCGAACACGAAGTTGGTGTAGCCAGCGATCGGGTAGCCCGCGCTCGGGTTGCCGAACACCGGCACCCAGTTGGCGGGATTTTCAGCAGCGGCGCCGGTCGGCGGCGCAGCGGTTTCCAGGGTCGCCTGCACGCTCACTTCATCCGGCGAGAAGGACTTGACCTTGGCCACCTTGGTGGCATCGGTCAGGCTCGGGATGACGTCCGGGCCAACGTAGCCGATGCGGCCGTCAACGGCGTACACCGCGTTGTACAGCGAGGTGCCACCGGTGGCCGGCGCGGCGATGAAGTTCGACGGCACGGTGGTGAACAGGTTGGCGAAGGTCGACTGCACCGAGAACGCCGGCACGCCGTTGGTCAGCTTCAGGGTGGTGCCGGAGACGTCCGCCGGCTGGCAGGCGCTGGTCAGGAAGCGGGCCAGCAGCTCGCTGGTACCGCTGCTCTCGCCACGGTAGACAACCTGCAGGGCACCGGTACGGCCCGAACCAGCCAGCTGGCTCCAGTCATTGATCTTGCCGGAGAAGATGCCGCAGATCTGGGTGACCGACAGATCAACCGCCGAACCGGCCTTGTTGAACGGGATGGTGACCGAGGTGGCGACCGACGGGATCTGCACCAGCGCGCCGAAGCGGTTGGCATCGCCGGCCACGTTGTAGGTGCTGTTGTAGGTGCTCAGCTCGGTGCTGCTCAGCACCGAGTCGCTGCCGGCGAAATGCACGGTACCGGTGGTCGAGAACAGCGCCGAGTTGTTTTCCAGGAAGGCCTTCTTGCCGGTGCCCGAACCGGTCACGGCGTAGCTGAAGTTGGCCGGCAGGATGCTGTCGGCCTGGCCCTTGTAGAGGTCGGCCGGCAGCGAAGCGCCGCCGCCGGTGACAGCGGTCTGGGCCGACGCGGCACCAGCAGTGGCGAGCAGCGCGGTAGCAACCAGCGCGGCCAGGGTCTTGTACTTGGTCATGATCTTCTCCTGAAGGGTTTACTGCGAAGGTGAAACACCAAGGGAGGAACGGTCACTACACGCCTGCTGCCGCCGAGGGCCTCCCAGCCCACTCTGCGGCGACAGGGACATGCTGGTCGCCGCCGATGACAGGCCGCTTAAGAAACCTGTGGAAGATCGAGAAAAGGTGTGGAGGATTGTGTGGAGAATCGAAAGCCTGCCGCGCTGCGCGCTCGCCGGGCATGGCGCGTCGCTACCCGTGATGCGCTTCGCGCATCACTGCACCAGCTGGTTCATTTCCATGATCGGCATCAGCACGGCCAGCACGATGGTCAGCACCACGCCCCCCATCACCAGGATCATCGTGGGCTCCAGCAATGCAGTGAGTGCCATCGCGCGGCGTTCAATCTCGCGTGAGATGGTCTGTGCAGCGCGGTCGAGCAACGGTGCCAAGGTACCGGTCTTCTCGCCACTGGCCACCAGATGCACCAGGATCGGCGGATACACTTTCTGCACCTTCAGCGCAGCGCCAAGCGAAGTACCTTCGCGCACGCGTGCGGCCACATCATCGGCACAGCGCGCCAGCAGCGCATTGCCCAGTGTCTGTCGTGCGGCGTCCAGTGCGCGCAGCAAGGGCACACCGGCATCAAGCAGGATCGCCAGTGTCGATGCGAAGCGTGCGCTGTTCACGCCCAGCACGAAGCGGCCCACCATCGGTACGCGCAGCAGCAGGCTGTCCCAGCGCAGGCGAAGATCCGGCCGCCGCAGCGCCAGCCGCCAGCCCACCACCAGCGCGCCGATACCGATCCCCGTCCATATGCCCCATGCGCGTACGAACGCACTGGCAGCCAGCATCACCTGGGTCAGCATCGGCAGCGTCTGGCGCGCCTGCACGAACGCAGTCACTACCTGGGGAACCACGTAGCTGAGCAGGAAGATCACGATCGCCACCGACACCAGGCTGATCGCCGCCGGGTAGATGAACGCCGTCAGCACCTTCGCCTGCAGCGCGTTGCGCTCTTCGATGTAGTCGGCCAGGCGCTCCATCACCCGCGCCAGATCGCCGGAATCCTCGCCGGCACCCACCAGGGCACGATAGATCGCGGGAAAGTCGCGCGGCCGCGCCGCCAGCGCCACGGTCAACCGTTGGCCGCCGCGCACATCGGCACGCACCGCAGTGAGTGCCTGCGCAACGTGCGGGCGTTCGGCCTGTTCGATCACGGCGCTCAATGCGCTTTCCAGCGGCAGGCTGGCGGCCAGCAGGCTGGCCAGTTGCCGCGTGGCCCAGGCCAGTTCGCTGGCCGACAGCCTGCGCGTGCCCCAGCCACTGCCAGCACTGCGTGCGGCTGATACCTGTACCGGTGTCAGCCCACGCCCGCGCAGTTGCTGGCGCACGCCGCGCGCGTTGTCGGCGTCCAGCTGTCCCTTCTCGATGCGCCCCTGCGCGTTGGCGGCCTGGTAGTCGAACAGTGCCATGCGCGCCTCAGTCGTCGCCGGTCACGCGCAGGATCTCCTCCAGCGTAGTCACCCCGCTGTCGACCCAGCGCTGCCCGTCCTGGCGCAGGGTGCGCATGCCGGCGCGCCGCGCGGCCTCGCGCAGCGCAGGTTCGCCCTGCCCTTCATGGATCAGTGCCCGCACGCGCTCATCCACCACGAACAGTTCGTGGATACCGGTGCGCCCGCGGTAGCCGCTGTTCGCACAGGCGGGGCAGCCTACGGCCCGCCACACGGTGCGGCCCTCGGCATCCACTTCGGCACGCCGGCACTGCAGGCACAGCCTGCGCACCAGCCGCTGCGCCAGCACGCCACGCAACGATGAGGCCAGCAGGAAAGGTTCCACGCCCATGTCCGCCAGTCGGGTCACCGCCGAAATCGCATCATTGGTATGCAGCGATGCCAGCACGCCGTGGCCGGTCAGCGACGACTGCACCGCGATCTGCGCCGTTTCCAGGTCACGGATCTCACCGATCATGATGGTGTCCGGATCCTGGCGCAGGATCGCGCGCAACGCCGTGCCGAAACTCATGCCGATGCGCGCGTTGACCTGGATCTGGCCGATGCCGGCGAAGTCGTACTCCACCGGGTCTTCCACCGTGAGGATGTTGCTGGTGCTGCTGTCGAGCTGCCCCAGTGCCGCATACAGCGATGTGGTCTTGCCGCTGCCGGTCGGCCCGGTCACCAGCACGATGCCATGCGGCTGGCGGATCAACCCGGTGAAGGTGGCCAGCGTATCGTCGGCCATGCCGAGGCGTTGCAGCTGCAACCGCCCGGCATCCTTTTCCAGCAGGCGCAGCACCGCCCGTTCGCCGTGCCCGGTGGGCACGGTGGAGACGCGGATATCCAGCGGCCGGCCACCCACGCGGATCGCAATGCGCCCATCCTGCGGCAGGCGCTTCTCGGCGATATCCAGGTGGGCCATGATCTTGATGCGCGAGACCAGCGCCGCGTGCAACGCACGTCGTGGCTGCACCATGTCACGCAGGGTGCCATCGACGCGGTAGCGCACCACCGAATGAGTTTCGAAAGGTTCGATGTGCAGATCGCTTGCACCGTCACGCGCGGCCTGTGCCAGCAGGGCGTTGATCATGCGGATCACCGGCGCGTCGTCCTGTGCATCCAGCAGATCGGTCACCTCGGGCATGTCCTGCATCAGCCGGTCGAGATCGACTTCACTTTCGGCCGCGCCGACCAGTGCAGCGGCATCGCCACCGTCACGATACTGCTCGCCCAACCGCTGCTGCCAGGCCGCCGCATCCAGCACCTGGAACGGCAGCGGCCCATGCCGGCGGCGCAGTTCGGCCACCGCCCAGGCGGCGGTCTCGGCAGTTCCCAGCAGAACCGGCGCGCCGCCTGCTTCGGCCAGCATCACGCCGTGGCTGCGCACCCAGGCATACGGCAGCGCTGGCGGCGGCGTGGCCATGCTCATGGGCCGATGACCAGTTCCGGGGTGTAGCCCAGCCCGCGCAGCTGCTGCAGCGCCGGGTCGAGCGTGGCCGGGTCGCGTGCCACCCGCACCCGCAGTCGCTGTCCGGTTTCGCCCGGCGTGGTTTCGGCATAGGCCTGCAGGCCAAGCGCGCGCACCTGTGCCACGGCCTGCGTGGCACGCGCTGCATCCAGCCCCTGCGCGAACTGCACCACCTGCACAGTGCCCTCGCTGGCCGGATACAACGCCGCAAGGCTGCCGTTCTGCAGCGGCTGGCCCTGTCCATCGCGCGCATTGCCCTGGCCGAGCACAGACAGGTCCTGCGGTGGCAGCTGCGGCGCCGACAGCGCCGGCAATGCCCAGCTCTGCACCGGCTGCGCGCCGGCCTGTGCATTGCGCATGTAGTCGTAGCGGTCGCGGGTCAGGCGCTGGCCGGCAGCCGGGTCACGCACCACGTGCGGGCGCAGGAACACCATCAGGTTGGTCTTGGCGCGCTTGCGGGTGTCACTGCGGAACAGTGCGCCCAGCACTGGAATCTTGCCCAGGCCCGGCACCGCATCACGGCCATGACTGACGCTGTCTTCCAGCAGGCCGCCCAGCACCATGATCTGGCCGTCATCGAGCAGCACGCTGGTGTCCAGCGCGCGCTTGTTGGTGATGATGCCGGCGCTGCCCGAGCTCTGCGCATCGATGCTGCTGACTTCCTGGTAGATGTCCAGCTTCACCGTGCCGCCCTCGGAAATCTGCGGGCGCACCCGCAGCTTCAGGCCCACGTCCTCGCGTTCGATGGTCTGGAACGGGTTGTTGCTGCCACCACCGCCATCGGTCACATAGCGGCCACTGACGAAGGGCACGGTCTGCCCGACCATGATGCTGGCCGCCTCGTTGTCCAGCGTCATCAGGTTCGGCGTGGAGAGGATGTTGGCGCCGCCTTTGCTCTGCAGTGCGTTGGCCAGCGCCTTCATGTTGAGGATCTGGCCCACGCCCGGCAGGTTGATCGTGCCGTCGATCACGCCGACGTTCAGCCCGTCCTTCGGCAGCACGTCGAGCGTGGTGCGCGCGGTGGTGTTCAGCCCACTACCACCGGTGGTGCCGCCGAAATGGGTGCCACCGAAGGTGCGGCCGTTGCCCAGCATCCATTGCACGCCCAGTTCGGCAGCGTCGGTCTGGTTGACCTCCACGATCAGGCTCTCCACCAGCACCTGCGCCCGACGCTGGTCCAGCTGGTCGATCACCCGCCGCAGGTTGCGGTACACCGGCTCCGGGGCAGAGATCAGCAAGGTGTTGGTGGCGATGTCGGCCTGCACCGAAATGCCGTTCTGGCTGAAGCCGGTGCTGCCGGCATCGGTCGGTTCGCGACGGCCGGGATCAAGCCGCGGCGATTCCAGCGCATTCCCTTTGTTCTTGCCCTGTGCAGGCTGCGGCGGCGGGCTGGCATTGCGGCTGGTCTCGCCCGGCAATGCAGTGATGCCGTCGCTGCTGCCCATTGCCGGCGCATCGCTCTGCCCTGCCACCACGCCCCGCAGCACCCCGGCCAGCTGCGTGGCCTGGGCGTTGCGCAGGTACACCACATGCAGGTTGCCGGACTCGTCCTGGGCCTTGTCCAGCTTCTCCACCAGCTGCCGCGCCAGGCGCGTGCGGCCCGGGCTGCTGGAACGCAGCAGCACGCTGTTGCTGCGCGGGTCGGCCATCACCACCACCTTCTGCGCCGGCTCCGCGCCCTGCGCATCCAGCAGCGGTGCGACCATCGCCGCCACGTCCACGGCAATGCCCTGCTGCAGCTTCACCACGTCGGTGTCCATGCCGGCCGGTGTATCCACGCTGGCGATGACCCGCGCGATGCGCTCCAGGTTGTCGGCGTAGTCGGTGATGACCAGCGTGTTGTTGCCGGGGTTCGCGGTGATCGGATTGTCCGCGGTGATCATCGGCCGCAGCACCGCCACCAGCGCTGCGGCACTCTCGTAGCGCAGGGAAAACGTGCGCGTGGCTATTTCGCCGCCCGCGCCACCGGCACCAACGCGGCCGCCCAGCAGCTTGGCATCCGCCTGCGGCACCACCCGGCTGACACCCCCGCTTTCAACCACGGCAAAACCGCGCATGCGCAATGCACCCAGCAGCAGCTGGTAAGCCTGCACACGGCTGACCGGCCCATCGGAGACCACGGTCATCTTGCCGCTCACCCGGGGGTCGACCAGGAACTGGCGGCCGGTGAAGCGTGCCGCCATGCGCAGCACCCCACCGATATCGGTGTCCACCAGGTTCAGCTGCACCGGTTCGCCATTGGCGTCCTGCGCCTGCACCGGCGCCGGAAGATGGGCCAGGCCCACCACCAGTGCCAATGCCGCGCTGCAGCCCAGGCTGCGCATCGCCTTCATGGATGGCCACCGCCCTGGGCGGCCATCACGATGTTTCCGGAAATCCGTGCCGCCGGCATGTTCGCGTCCCCTGTCCGTTGCAGTTGCAGTTGCTGCAGTTCGATGGCCGGGTCGGCCAGCAGAGGCAGCAGCCAGTTCCAGAGCGCATCGGCGGGCACACTGCGTACCTGCAGGTGCCAGCGCCCGTCGCGCGTTTCGATATGCAGGCTGCCCGCCAGGCCGGCAGCGGTGATCTGTTGGCGCAGGCCTGCAAGTGTCGGCCGCCGGCCTTGCGCCTGCTGCTGTTGTTCACGGGCGCGCAGCAGCGGTGCAAGTGCTGCCGCCTGCGCCTGCAGCCGTGGAAGCTCAGCCTGCCAATGGCTGCGCTGCTTAAGCAGCGGCTGCAGCCAGCCCAGCCACAGTGCGGCCGCCGCTATCGCCACAGCCATCAACAGCAGCATCGCGCGCTCGCGCGCCGCCAGCCGCTGCCAACGCTGCGACAGTCCGCGCACGACGCCCGCCGGCCGTAGTTCCGATGCGGTCACGGAGCAGTCCCGCTGCTGATCCGCAAGCGGCCACCGGCTTCGTGCGCAAGCTGCAACCCCTGTGCCTGCATCGCCTGCTGCCAGCGCTCCAGCCGTTGCGCGTCCTCGGCCAAGGCTTGCGCGTCGGCATCCAGCTCCATCTCCAGCTGGCCCGGCTGATAGCGCAGGCTGCGGACCTGGCCAGCCAACTCGGGGATGGCCTGCAGCACGCTGGCAACCTGCTGCTGCACGGCGGGAAGTGCCCGTGGCACTGCCGGCACCGCCAGTGCCCGCCGCGCCTGCACCACCGGATCGACCACATCGTGGATCTCGGGGAAGTGCGTGCTGAACTGCCGCGCCATGTCATGCTGCAGGGCTTCACCCTCGCTGTGCCAGCGCGACACCTGCAGTTGCAGGCCCAGTGCAGCCAGCACCGCCGCCGCCAGCGCAAGACCGATAGCCAGGCGTGGCGCACCTGCACCCGAGGCCGGCAACGGCAGTGACCAGCCAGGCAGCGGACCGCTGCACTGCACCGCCTGCGTCAGCACGCTGGCCGGCAGACGCTCGGCCCAAGCGGGCGGCACGGCATCGATCCACTGCACTGCCTGCACCCCGGCCTGCTGCAGGCGCACGGCCAGCACCTGCATCACCGAGGCCAGGTCACGCCCACCGCACCACTGCACGAAGCCACGATCACGGCCACAGCGGACCAGCACCTGATCACCACACAGCTGCAGGGTGGCCTGCCCGACCGCCCACGGCAGCAGCAAGGGCGTTGGGTGCAGCGCCTGCAACTGCAGCCCGCACTCCTGCAGCTGCTGCTGTACGCGCGCAATCGCCTGCAGGCCAAGCCACGCCACCGCCACCGTGCCATCGGCCGCCTGGGTGCCATGGCCCAGCGCCACCTCCTGCAGATCATCCAGCAGCATCGCTTCCACTTCACCCTGCAGGGCCGCCTGCAGGCGTCGCCCGGGCAGCGGCGGCAGCTGCAGCTCAAGCAGGATCAGGTCCTGCGGATCAAGGCTCGCATGCACCCTCGCCTGCGGAAAGCGCTGGCCCAGCGTCGACAGAGGGTCGCTTCCCGTGGCCAGCACGCGGTCCTTGTGCAGCTGCGACCACTCCACCGCGCTGTCCCCATCCAATCGTTCCAGCGCCGGCAGGCGCACTCTCAGCTGCAGGCTCATGCACCGATCCTTGTCCATACCCGTTGCACACGCACGCTGTCGTCACGGTACTCGCGCCAGATCAATGCGCGGAAATCCACCGATGCGCCGTCTGCCTGTACCTGGCCTACCGCCAGGAACCACTCGCTGTGGATACCCAGCGGCATCAGCGCCATCTGTTCGTTGCTCAGCTGCAGCCGGTTGGCGATGTCCCCGCGGTTGAGCAGCCAGTGGCCACGATCGCGCTCGCCCAGCAGCGCCTGCAGGCGCCCGGCATCCACCCCCGGTGCAACCGCCTGCAGTACGGCGATATCACCTGTATTGGCGTTGACCAGGGTCTGCGCTGGCAGCACCACCGTACGCCGCGCCAGTGCCTGTATCGCCACCGGATCAGCGCCTGCCAGCACCTGTTCAATCAGCGACTCACGCGGCAACGGTGCCCGCGCCTGCCGATCGCCATCGCGCAGGCGCGACTGGACCTGCGTTGCGGCGCTGGCACAGGCCGCGCGGGGCAGCCCCTGCCCCACACACAGCGAAGTGAACGCACGCAGTGCCTCTGCGGCAGGCTGGCCGTCAGCCAGCAGCGTGCGCAGGTTGAACCTCGACTGCGCGTCCACCAGCTGCAGGTGCACCGGCAGCGGCGCCTGCAGCTGCACCGGCCGCGCCCAGCGCCCGTTGCCAACGGTAGTCAACTGCTCGCGCGCGTCGTCACGCAACTGCTGCGCCGCGCGTTCCAGCGTGACGTCCACTGCCATGCGTACCTGCATGCGCAGCTGGTCGCTGCGTACCGCACGCAGCTGTGCGGCCTGCCGGGTCAGCAGCGCAGTGGCGATCACCGCCACCAGTGCCACCACCAGCATCGCCACGATCACCGCCATGCCCTGCTGGCGGGTAAACGCACCTGGAATGTTCCGGCGTGCCATTGTCCGGCCTCACAACTGCCAGGAGCCGATGTCCGCGTTGCCGGCCTCACCGCCGGGCTTGCTGTCGGCCCCCAGCGAGAACACGTCGATATCGCCGTGCGTGCCGGGGTTCTGGTACTGGTAGGGGTGCCCCCACGGGTCATCCGGCAGGCGGTCGAGGTACGGCGTGACCGGCATCGCGCCGCTGCCCTGCGGCGGTCTCAGCAGCGCCTGCAGCCCCTGCCCGGCACTGGGGTAACGCCCATTGTCCAGCCGGTACAGCTTCATGGCCTGCATCAGTGCGGCGATGTCCTGGCGTGCCGCCACCACGCGGGCCTGGTCGGGGCGATCCATCAGGCGGGGCACGATCAGTGCAGCCAGAATGCCGATGATGACCACCACCACCATGATCTCGATCAGGCTGAAGCCCTGCTGCCGAGCCCTGCGACCACCCATCTGCATTGCCATTGTTCCGCCCTCATCATCCTGGAAGAGACCGCCGCCCCATGGTCAGCGGCGCATGTGTCAGTACGATAAACATCCTGCGGAAATCGGCCGTTCCTGCAGCCGATCACCCACACGGCGCGCATTCCCCACGCAGGCAGCGTCCACCAGCGACGACGGAACGCGCGCAAGCGTTTCCTCCACGCAGCGCTGCAGCACTGGCGCGGCACACGCCTGCAGCAGGCGCATGCACTGCAGGGGCGACCAGGCCATGCCATGATCGAAGCCGATGAACTGCCGGTACACCTGGTGATAGCGAAGATCGTCGTGCAGGCGCTGCACGCTGCCAGGGGCGCACAGCGCGATCAGCAGCACCGCACGTTGCACCATGCGCATCTCCGCGCTCTCCTGCGCAAGCGTGGCCAAGGCCGCTTCAGGCCACGGCTGCAGGCATGCGTCCAGCGCCTGCCGCAGCAGCATCAACGGATGGCCGCTGACATCCAGCGCTGACCACCTTGCCGCATCGGCCCAGGCATCGCTGGACAGCATCCACACCCACGGCTGCCCATAGCGCTGCACATTCACTGGGGCGTGCCGCGCCTGCTCCAGCGACTGGCTCAGGTGGCGGTCCAGCTCCAGCATGCTGATCCTGCGACTGTCGTTCATCGGCGTCGCCTGCGCTCCGCGACGCGGGAGCGTCGTACTCTGCAGAAGACGTCAGCAAGGCAGCCGAAGCGACAGCACGAATGCGATGTTGAGCAGTGCGTGGCAGCATCGCGGGAATGTCACCGCAACGTCATCCTCCTGCAGGCTTGCAGGTCCAGGCGCGGCGCCTCTCCGCCACACCGCCGGGCCAGCACGACAACGTCGCTGCGCTGCGCGAATGCCGCCAGCGCGTGCATCGCGTCCGCGTCATCCAGCAGCGCCGCCGTCGCCGCCGGCAGCAGTGGCAGCTGCCATCCCTCCATCTGTGCATCGCTGGCGGCCACGAACCAGTGCCACAACCGGTGGTAGCGCACGTGATCGTGAAGTGCCGCCAGACCCTCGATGCCGTGCATGGCCATCAGCAACAAGGCACGTGCCAGTGCAGCAGCAGGCAGCATTCCCGATTCCGAAAGTGGCAGCGCCTGCCGCTGCAACCGCAGCAGCATCGCCAACGGATGGTCCTGTGGCTCGAACTCCAGCAGCACCGCCTGCTGCCGCCACTGCGGGTCGGACACCACGCATACCCACGGCGCGCCATAGCGGTGCACCATCAGCGGCCGCCGCTGGGTGGTTTCCAGCAGCGCCGACAGATTGCGGCGCAGATCCAACACACCGATGGTCTCGTTGCGCATCCTTGGCCTCTCCATGCATGCAGCGGGCGTGCGCGTCGCGCGCAGCCAGGGTCTTACCCCAAGACGGCAATTCCACCGGGAAAGCGACGCAGGCCGAGTGACAGCGTCTGCCCGAGCTGCTCCAGTGCGGCATCCGGATCATCAATGCGGAAGCGACCACTGACCGGCGCCCGCGCCAATGCGGATTCGCCCAGCAGCACCTTGCCGCGCCGGTAGCGGTTGATCTCGGCCACCACCTCACGCAGTGGCGCGCGGCGGAACACCAGCATGCCTTCGGTCCAGGCGCTGACTTCGGCCGCCACGGCTTCGGCCACCACGCCACTGAGGCGCTCGTCATACACCGTCTGCTGGCCGGCCTGCAGCTGCAGGCGACCTTGCGGATGCTCGATGCGCACGCTGCCGCGCAGGCAGGTCACGCGCACCTGGCCGTCGGTGTTGCGCACATCCAGGCGTGCTGCGCCCTCGTCGGCCACCAGGCAACCCGGCCCGGCGAACAGCGCCAGGCGCGCTCCCGCAGCGGCCTCGATCGCCGCCTGTCCCTGCACCAGCTCGAAGCCTTCACCCTCGGCATCACTGCGCCGGCGCAGGCTGCTCTGCGTATCCAGCTCGATCTTCACGTGCGGCGTCGGCGCAATCTGCAGCCGCTCGCCGGTACCGGTATGGAAATCGGCGGTCATCGCCGTCACCGAAGGCCACAGGCCCAGTGGCGGGTGCAGCGCAGCCACCACGGCCAGGCTCGCCGGCGCTGCCACAGCCGCACCCAGGAATGCACGCCGGCTCCAGCGTTGTGCCGGGGTTGCCGCTTGCGGCTGTCGTGCGGCGGCAGGCAGCTGCTCACCGGCCAGGCGTACCTGCTCCCATTGCCGTTTCGCGCGCGCAAAGGCGTGCCGATGGCCGGGATCGGCCTCGCACCATTGGCGGAATTTCCTGGCATCGGCCGCAGTGGCTTCGCCCGAGGTCAACCGTACCACCCACGCGTGGGCCTGGCGCTCCACGGCGTCGAGCGGGCGGTGCGGTTGGTCGTCAGCGTCCATGAGGGCTCTTGCCGTCCCCGCACGCTGCGGGGTTCTGCTCGGCGTCAAAGTGTAGACGGATGCCGTGCCTCAGAACCGCACCTGCCGTCCCTGCCCGCTGCGTTCGGCCAGATAATCCTGTGCGGCTTTCAGCTCACGCTGCACCAGCCGCAACGACACGCCCAGGTGCTCGGCCACATCGCGCTGCTGCAGGCCGTCCACGCGGATCGCCAGCAGTATCCGGCGGCGGCGCTCGGGCATCCGCTGCAGCAGGCCGACCATGTCTTCCAGCGCCATCTCCTGCTCGGCCGCCTGTGCCGGCCCCGGGCCGGGATCGGCCATGTCCATCAACGTATCCACTTCTTCCAGGCTCAGCAGGCGATGGTCGGCGCGCTGGCGGTCGATCACGGTGTTCATCGCCATGCGCAGCAGGTACGCCGCTGGGTTCTGTACCGGGTCCAGGCGATCGCGACGCGTGCTCAGGCGCATCCAGGTGTCCTGCAGCGCGTCGCCGGCCAGCTCTTCCGAGCCCAGCTTGCGCACCAGGCGGCGCTTCAGTTCGTCGTACGCGCCCAGCAGATGGTCCATCAGGTCTACCGCCCCAGCCGTGCTGTTGCTCATGTTCGATTCCTTGACGTCATGGTTGGGGCGGGCGCCGGCCACAGTCGTGGCCCGCGCTGGAAGGACGGATCTGCAGGGTCACCGGCTGCGGCAGCGCGGCAGCATCGGCGTCCAGCCGCAGCGCCTGCATCGCCTGCAGAAGACGCGCATCGCGGCGGGTGCTGCCGCTGCCGGCAAGCAGTTCGGGTTCCTGCACCTGGCCGTCGTTGGCAATGCGGAAGCGCAGCGTCGCCGCATAGGCGCCCGGTGCAAGGTCAGGGTCGCCACAGAACGCAGTGCGCAGCCGCTGCTGCAGGTCGCCGAAGCGGCGACGCTGCCCGAGGTCGTTGGCCACACCGGTCGCAGAGGCCTCGGCAGCGGCGCGTGCGGCGCGGCGCAGGACCACGCGCTGCGCGCCGATCAGCTCGGCCTCGACACCCGTATCCTGCAGCACCACCTGCAGCGCCTGCAGTGGCGGCAGGCTGGCCTGCAGCGGATGGCTGCTGCGGCCCGTGCCGAGGTCGCCGGGATACATCACCGACCAGCCGCTGACGACGCTGAAGCGCTCGACCGCCTGTTCCAGCGGCTGCGCGGGAATGTCATAGGCGCGGATGTCGTCCTGTGCGGCGGCAGCGAAGGCGAACAGCAACCCGGCGGCGGCCGCCACCCTCCAACGTCTGATCGCATGCTGTCCATTCAGCCCCCTGACGTAGAACACATGACCCTCGGCAGCGACATCAGCTGCAGCGGCGAAGCGCGGTGCGACCAGGCGGGTCGACCTGCGCACGGCCGGCAAGCGGGTCAAACCGTAGCGGCGTCACGTGTCATTGCGATGACGGCGGCGCGCAGGGGACGCGCCGGGCCGTTCAGACCGGCAGTTCAGTGGTCTGCTTGATCCGCTGCATGGGGATTTCGGTCTTGGTGTTCTGCACCCCGGCGATCCGGTTGAGGTGCTGTATCTGGAACTGCCGGTACGCATCAAGGTCGGCCACCGCCACCCGCAGCAGGAAGTCGCAGTCGCCCGCCATCAGATGGCATTCAAGCACTTCCGGGAAGGACTTGATGCTGTTGATGAAGTGGTTGGTGGTGTCTTCGTCCTGGCCACGCAGCCACACGCGGACGAACACCGTGAACCCACGCCCGATCCTCGCCGCGTTGAGCAGGGCCACGTAGCGATCGATGTAGCCGCCCTCTTCCAGCAGGCGGACCCGGCGCAGACAGGCGGACGGCGACAGCCCCACCTGTCGCGAAAGCTCCAGGTTCTGCAGGCGACCATCGCGCTGCAGGGCGTCGAGGATGCGGCGATCCAGGTTGTCGAGCTGGTACTGCATGAAATTTCACCCATCAGGCTGATGGCCGCATGATATTCCACATTCCGTCGGCTCAATGGCATCAACGCAACCCGATTTCGTGATCGGACCGTTAGCATGGGCCACCCCCACCCGTTGTTGATCCATGGACGCCCGAACCACCCTGCCCCTGCCTGATCCCGCGTGCGACACCGCACCGCGCGCCGAATTCCTGCGCGGCCTGCGCGCCGCCGTGCCGGTGATGATCGGCTTCATTCCTTTCGCCCTGGTGCTCGGTGCCCAGGCCGCCCAGAAGGGCCTGTCGGTGCTGGAAGTGCCGCTGATGACCGGCCTCAACTTTGCCGGTGGCTCTGAATTCGCCGCGGTCGAACTGTGGACTTCGCCGCCACACATCGCGCTGATCGTAGCGATCACCGCGCTGGTCAACAGCCGCCACCTGTTGATGGGTGCCAGCCTGGCGCCGTTGCTGCAGCACCTGCCGCGCCGTCGCGTGCTGCCGGCGCTGTTCTTCATGTGCGATGAAAGCTGGGCACTGGGCGTGGCCGATGCGCGCCGTCGCGCACTGGGCTTCAGCCTGTCCTACTACCTCGGCGTGTCGGCCGGCCTGTACACCGTGTGGGTACTGTGCACCGCGCTGGGCGCGATCGTCGGCCCACTGCTCGGTGACATCCACGCCTATGGCTTCGACATGGCCTTCCCCGCCGTGTTCCTGGTGTTGCTGCGTGGCATGTGGCAAGGCATGCGCGCCGCCCGGCCATGGCTGGTCAGCCTGGTGGTGGCAGCGGGCACCTACCTGCTGGTGCCCGGCGCCTGGTACGTCGCCAGCGGCGCGCTGGCCGGTCTGGCCGCTGCGTGGCTGCTGGCCGAGGACGCCGCATGATCTTCAACGGCCTGATCCACTGGACCTCGGTGCTGACCATCATCCTGATGGCCGCCGCCACCTATCTCACCCGCATCATCGGTTTCCTCGCGCTGCGCAACCGCACCCTGGGCAAGCGCGCGGTGACGGTGATGGAAGCCGCCCCGGGCTGCGTGCTGATCTCGGTGATCGCCCCGGACTTCGTGGCCGACAAGCCGGCCGACCTGGCTGCACTGGCGATCACGTTGCTTGCGGCCACGCGGCTGTCGATGCTGCCGACGGTGCTGATCGGCGTGGTATCGGCGGGTGTGCTGCGGTATGTGATGGGGTGAGCGCCAGAGGACAACCGGCGCCGACCATCGGCTTCCCTATGCAACACGTCTGATTGTGCGTGCGCCGGGGCGTCTGCAAGGATGCATCCACCGCCTTGGAAGGGTGATCTCCTGCAGATGGAATCCTGGTTGCGGCACGCCACGGGCGCAGCAGCGCTGCTGCTCTGCGCCAGTGCGTGCAATACCCTCGATATTCCCCCGCGAGATAGTGTCGGCGCGGACGGAGGGTTTGCCACGCGCCTGCGCGGAGCGCCCTTGCAGCTGAGCGTTGGCACCGCATCGGTACTGCGCGGCCAGGAGAGTTCCGAGCAGACGACGCACTCGCACACTTGCCAACGGGAAACAATCGAAGTGATGGTGCGCTGGGTCGAACCCAGCCTATCCACTGACCAGGCCGTGATTCTATGCACTGCCGCCGCGCACGCCGCGAGACAACCGCTCCATGCCGCAGGCCTGAACGATACACCGGTCCGCTACCAGGTCACGATCGTCAGCGACGGCGGCGGCATCTGGCAACAACCTGCCAGACCAGTCCGACCAGAACTGGTGGTGGCGTTCTGGTTTCCCGCTGGCGACGACGCTGCTGCACTGCGTGCGCGCGTAATCTCCACCACCGCGCACGAGTTCCACCATATCGCCACCGCGATGGCAGGCCAGCGCCGATGGGGAGCGCACCGGGAACCGGAGGCCTACCTCGCCGGGGCATGCGCGCTGCTGGCGATTGAACGTGAGCTTCGGCGCGAGCAGCTACCTGGCCGCCATGATCCCCGCGCTGACAGCCTGCTGCCGGCGGCTGCACAGCGCTCTGGAAATGCCGGCAACGCGATGGGCCAGTCGTTGCAGGCATTCTTCAGCGGGGATCGTATCCAACGCGATGACGAAGAAGGGCGCGCACTGCTACGGCACTGCCACCACACCATCGGATTCCCCGCCATCGCCCACTAGCGCCGCCCCTCCCTGCGACAGCCGGTCGCAGCCCCCTCCGGGCACACGCTTGACCTATATCAATCCGCCCCACGCCACGGGCGCGTATCTCTATGCAGGAACCCAATACGCCGGCGTCACCGGCATCCAAAGGACCTGCGATGAGCTACACCCCCGACAACGCCCAGCTGCTCAACGCCATGCAGAACGTGATGGTGATTTCCACCACCGACCTGCAGGGCAACATCACCTATGCCAACGACCTGTTCTGCACGCTCACCGGGTTCGCGCGCGAGGAACTGATCGGCCAGCCGCACAGCATCGTCCGCCATCCTGACGTACCCAAGGCCGTCTACAAGGACATGTGGGACACCATCAAGGCCGGCAAGACCTGGACCGGCATCGTCCCCAACCTTGGCAAGGGCGGCGTGCTCTACGTGGTCGACACCACCGTGCAGCCACTGTTCGACGCCGATGGCAACATCACCTCGTACATCAGCATCCGCCGCGTGGTGAACGACCTGATGCAGAACTACGACCTTGTCGAGTTCAGCAAGGAAAAGTTCGACGACTTCTACGAGGCTGCGTGAACGCCATCCCCACACGCAGGCCCATCAGCCGGCTGCTGGTGGGTTTCGCCTCCGAGTCGGGCAACGCCCGCGCCCTGGCCCAACGCCTGGGCGCGGACCCGGAACTGCAGCCGCATGGACCGCAGGTCCTGCCGTTCAATGACATCGATGTGGCCGGCCTCGGCCACGGCGATGTGCTGCTGGCCATCTCCAGCTCGTTCGGCGACGGCGAGCCACCGGCCAATGGCGAGCGCTTCTTCGAGTCGCTGCGACAGGCGCCCGCCCTGCCCGGACTGCGCTACGCGGTGTTCGGCCTGGGGGATACCGGCTACCCCAGCTTCTGCGGTTTCACCAAGGCGCTGGATGCAGCGTTGAGTGATCGTCAGGCGCAGCCACTACTGCACCGTGTCGACGCCGACCTCGGCTACGAACAGTTCTTCCAGCAGTGGCGGCCGGTGCTGGGCCAGGTACTGGACGGTGATGCGACCGCCGGCCAGGATCTGCGCCTGCAGGTGACGGCTTACGGCGAAGACAACGCGTTCGCCGCCGGCATTGTCGAACGGCGCCGACTGAATCACAGCACCCCCGCCGCCTGGCACCTGCAGCTGGACATCGCGGGCAGCGGCATGGCCTACCGGGCCGGCGACACCCTGCATCTGATTGCAGAAAACGATCCTGCGCTGCTGCAGGCTCTGGCCAGCTGGTATGGCGATTCCAGCGCCGTCGACGCGCTGCGCGACCGCGAACTGCGCCTGCTCAGCAAGGGCGTACTGCGCGAACTGGCCAGGCTGGGGGGTAGCGACGTACTGAAAAGCCTGCTGAAGATCAGCCAGAAACGCGAACTCGACGCCTACCTGCATGGCTTGGACCTGCTGGACGTGCTGCAGGACCACGCCACCCCGCAGTCGGTTCCGCTGGCGCGATTGCGCGAGCTGCTATCACCCTGCCTGCCGCGCGCCTACTCGATTGCCTCGCATCCGCGCGATGACCAGCTGAGCCTGTGTGTACGCGAAGTGCGCTACACCCTGCGTGGCCGCGAACGCTTCGGCACCGCCACCGGCAGCCTGCTGCAAGGCGGCGACACGGCGCGTGTGTACTGCCGCTCCAATCCGGGCTTCCACCTGCCCGAAGGCGACAACGCACCTCTGCTGCTGGTGGGCACCGGTACCGGCATCGCGCCGCTGATGGGCCTGATGCAGGAACTGCAGGCAACCGGCGATGCGCGGGAGGTCCATCTGGTGTTCGGCGAGAAGCACCGCGAGCATGACTTCCTGTACCGCGAGCAGTTGCAGGACTGGCAGGCGCGTGGCGTACTGGCCAGCCTGCACACGGCGTTCTCGCGCGATGCTGCGCAGAAGGTCTATGTGCAGCATGTGTTGCAGCAGCAGGCCACGCAGATGCGGGAAGTGCTGGCCCGTGGCGGCCACATCTACCTGTGTGGCAACAAGAGCCACCTGGAAGGTGCGATGCGCGAAGCCATCGACGCGATCGGCGGCGAAGGCCATTGGGATGCCCTGCGCGGTGAGGGCCGCACCCACTGCGAGCTGTATTGAACCGTCCCTACGACGCTGCCGGCCAGCGGCCGGCACTACCCGCGTGGATGCACAGCGCGCCAGGATATGGCTCGCCAAGACCGCCGCGTATCAACCATCGACGACGCGCCCGTCCACCACGCGCGCCACCTGCTGGCCGAACACCGCCACATCCTGATTTGAACCGTCCCTCGGGTAGTGCCGGCCGCTGGCCGGCTGCTCTTCGCACTACGGCGCTGCCGGCCAGCGGCCGGCACTACCCGCGTGGATACACGGCGCGCCAGGATATGGCCCGGCACCAACGCCGCGCGTCATCCGCCGACGACGCGCCCGTCCACCACCCGCGCTACCTGCTGGCCGAACACCGCCACATCCTGATTTGAACCGTCCTTCGGGTAGAGCCGGCCGCKGGCCGGCTGCTGTTGGCGCTACGAAGCTGCCGGCCAGCGGTCGGCACTACCCACGTGGATGCACAGCGTGCCGGTGTCCGCCGGGCATGGCCCGGCACGACCGCCGCGCGTCATCCGCCGACGATGCGCCCGTCCACCACGCGCGCCACCTGCTGGCCGAACACCGCCACATCCTGCGGATCGTGGCTGATCAGCAGCAGCGGAATACCGGTTTCATCCAGCACGGTTTCCAGCTCCTGGCGCAGGTGCTGGCGCAGGTCGTGGTCGAGCGCTGCGAACGGTTCGTCCAGCAGCAACGCCTGTGGCCGGGTCACCAGTGCACGCGCCAACGCCGTGCGCTGGCGCTGTCCGCCGGATACCTGTGACGGCAGCAGATCCGCCACATGCTCGATCCGGAATGCCTGCAGCCACTGCTCCACTGCCTCGATACGGGTGCCGCGCGGTGGATTCAACCAGCCCCGCTGCAGCCCGAACGCCACGTTCTGGCGCACGCTCAGGTGCGGAAACAGCGCGTAGTCCTGGAACACATATCCCAGGCGACGACGCTGCGGTGGCAGATCGACCCCTGCTCCCGCATCGAACAGTGTCTGCCCGTGCAGGCGCACATGACCATGCTCCGGGCGCAGCAGGCCGGCCACCGCTTTCAGCGTCAGGCTCTTGCCGGCACCGGAAGGCCCGAACAGCACCACCTGCCGCTGCGTGCACTGCAGTGCTACGTCCAGCTCGAACGTCTGGCCGGACGCCTGCAATCGCCGCTGCACCTGCAGGTCAAGCCACATCGCGCAGCTCCCGACGGCGCCCACCCACCAGCCGCGCGGCCAGCAGCAGGATCACGATGCACACCACCGACGTCAGGATCACCAGCGCATTGGCCTTGCCATCCTGCCCCGCCTGCACCGCTTCATAGATGGCGATCGACAAGGTCTGCGTGCGGCCCGGAATGCTGCCGGCCACCATCAGCGTGGCGCCGAACTCACCCATCGCCCGTGCGAACGCCAGCAGCAGGCCCGCCAGGATCCCGCGCCATGCCAGCGGCAGGGTGATGCGGAAGAACACCGCCGCTTCGGACACGCCCAGCGTGCGCGCGGCCTGCTCCAACTGGCCGTCCACTTCCTCGAATGCAGCGCGTGCCGGTTTGAACACCAGCGGAAACGACGCCACCGCAGCAGCGATCACCGCCGCCTGCCAGGTAAACACCAGGTTGATGCCGAACCACGACTGCAACCAGGCGCCGATCGGGCCATTGCGCCCGATCAGCACCAGCAGGTAATAGCCCAGCACCGTCGGCGGCAGCACCATCGGCAGGGTCAGTATCGAATCCAGCAGTTCCCGACCGGGAAAGCGCCGCCGCGCCAGCAGCGCGCCAAGCGCCACGCCGGCAACAAGATTGATCGCCGTGGCCCAGCCGGCCACCTTCAACGACAATCCCAGTGCGCTCCAGTCCAGGTCCATCCGTCAGGGCTTGCCGAACCCGTGCTTGTGCAGGATCGCCTGGCCCTGCGCCGAGCGCACGAACGCCGCGAAGCGCCTGGCTTCCACCGGCTGCGTGCTGGCCTGCACAACCGCCAGCGGATAGGCGATGCGTCCGGCAACCGGAACCTGGAACGCGCGCCGCACGCGATCAGGCATTGCCTGCGCGTCGGTGGCGTAGACAAACCCCGCATCCACCTCGCCCCGCGCCACGTAATCCAGCGACTGCCGCACATTCTGCGTACTGATCACCTTGCCCTGCACGGCCGGCCACAGCTTGGCAGCCTGCAGCGCGCCCTGCGCGTAGCGGCCCACCGGCACGCTGTCCGGGTTGCCCACTGCGATGCGCTGCACGCCGGCACCCGCCAGATCGGCCAGTGCGCGCGGCGGCGCCTTCGCCTGCGGTGGCACGACCACCCACAACGCGTTCACCGCAAAAACCTCACGCGTACCGGCCGCCAGCAGCTTCTGCTGCGCAGCCTGGTCCATCGTTGCTTCATCGGCCGAAGCGAACACATCCACCGGCGCGCCGCGCGCGATCTGCTGCAGCAGTACGCCGGAAGCGGCAAAGTTGAAGTCGACCCTGCTGCCCGGGTTCGCCTTCTCATAGGCTGCGCCCAGCTCGCGGAAGCTTTCGGTAAGGCTGGATGCCGCCGACACTGTAAGTTCGGCCGACCACGCCGGCAGCGCAGCCACCATCCCCAGCAACAACACGCCCAGCGTCTTCATATCGGCTCCTTGTCCGTGTTCAATCCGTTTCGGAATCCCTGGCCACGGCCAGCGCCGCCAGCCGCTCGGGTTGCAGCAGCAGCATCTCACGTTGGTTGACTGCGATGACACCCTCATCGCTCAGCCGCCGCAGCACCCGGCTGACCGTCTCCGGCGCCATCCGCAGATAATTGGCGATCTCGGTGCGGGCCATGGTCAGGTTGAAGCGGGTCGCGGAAAAACCACGCCGCGCATAACGCGCCGACATATCCAGCAGGAACGCCGCCATCCGCTCCTCGGTGCGGTGGTTGGCCGCCAGCGTGGCGACCTTGCCGATCTCCGCGCTGAGCAGGCTGAACAGCTTGGCCTGCAACCCCGGCATGCGGGTGGCCAGCAGGCTCAGCTTGGGGAACGAAATGCGGCACAGGTGCACCGTATCCAGTGCCACCGCATTGCAGGGGAAGCGCGAACCGTGAATCGCGTTGAGCCCGATCACCTCGCCCGGCAGAGCAAAACCCAGCACCTGCTCGTTGCCCTGGCTGTCGTCGACGAAGGTCTTGACCATGCCTGCGCGCACAGCGGCGATGGAATCGAAGGCCTCACCCGCACGGAAGATGTATTCCCCCGCATGGAACGGCCCCACGTGGTCTACCAGCACATGCAGTTCGCCCAGCGCCGTCTTGTCATAGCCCTGCGACATGCAAGCATCGGAGAAGGCACAAGTGCTGCAGAAATGCAGCGCGTCGCCATCATCGGCGGCGGCAGGATTCGGCGTGGCCCGGCCGGGGCGCGGCTGAGGGGACGGAATCGAAGACATTACGGCAACGCTCGAACGGAAGCATCCATCATACGGCACGGCCCCATCGCCTTCCGTGCACTGCACGGGTCACGCCGCTGGTGACGTGCCGCGCCGGCCTGCGCCGCGCTGGCGCACGCTGTCGCGCACATCCACATCGAACTGCAGTTGCAGCGTGGTGCCGTCGTCCAGATACAGCGCAAAGGCCAGTCCATCGCGGCATGGCAGGCGCCCAGCCAGGTCCTCCACGGAAGACCGGGGCAATACCAGGCGGCAATCGGTGCCGCTGTCGAGCAGCACCGCGCTTTCGCCGCCGTGCAACGAAACGGCCGTGCCCCAACCGCCGCTGCCACCGAACCGGGTCAGGTTCTCCACCGTTTCACCGGCCAGCAGCGTGGCCAGCTCGGCCTCGTCCAGGCGCAAGCGCATTGTCTGTTCCTGCAACTGCACCTTCATGAGGCAACGTCCTCCCATTGGGTGGGGGTATTGCAGTTGACCAGGGCGCCTTCATCGGCATGGGCCAGGCGCAGGGTCTGCGCGTCCAGCCGGTGTTGCAGGGCCTGCAGGGAGCGCGGGCCGAGGGGATCGTGGATCATGTTTTCGAGGATCGTGCGGCTTTCATTGGCTACATTAAACAGCATCGGAAGCGGATGCCCGTCAAAGATCGTGCAAGCGCCGCTGTGCCGGTCACGCAGCTGCTGCAATAGCTCCGGGGTCAACCGGGGTGTATCCACCGGCACCACCCAGGCAGGGCCATCGGGCATCTGCATCGCCACGCTGTACAGGCCACCCAGTGGCCCGCAGCGCGTGATCTGGTCCGGCACGCCGCCGAACGCCGGATAGCGTCCGCTCACCCAGACCCGGTCTGCCCCGGCCAGCCGCAAGGTGCCGCGCATGTGCTCCAGCAGGGTGCGCCCCTGCCAGGGCAGCATTGCCTTGTCGCGGCCCATCCGGCTGGACAGGCCGCCGGCCAGCACGATGCCGGCAATGGGCGTTTTCACGCGGGAAACCCGACCACGCCATACGTGGCCGCTCCTGTCGGGCGCGAGGGGAAGGCCCCATCCACGCATGGAGCAACCGTGCAGGTACGCCTCAATAGATCCACGCCATGCGTGGCTGCTTCTGCCAAGCGCGAGGGGAAGGCGCCATCCACGCATGGAGCAACCGTGCAGGTACGCCTCAGTAGAGCCACGCCATGCGTGGCTGCTTCTGCCAAGCGCGAGGGGAAGGCGCCATCCACGCATGGCGTGGATCTACTGCCGTCAGTGGTGATCATGCGCCGGTTCACCATCGGCGTGGCACAGCGTGCAGCCTTCGCTCCACTCGCTGTCGCCGTCCTCGTAATGTTCCTGCTTCCAGATCGGGCACTGGTGTTTCACCGCCTCGATCAACTGCCGGCACGCGCGGAACGCCTCATCACGGTGCGGGCTGCCCGCAGCCACCACCACCGCAACATCGCCAATGCCCAAGCGGCCCTTGGCATGCGCCACATACAGCTTCAGCTTCGGCCCGAACGTCGCTTCGATCTCCGCCGCAAAGCGCTGGATCTCGTTCAGCACCAGCGGTTCGAACAGGTCATAGGTGATGCCGGTCACCGGCCGCCCCACATTGAAGTCGCGCACCTTGCCGATGAACACATCTATGCCGCCGAATGCCGGGTCGGACACCGCCGCGATGCCTTCGGCCGGGTCGATGGCGTGCTGCGCACGGTCCACCACCTTTGCCGTCACGTTGCTGCTCATGGCTCAGCCCCCGCTCACCGGCGGCAGGATCGCCACCTTGCCATCGGCAGGCAGCGCCTCGTGGTCACGCAGCACGCGCTGCTGGTCGGCAAAGGCAGAATAGTCCAGCAACCCGGCGCGGAAACCGGGAAAGCGCACCGGCAACAGCTCACGCAGCGCCTGGCGCAGATCGGCCACCGTGCCACCGGCCACCTCCAGCGCAATCTCGCGGCTGTCATCCAGATCGGAAAACGCACCGAACAACTGCAGATTCACCTGTTTCATCGTCACTCCTGGGTTGCCAGCTGCAGCGGGTCCTGATGGCCCCAGCCCTGCACACGCACCGGTGTGCCGGCCGCGACGAGGTCCCCCTCGCCCTCCAGCACCACCCAGGCGTTGGCCTGCAGCATGGATTTCAAACGGAACGATTCCTGCCCAGACAGCACGCGCGCGCTCAAGCGCCCCTGCGCGTCCACGTCCACCCGCGCACGCGCGTGGAAGCGCAGGCCCGGCGGTTTGCGCACATCGGCCTGCAACGGCAGCTGCAGCAGCGGCTCTGCGGCCAGGCCCAGCAGGCGGCGCAGCACTGGTTCAACGAAGAAACGCTGCCCCACCGCCGCCGACACCGGGTTGCCCGGCAGGCCGAAATACAGCGCGCCATCGGGCAGCACTGCAAACAGCAGTGGCTTGCCCGGGCGGATCGCCACCTTGTGGAACACGATGCGGGCGCCGCGGGCGCGCAACGCATCGGGAATGAAGTCGTAGCGGCCGGCCGACACCGCGCCGGTGCTGATCAGCACCTTCGCACCCGCAGCCAGCGCGTCGTCCAGCACCGCATCGAAGGCAGCCACGTCATCGCCCACCGTGCCCTGCCACACCACCTCGGCACCGGCGGCCTGCAGGCGGGCGATCAGGTAGGGCCGGTTGCTGTCACGGATCTGTCCGGAGTCCAGCGCCTGCGCCGCTTCGGTCACCAGCTCCTTGCCAGTGGCAATGACAGCGACCTTCGGCCGTGCCACCACCGCCACCTCGGCCACACCGATGGCGTGCAGCAGGGTGCGTGCATTGATGTCCAAGGCCTGCCCGGCCTGCAGCACGCGCTCGCCTTCTTCCACGTCCTGTCCGCGCAGGCGCACGTTCTGGCCAGGTTTCACCCCGCTCTTCAACGCAATGCGGGTCGGGCGACCCTGCTCGCTGGCAAGGATCTCCACGTTCTCGATCGGCACCACCGTATCCAGCCCAACCGGCATGCGCGCGCCAGTCATGATTTCCCATGCACCGTCGCCGCCCTCGGCACCGGCGTCGCCCGCCGCCTGCCAGCCCTGCACCACAAATTCGGTATCGCTTTCGAACGGCGTGCCATTGGCGCGCAGCGCGAAGCCGTCCATCGCCGAGTTGTCGAACGGCGGCAACGACTGCCCGCTGATGATGTCCGTGGCCAGGATGCGACCCGCAGCCTCATGCAATGCCAGCCGCTCGGCCGGCAGCGGTGCAGCCGCTTCCATCAGGTGCTGCAGCGCTTCGCTGTAGGCAATCATGCGTGGCCACCGCCATCGACCATCGCCAATGCGTGGCCCAGCACCGGCGCCAGGATGTCCAGGCACTGCGCGGCCGCACGCGGGCTGCCCGGCAGCGCAAACACCAGCATGTCATCCAGCTGCACCACCTCGGCCCGGCTCAGCCAGGCCATCGGCGTGTGCTGCGCACTCAACGCGCGCACCATCTGCGCCAAGCCGTGCACCGGTCGCGCATTCAACGAACGCAGCGCCTCCGGGGTCAGGTCGCGCGGGCCAAGCCCGGTGCCGCCGGTACACAGGCACAAGCGCACGCCCTCGCCCGCCAGCGCACGCAGGCGGCCCGCCAGCGGCTCGATGCCATCGGGCAATACCTCGGCAGCCACCACCTCGCCACCGAGCGACTGCAACCCGCTCACCAGCTTCGGGCCGGACTCGTCGGCATAGCTACCCTCGCTGGCGCGATCGCTCAGGGTGATCACCGCGCAGGCCGCGCCGTTCAGGCCCTTCGGCGGGCGCGGCCTGAAGCGCGCGCGCTCGCCCTCGTCCATGCCGTCGGGATGCAGCCACAGGCCGCGCTTGCCGCCCTCCTTGAACAACAGGCGGATGCCCTCGATGCGCAGCGCCGGCTCCACCGGCTTGCTCAGGTCGTACAGGGTCAGCAGTGCCGCGTTGACGCCGGCAAGCGCCTCCATCTCCACACCGGTGCGGGCCTCGCTGGCGCACTCGCACCACACGCGTATCGCCTGCCGCTCCGGCACCGGCGCGCAGTACACCTGCACCAGTTCCAGCGGCAACGGGTGGCACAGCGGCATCAGCATCGAGGCCATCTTGGCGCCCTGCAGCCCAGCAATCTCGGCCATCACCAGCGCATCGCCCTTTGGCAACCGGCGCTCGACAATCAGCGGGTAGGCCACTGGCCCGGCATGCAGCTCGCCCACCGCCACCGCGCGGCGGCGGGTAATACGTTTGTCGCGCACATCGGCCATGTGGAAGGCCGCCTTCAGATCACCCGGCATCGTGTTCCTCATCCTCCAATCGAAGCCAGGTGCGGAATCAATCCGGTCTGGCCCTGGTGCAATCCGTGCCCGGCCGCTTTCAGGCCAAGCTGTGTGGTGATGCGTGCCAGCAGCGCGTCCTGGTCGTCGTCGCTCTGCAGCAGCGGGCGCAGCGGCACGCCGAATTCGCCGAACAGGCACAGCCGCAGATCGCCCTTGGCGGTCACCCGCAGGCGGTTGCAGCCCTTGCAGAAGTCACGCGAGTACGGGGCGATGATGCCCACCGTGCCGCGATGCTGCGGGTGGCTGAACTCGCGCGCGGGGCCGGCATCGTCCGCGCGCGGGCGCTCGTGCCAGCCAGC
Source organism: Stenotrophomonas sp. 10L48 (assembly GCF_056395105.1). Taxonomy (NCBI): domain Bacteria; kingdom Pseudomonadati; phylum Pseudomonadota; class Gammaproteobacteria; order Lysobacterales; family Lysobacteraceae; genus Stenotrophomonas; species Stenotrophomonas sp. 10L48. The sequence goes on along the minus strand of NZ_JBFTIX010000002.1, from coordinate 102,310 downwards.
GGCCAGCAGCTGCTCGATCACCACGTCGGCGCGCAGATGGTGGCGCTGGAAATAGGCTTCGTTGTCGCCGGTACGCATCAGTTCGATGAAGCGCACGCTGAAAGGACGGTCGCGCAGGAAGTTCATCCACTGCGGCAACTCATCGTCGTTCAGGCCGCGCAGCAGCACCGCGTTGAGCTTGATGGCCGGCAGGCCCAATGCCTGTGCCATCGCCAGCCCCTGCTGGATTTCCGGCAGGCGGTCGTGGCCGGTGATGGTCCTGAAGCGCTCGCGCTGCAGGCTGTCCATGCTTACGTTCAGCGCGGTCAGGCCGGCCCGGTGCCAGCCGGGAAGGCGCCGCGGCAGCAGCGTGCCATTGGTGGTGATGGCCACCTTGCGGATGCCCGGCACGGCCGCCACCGCAGCGATGATCTCGTCCAGGTCCTTGCGCAGGCTGGGCTCACCCCCGGTAAGGCGGATCTTGCTCATCCCCAGCATGGCAAAGGCGCGCACCAGGCGCGCGATCTCGTCCACCGCCAGGAAGCGCGGACGGCCGTCGGCCTGGTAGCCATCGGGCAGGCAATAACTGCAACGGAAGTTGCAGGCCTCGGTCAATGACAGGCGCAGATACGGGAAGCGGCGTCCGAACCCGTCGGTGAGTTGGCTCATGGCTGTTTCACTCCTGAGCCCACCATGCCGCTGGGCGCCTGAACAGGTTGTCGACCCGAGCCCTCAGAGTGCGCCGGGGCGCTGAAAGCGTCAACCCGGAGCTCGACTGCGGTGGCGCTGAAGGGTACAGCCTTCAACCCTGTCGTTTTCGAACCGGCCGCTACGTCCCGCTTCTTCACCCAACCACGACACCTGTCGCAGATTGCCTGGTCGCGGTGGGTCATCGCGGCAGCCAGCAGTGCCGGTACTTAACAGCGTGGTTCAATGCCGAAAGCGTCTCCAATCGTGAGCTATTTGCAACTCTTCTGATTGGCATTGCACAGCGACGCGGGCTCAGATGGCGTGCCACCGAAAACGGGTGGCCGGGTTTCGAATCCCGTGTTGACCTTGAGTGATTGCGCTTGCCAGTCGGCGTCCACATTCCGTGGCGCCGGCTGGCAATCCGTCTGCCGGCTATGGCGGGCGGTGCGTGGGGGCGTTCGCGCCCGCCGGCTTGAGGTCAACCCGGATTCGAACCACGTACCGTCCGCCACCTCTGTGTGGCGGCTACCGATTGCCTTGCACGGAGCCATGCCATGAACGGATCTGACCTGCCCCATCTGCACGCCTACAGCGACCCGGCCAACGCCGATGACCTGGCAGAGGCCGTGCACCCGGATGCGAACACCTTGAGTGCCAACCTGAGACGCATCGGCAAAGGCGCCGCCGCCGACGGGCAGCCCTGGCCAGAGCGACACCAGCTGCCCGGGCGCTGCATGGCGCTGGCCGATGCCGATTGCGCATTGGCCGGCTTGCGGGTGGTGCAGGAGGTACTGCTGGCGGCGGAGCGAACCCGGCAGAACGGCGAGCCCGAGGACTACGTGGGCGACCGGGTGATGGAGGGGCTGATGCTGGCGTGCCTGGCGTTGAGTGCGCAGGCTGTGGGGCGGTTGCAGGTGGAGGGGTGAACGGGACTCGCTTGGAATGCACCTTGCGCCTCCAGGTTCACCAGCGAACGGGAAAAAGCCCACCGGTACTGCAGCCCCCCCCCCCCCTTTGTCTCGCGTGTTACTCCGTCTCAACAACAGCATTGCCCCACGCTCACTCGCCTGTTGCTCTCTTTCCGGATAGAGCAACCAGAAAGATCAGAACAAGGACGATGCATACCGCCAGGTTGAACAAGAGGATGGGGCGTATGGCGAGGTAGAGCTCACCAACTCCCACAGAATAAGAACCATGATTGGACTGCGAGCCTAGCGCTCTTGCAGTGATCTGAATCCACACAAGCGAAGCTATTTGAACAACAGCGATTCCAATCGCGGAGAACAGCCGTCTGGTAGGAGTTCTGCCGACCATTGCGACATACGCGAGCACCGAGAGCGCCGCATAGAAAACAACCAACATCCAAGTCATCACCGCTTCCGTTCGGAATTCTCCGCCCTCATGCAACCCGTGCTCGCTGGGCCTTCATCAGGCCTTCCTTGGTACGCGGAAGCTAATGTGCCTCGCCTTGGCAAACGCCGGTCTGCTCCCTTCCGCTTCTGGCATGAACCGCTGCACGCCGCCCCGCAGCTGGGAACGCCCAACCTGTCAGCCTTGGGGGGCTTGGTCATTTCCGGGATCGACAGCTGAGCCGGCCGCACGTTGAGCAGCGCTGCTCGTACTCCTTGATGCACGATGGCTTGCAGCACTACGCCGGCGTCCGTGGAACCGAAAAGCCTTCATCGTTGACGCCGTTTCTTTCCTGACTGGGCTGATGGACTTTCGCGCAGCCCTTGTCGGATCGCGATATCCAACGCTACTGCCGCCGCGACGAAGCACATCGCCGCGACGGACCTCTCATAGGCCAATTGGCCAAAGTACTGCTGAATCGCAAATCCAAAACCACAAAGTCGACCGCACAGCGTGCCGCTATTGTTGATTCCAAACTTCAGAACCAAGACGCCCATGAAGGCAGCCAGACTGCAGAATACCAAGCCCGGAAAGAAGACGAGGGGGCGCCAAGCTCGCTTTGATTTCGACATCAACGGCTCCAATGCGGTCGTGGCAGTGCTGGGGGTTTCCTTTGGCGTGACACACTTGGCCGAGGCGACCCTCGCGTCATAGCTGTAGCCCACACTAAGATTAGGGCATGGCTAGGCGATTCGGACCAAGCGGGTAAGCGCATCGTAGCGATTAGTAACACTGCGCGGGTCGGTGGCGATCTTGCTATTCCCGACGGCGTCGACGGCAAAGCTGTTCGCACCACTGCCCGGGCTGACCCGGCCAGTCAGATCACCGAAACCGCTGGAAGTTCAGGTGGCGCGCAACCCCTTCGGGACGGTGACCTAGATGATCTGGTCCCATGCGCCGTACTGGTCGTACTGGCTGTGAATTTCCGCCTTCACGCCGCCCACGTCCTGCAGGGTCTGAGCCAGCCTGTTCAGCGGGTCGAACTGCTAGCGGCTGACACTCCGCAGGGGACACGCACTTATATTCAGAGTGCTGAACACGGCCCTTCGAGTCGAACGACTGCGTCGCACCGTAATTGGCTCCAACGCCTGCGCCGATGATACCGAGAGTTCCCGATGCCTCTGCGTAGACTCCTACTCCGTTGGCAGACTCACATGAGTCGGCAGCTTTCTGATCGGGGCTTCCACCCATAGGATCGAATGAGAACCCGCCGCCTACGCCGATACCAGCCCTGATAGCTCAAAGTCCCCAGAAGCCATCCCAGATCAAGCGCCACCAAGATTTGGTTGTTCGGGCCACTTCACTTGGCTTTCTTGTGAGAGCCAAAATGACCCAAATGGTGCTTCCGCCCATGATGATTAGCCCAATCAACGTCATCAGCGCGGGGCTTATGTGCCTATAAAACCACCAGCCCAGGAGGATCAGGATCATCAAAGCAACATAGCGGAGCAGCAATCCAGTTTTCATAGTCCTATGGTTCCTACTTCCTGCAAGAATTCACTTGGCTTATGGACAGCCTCCTTAACGTGCTTCTCCATAATATCAATCCAAAAAGGCTCACCAGGGTCATCTGACTCAGTTCCCCAAGGCAACAAACCCGAGTATGTCTTCAGGACGTCGCCCCTTGAATAATTGCTACTGTCTTCACAGGCTGCCTCCGCCCACTGCTGCTCGGCGCGAGCCCACGCCTTCTGGCCACTAGTGATGTTCCAGACGCCCAACCCAATACTTGCGGAGCCCGGTGCGGCGGTCACTACTGCACCCTCCATGCCAAGTCCTCCAGCGATCCTCAGCGTACCTGAAGCAAGCAAGCGCCCAGCGTTGATGGCATTCCCAATTGCGACGGCTGTCTTGTGCACGTTCCTTAATCCCAACGGGTCTATCAAGCTAAGTGAGTTTCCGCCAGCGTATCCGTAGGTGCTGATTCCGCCTCGTAACCCAATCGGATCACTCTGCGAATACCGCCCCACTGCCGGGTCGTACTCCCGTTGGTAGTTGTAGAACAACCCACTCGCATCCGTCGCCTGCTGGCCCGGGAAGCGCAGCGCCAGCTCGAACGCCACACCGTCGCCATCCGGGTCGGCACTCGTAATCTGGTTGCCGAACACTTCGCTCTTGTTGCTCCACTCCCAGATCGAGACGTTCCGTACCGGGTCGATCACCACGCGCGGCGTACCCAGATGATCCGGCTGGACGTAGGCCAGCTCCGGTACGCCGGCGCTCGGCACATTGATCAACGCCACCGGATAGTTGTCCAGCCAGATCGCCTGCTGCTGCGCCTGCCCCGTGGCCGAGTAGTTGCCCACCCACTGCCCTGCCTCGTCATACAGGGTAATCTGAGCCGCACCACCGGCCGGGGTACGCAGCACGCGCTCACCGCGATGGTTGTAGGCGTAGCTCTCCAATGTGGCGTTGCCCTGCTTCACTGCGTTCATGCGGTTGGCATCGTTGTAGGTGAAAGCCTTGCTGCCAATGCTGGTGGTGTTGCCCGATGCGTCGTGATTCCGCACCTCGCCATCCACCGCAGTCAGCCGGTGGCTGGTGGCCGGATAGGTGTAATTGGCGGTTCCTGCCGAAGTGGTCAGCGAGATGCGGTTGCCGGTTGCGTCGTAGCCGTAGGTTTCAATCGGCGTGCCGGTCGTACCGTCCTGGGTCTGGGTCAGGCGGCCGAGCGCGTCATAGGCGTACTTGGCCAGCACTTCGGACCCTGCTCCATTCTTCAGCTCGATGATCGAACCGACCGGATCATAGCCATAGCTCAGCGATAGCCCGCCTGTTGCCGGGTCATGCACGGCCTGCTGGCGGTAATCCAGGTCCAGTGGCCGCTGCAATTGACGCCCGTTGCCGTAGGTCCACCCTGACGCCGGGCCGAAGGCCGCGTAGGTCACGTTGTTCACCACGATCTGCCGCGACTGCCCAGGGCGGGTCAGGCCGATCTCACTGACGCGCCCCTGGGTATCTCGCACGTAGTCGGCCACGCTGCCGTCCGGGTAGGTCAACGCGGTCAGGCGGCCGGACTTGCTGTAGGCATAACGCAGCGTGCTGACGACGCCGTTGACGGTCTGCACCTTGCGGGTGACCTGGCCGAAGCGGTCATGGCAGTACTGGGTGCTGCCATTCGCGTGCAACACCTGCCCCAGGCGCCCCTTGGCAAAGCGCTCGTCGGCGGCGCAGGCAGCCGGTGCCACGTCATAGCTGTAGCCCACGTCCAGATTGGGGTCCGGATAGGCGATGCCGATCAGGCGGTTGAGCGCGTCGTAGCTGTAGGTAGCGGTGAGGCCCCGCGCATCGGTGGCGGTCTTGCGGTTGCCAGCCACATCAACGGTGAAGCTGCTGGCGCCACTGTCCGGACTGACCTGTCCAGTCAGATCACCGAAACCGTTATAGGCATAGGTAGTGTGCAGGCCCTTCGGGTCAGTCACCTGGGTGACCTGGTCCAGCGCGTTGTACTGGCTGCGGATTTCCGCAGCAACTCCTCCCACGTCCTGCAGGGTCCGCGCCAGCCGGTTCAGGGGATCGTACTGCTGGCTGGAGACGCGCTGCAGGGCGTCGGTTACCGTCTGCGGGTTGCCGTTTGCATCGTAGGTGAAGCCAGTGGCGTGGTTGCCGGCGTCTTTCAGCGCCGTAAGCTGGCCAATCGTGTTGAAGGTGCGTGCCAGGGTGCGGCGCAGGGTGCCGCCTGCATCCAGAGTGTCCTCCTTCAGGCGATTGCCGGCATTGTCCAGCGTGTAGTGGACGGTGTTGCCGGCGTTGTCCTCGATGTCGGTCAGTCGTTGTGCAGCGTCATACACGTAGGTCACGCTGTTGCCATCGGGCTCGGTGATCTGCTGCACCTGGCCGGTGGGCCAGTAGCTGATGTGGGTGGATCGATCATCGGCGGTAGTGGCTCCGCGTACGGTCACCGAGGTGGGCCAGCCCCGGGCATGGTAGGCGTAGTCGGTGACCACGCCATTGGCATCCTTCACCGACAACGGTCGCCCGTAGGCGTCGTAGGCCAACGTCTCCACCGTCTGACCAAGTGCATTGGTGACGCTGCGCAGGTCGCCCTTGCGATAGGTGCAGGCCCCATTGGTCGCGCACCCTGCGTCGTCTGCGGCGTAGTAGGCATAGGTGCTGACGTCGGCCACGTCGGTGCGCGCGCCATCCACGCTCTTCAGCAGCCCCTCCACGGGGCAACTGCCCGCCGCGGCCACATCCGCAGCCTCGCAATAGGTATATGTGGTCGTACGCGTCTGCCCGGATGCCAGATCCTTCAGGGTCACGCTCACCGGTTGTCGGCGCGGGTTGTAGGCGGTACGCGTCTCACGCTGACCGATGGTCGTCGCCAGCACCGCGTTGGTCACACTGTCGCGCACGGCCTGCACAACACGCTGTTCAGGCAGGCCCACCGCATCGGTGATGGTATGGGTGTTGACCGGTCGGCCCGTCACCGCGTCGACGCCTTCGCTATATGTGTGCTTGGTCTGGACGCCGCGCCGGTCCGTATAGGTATCCAGACGCCGGCGGAAATCGACCGCGCCGTCATAGTAGGTGCGGCTGACCGAACCCTGGGCATCGGTCGTGCCCGACACCTTGCGGGGAGGTGCGCTGTCGCCACCGGCTGTCAGCGTGTAATCGGTCTGATGGCCCAATGCATCAGTGACCACCGCACCGCCATTGGGGCTGTAGGCAAGGGTTACGCCATCAGCGCCACCCGCGTGCTGGCTCGAAATGACGCGACCGATGGTGTCATAGGTGAAGGTGCTGTAGCGGCGCCCATCCTCGGCGGTAATGCCGGTCAGGTGCTGGGGGAAATCCAGATTCTCGTAGTGATAGGTGCGCACCCCGCCGCCCGCGTACGTGACGGTAGCGACCTGCCCGTGCGCGGTATAGGTATAGCTCGCCTGCGGTACGCCCGCGACCAGAACGGAGCTGATCAATGCTTCGTAGTCGTTGGACTGATAGACGAATTCAAGCGTACGGCCGCTGCTGTGCACGACGGCAGCGAGGCGCTGGCTATCGTCATAGATGAAGGTGAGCGACGTGCCGTCCACAAAGCGCTTCACGGCGAGCCGGCCCGCATCGTCGAATGTCGAAATGGCGTCGGACGCGTACAGCGTCCAGTTTCCATTCTGGACCAGGCGATCGCCACTGCTGTCGGCGGCCTCGTAGACCTGGCCGATCTTCTTGAAGGCGCGCTGGAAACCGGTGGCTTCAACGATGCCTGCGCCGCCCGCCCCATCCAGTGCGAGCTGGGCACCTAGCGAGTGTGTCCAACCGTAGCCGAAGCCTCCGGACGAGGTGGATATTCCCGAATGGTAGTAGCGCGTCAGTGCAACCCAGCCCAGATCGAAGTCCTGCGCGATCTCGTACTTCTCACCGGTCTTCACGTCGCAGGGGTTGCCTACGGTGCCAGTGCACGGAGGCTCCTGCGATGCCGGAGTGCTGGAGGGGTTCGGGCTCATGCCACTCATGGCGCTGTTACCCGAGGTCGGGCAATTGCCGTTCCCGCCATCCTTGTCGCACTGCGTCGTCTTGGAGGTGATGGTTGCTACGAACTCTTCGCTGACGCAGGCTTCGTGCTTGTTGGACCACTGGGTGAGGGGGACCGGGCAGTTCAGACGCCGGGTCCGCGTCATATGGGCATCGCTTGGGTAGGGCGTGCACGGCGACTCGGCTGTGTTGTCGCCGGTCATGTATATCACTTCAAAATCACGTGTCTCGATGGTTCCTTCCATGTCCGGGCTGAGCGCATACCACTCGCTTGTAGGCGTAACGGCTGCACCCGGGCATACAGGATTGAACGCCTTGATATCGGCGAGATAGGAAGCAACCATCGCCTCTTCTGTCGGGAATATAGCGGTACTCAGATACGACCAATCAGGGTCGGAGGGCTGGGACTTGCCCATCCAGTACGTGATTGAGGTATTTCCCTCCAGGTCCACGACCTTCGACTTGATCGAATTGACGGACTGCCAACCGAACTGGAGCTCAGGCGGGAACGGACTCGGCGCGGGCAGGCTCTTGATCGCCTGCACTGCCTCCTGCTGAGTCTTGTACTGGGTCGAATTCCCGCTTGGCTGGGAGATGCGCCAGGTTGTCTTGCTCTCCTGCGCCTGCGCGGCAAGGGGGGCCGCGCAGCCAAGCGCGGCCATCGTCAGCGCCACACACACCAGCTTCATTGTCCGTTCGAACATCCGTGTTCTCCTTCCTGGGCGAATACCGCGCCGGGAGGGACGAAGGCGCACGGGCGGTTCACCGCCCTATCGCGCCCTGCTTCGGATCGTCCCTGTTCCGGAATGCGGCAACGCCGCACGGGGCAGTTATCGCGCAAGCCCATTACATAATCAAGTCAAGCCGTGGGATGTCGGTCACGATTATCGATATCGGCAACGCCCCTCCCTGGTGATCAGAGTACTCCCCCAAACTGCTTCCAGTCTTCATTGGTGCTAGCGTGCACCGTCAAGCCAGTGATGCAAGGATGCGCTGCAGGATCGTCTATGACGCCGACATTACCTCCATTTTCAGACCGCATGAGGCTGTTCCTCCTCTTCGCGCTCTGCTTGATACTCATCTCCTGCGATCTGGATCTGGTGATGGACAGCTCCTACGCCACGAAGCAGGAAGCCGTCGACGCCGAGATGATTGCCAAGGGCTGGATTCCCGCGTGGGTGCCCGAGGAGGCGACCGACCTGCGTGAGGTGCACGACCTCGATTCAAACGTGAGCGCGCTTGCCTTCAGCAAACCACGCAGCAAGCAGTTGCTGTTGCCGCCCGGTTGCCGGCCCCTCAACCACAGCGCTACCCAGCCGGCGCTGTTCAATCGAAGCTGGTGGCCGAGTGAGACCGCTCTGAAGCGCTCCTATATCTTCTTTCGTTGCGAGCCCGAATTCGGCAAGTCGATCTTCGTCGCAACAAGCGGAACCGGCGATCATGTGCTCTTCTGGCGCACGTACGCTCGCTGATGCGCATGCCCGCCCTCCCCTGCAACCCGACACTACAGATGCACACTCCAGGAACGGTCCTCACCACCCTCGCCCTTTGCCTGTTGCCCAGCCTTCCGGTCTACGCAGAGCAACGCACGCCTGCCGATGTGGAAGCGATCGAACAGGTGATCGAGTCCTTCCGCACCTCGCTGATCAACAAGGGCTGGTCCGCACCGAGCGGGGCTGGAAGATCTTTTCGGTGATCTATTCGATACGTGACAAACGCAGTTCCGCAGAGAGCTGATGCGCCCTTTCAGCAAATCAACGTCAGCCAGTCACCATCAACCACCACGCGCAGCTGAATCCTGATCCCGCAACCGCGCCGCAAAATACCGCGTGGGCGATTGCCCCAGCGCCTTCTTGAACATCGTGATGAACGCCGTCACCGATTCATAGCCCAGGGTTTCAGAAACCCGCTGCACCGCCGCGCCGCCTGCAAGCTCGCGAATGGCAACCAGCAGATGCAGCTGCTGCCGCCAGCGCCCGAACGACAGTCCGGTTTCCCGATCAATCAGCCGCGTCAACGTGCGCTCACCCAACGCCAGGCGTTTGGCCCACTCGCTGATGGTGCTGCGGTCGGCCGGATTGGCTGACAGCGCCGCAGCCAGCGCGCGGATCTTGGGGTGGTCACTCACCGGCAGGTACAACCGCTCGGCCGGCATCTGCACCAGTTCGTCCAGCAGCACTCGCGCCAGGCGATCGGTGTGCCCACCGCGCGGGTAGTCCTGCGGCGCATCGGCCAGGTGCAGGATCATCTCGCGCACCATCGGCGAGATCGACAGCGTCACGCAGTGCAGTGGCAGGTCGACAACGCCCGGCTCGACGAACAGATAGCACAGGCGGGCGTTGGCGGTGGCCCGGTTGCTGTGCGGCATGCTGCCCGGAATCCACACGCCGCACTGTGGCGGCACGATCCACAACGCATTGGCCACCTCGCAGGTCACCGCGCCATGAAGTGCCAGGATCAGCTGTCCCTTGCGGTGGTCATGCACTGGAATCTCGGCATCGTGGTCGGCCACCTGCAGGCGGCTGGCCACTGCCGGCCGATCCGTCGCGTCCGGGTCCAGATCAAAGCCAGGCAGTGAAATGCGAGTCATTCTCGATGACCGGATTCAGCGATAGACTGACATTCTAGCGAAATTCGGCGACGGGGCTCGCTGAATACGATGGCGCCATGCACATCCCCGCCCCCACCCGCCCTTGGCTTTTGCGCCCCATCGCGCTGTTGACGTCGCCCGCATTGAAGGTCGACCGCGAAGCGGTGCTGTTCTCGCTCAAATGCCTGCTCGCCGCCATCCTCGGGCTGTATGTCTCGCTGCGCATCGGCCTGACCCGCCCGTTCTGGGTGATCGGCACTGTCTACCTGGTGTCGCAGCCGATGTCCGGCGCGACACTCAGCCGTGGCCTGTTCCGGCTGCTGGGAACGGTCGGCGGTGCGGTTGCTACGGTGCTGCTGGTGCCGCGGTTCGCCAACGCGCCGATGGTGTTGGGCGTGGTACTGGCCGCCTGGATGGGCCTGTGCCTGTATTTGGCCATGCTCGACCGCACACCGCGTGCGTACGCCTTCCTGCTGGCCGGGTACACCACCAGCCTGATTGGTTTCCCGGCGGTGATGGTGCCCGATGACGTCTTCACCATCGCCATCACCCGCGTGCAGGAAATCTCCATCGGCATTCTTGCGGCGACGCTGGTCCATGGCCTGCTGTGGCCACGCCGGGTCTCGCCGCGTGTGCACGCGCGCGTCGCATCGATCCTCGCCGATGCGGAGCGCTGGACGCGGGACATGCGCGCTGGCGCAAACGAAACGGTACTGGCTGCGGATCGCTCCAAGGTAGCCGCGGACCTCCTCGACCTGCACACGCTGTCCATCCACCTGCCGTTCGACAGTGTGCACGGCGTCGCCCAGGTGCAGATCCTGCGCGCACTGCATGACCGGATGCTCGATGTGCTGATGCTGTCCAGCGCCGTGGACGAATCACTGGCCCAGTTGCGCGCGCAGCCCGCTGGCACGGCGCACACCACTTGGCAGGAATTGATGCGTGCAGATCTCTGCGCAGGTCAGGCCGAACTCGATGCTGCGCATCACGACTGCCGGCTGCTGGAAGAGCAGCTGCACGCCGCCCGCCCGGCCTGGCGCCTGCATGTGCCCGCGCACCTTGCCAGGAAGGCGAGCGGTCATGTGCTGCATCGTGACCACCGGATCGCCCTGCGCAGCGCCTTGGGTGCCTTCGTTGGCATCGTACTGGCCTGCGCGCTGTGGATCATTACCGCGTGGTCCGATGGTGCAACCGCCGTCTCCATCATCGGCACGGCCTGCGTGTTGTTCGGGACCACCGAGGCACCTGCCGGGCATGTCATGCGCTATCTGATCGGGTCGACCATCGGCGTGGTCATCGGGCTGTTCTACGCGCTGTTGATCTTTCCGGGTCTGTCCGATTTCGTCGGCCTGGCCATGGCACTGGCGCCGGCACTGCTGGTGTGTGGCTCGTTCCTCGCCCGCCCGCCGTTCATCATGGGCGCATTGGGGGTAGTGCTCACCTTCCCCCTCATCGCCGGGTTGGGCGCCACCAATGCCACCCACATCGCGGGCGCGCTCAACAGCAGCGTCGCGCTGTTCGTGGGTACGGCGGCGGCGCTGTGCAGCATGTCGCTGTTGCAGACGCTGGACAGCAATCGCAGCCGCGCGCGCCTGCAGGATGTGATCCGACGGGACATCGCACGCCGCGCCGCCGGGCAGGTGCGAAATGCCAGCGACTGGACAAGCCGCATGGTGGATCGGCTTGCGCTGCTTGCCCCTCGCCTGCGCGGCCATCCGGATGCAGCCCCCACGTTGCGGACGCTGTTTGCGGACATGCGCGCGGCCAGTGCCGTGGCCGAACTTCGCGTAATTGGCGGGGCGTTGAATGATCGCCGCAGCCACGACTGCCTGGCCCAGTTGCTGCACAGCGCGTCGGCCCACTTCCGTATCCGTACCTCCACATGCCGCACAGTGGATACGCCGGTGCTGGAATCACTCGAGCGCACACGCGAGGTGATCATCGCTGGCAGCAACGGCGCATCCAAGCCTGTTCTTGCGCTGCTTTGCGGCCTGCGCCGTGACCTGATCGCTCCGTTGATCGTACATGGGGACTGAGTCGATGTTTTCCGATATCTCCATTGACGGCGTCTTCGTTCCCGGGCTGCTGGCGGTGGCACTCATCGCGCTGGCGCTGTCGATGATGGCCTCGCGGTTATTGGCAAGCCTCGGCCTGTACCGACTGTTCGCCTATCGCCCGCTGGTGGGCCTTTCGCTGTTCGTGATCCTGGCGGAGCTGCTGATCCAGCTCGCGCCCCTGCTTGAGAACCTGAAATGAAGCACCTGTTGAGTGTCATTGGCCGCTGGAGCGCAACGCTCTGCCTCTTCGTCGTTGCCGTCATCGCGGCCCTGTCCCTGTGGAACCGCTACGAAGCGCAGCCGTGGACGCGCGACGGCCGCGTACGGGCGGACGTGATCCGCGTGGCGTCGGACATGGGCGGGCTGGTCACCCAGGTGCTGGTGCAGGACAACCAGCGGGTGAAAGCCGGGCAGCTGCTGCTGGTGCTGGACCAGCCGCGCTACGCCGCCGCGCTGGACAAGGCCGATGCCGCGGTGAACAGCGCGCAGGCCACGCTTGCCCTTGCCCGCCGTGAATCGAAGCGGGACATCGCGCTGGGCAACCTGGTGGCTTCGGAAACGCGGGAGCGCAATGCCGCCAAGGTCGATACCGAAGTGGCCGGCCTTGCACAGGCCCGAGCGGAGCGGCGGGTGGCGCTGCTGAACGTGCAGCGCACCGAAGTGCGCGCCAGCGCCGATGGCATCGTCACCAACCTCGACCTGCACCCGGGCGACTTCCTGCAGCCGGGTGCCCAGGCGCTGGCGCTGATCGACGGCGCCAGCCTCCGGGTCGAAGGCTATTTCGAAGAAACCAAGCTCAACTGCATCAACGAAGGCGATGCCGCTGTCGCCCGCCTGATGGGCGATGGCCGCGACGTGCATGGGCATGTGGAGAGCATCGCCGCCGGCATTGCCGACGATCAGCGCGCGAGCACCCACAACCTGCTGCCATCGGTTGCGTCAACGTATACCTGGGTGCGGCTGGCGCAGCGGATACCGGTGCGCATCCACTTGGACGACGTGGCACCGGATACGCGCCTGATCGTCGGCAGGACCGCCAGCGTGACCATCACGCCGCGCGCGCAGGGAGCCTGCAAGTGATCGGCACGGCATCACGCGTGGGCGTGCTCGCCTGTGCGCTGTCGCTGGCCGGCTGCGTGTCCGGCCCGGACTACACGCTGCCGGCCAATGCGGTTGCCGCCGCCCCGGCAGCCCGCCGCGCATTCGTATCGAGCCACCAGGCGGCCTACGCACAGGCGGAGCTGCCGGACCGCTGGTGGCAGCTGTACGATGATCCACGACTCGATGCTTACGTCAGCGAAGCACTGCGAGCCAACACCGATCTGCGCGCGGCTGATGCCAACCTGCGCCGCGCCACGGCGATGGTGCTGCAGTACCAGGCCGAGGGCTCGGTAAGCACCGACGCAGATGCATCGGCCACGCTGGCCCATGCCGGGGGATATACCTCACCCACCTCGCCACCGCAGGTGTATGCGCTCGGCATCCACCTGTCCTACCCACTGGATCTGGCAGGTGGCATCCGCCGCGGTATCGAAGCTGGCAGCGCCGATGCAGAGGCTGTCGCTGCAGCACGTGACCAGGTGCGGGTGGTGGTCGCCGCCGCTGTCACCCGCGCTTATGTCGGCATCTGTTCGACCAACCTCACCCTGGCGGCGACGCAGCGGGTGCTCGCTACGCAGCGCGCTACGTTGGACGCCACCACGCGCTTGGCGGCCGGCGGACGCGGAACCGAGTTCGACGTCAGCCGGGCACGCGCGGCGGCCAACCGCAGTGCGGCGGCGGTGCCGCATCTGGTTGCCGAACGGCAGGCGGCCCTGTTCGCGCTGGCGGCGCTGATGGGACGCGTACCGGCCGACTATCCGCAGGACGTCGCCAACTGCCAACAACCGCCGCGCCTGCAGCAACCGGTTCCGGTCGGCGACGGTGGCCAGCTGATCCAGCGCCGCCCGGATGTCCGCGCGGCCGAGCGCAGCCTGGCGGCCGCCACCGCGATGATCGGCGTGGAAACGGCAGCCCTGTACCCACAGGTGAGCATCGGCGCGTCCGCCGGCACGGCAGGTTCATTCAAGCAGCTGCTGAGCAGCGACAGCCTCGGCGCGTCCTTCGGGCCGCTGCTGTCGTGGCGCTGGCCGAACCGCCGCGCAACCCGGGCGCGGATCGATGCGGCCGGCGCCAACGCCGATGCCAGGCTGGCATCGTTCGATGGCGTGGTGCTGGACGCGCTGCGGCAGACAGAAACCGCGCTGTCGGCCTACGCACAGGAGATCGATCGCGAGCACAGCCTTGCCCTCGCCCGCGACGACGCGGCACATGCGAGCGACCAGGCCGGGCAGTTGTACCGGTTCGGCAGGATCGACTTCATCGACGTGCTGTCTGCCGAGGCTGCGCTGGCCGATGCAGAGTCTGCCCTGGCAGCATCGCGCGCGCAGCTGGGGGACCGTCAGGTGGATCTGTTCCTGGCGCTGGGTGGGGGCTGGGCGGCGGCAGGCACAACGCCCGACGCGCTTGATCGCTGAACCGCGCTCAATCGTGAGCGGCTGGCCTGTGAAACCAGCCGCTCCCGCACTGCCATCGATGTTGCGGCCCTGGGCTTACTTCGGCATCAGCACCGAATCGACCACATGCACCACGCCATTGGACTGCCTCACGTCGGCGGTGGTCACCGCAGACTTGCCGCCTTTGGCGTCGACCACCCAGACCTTGCCATCCTGCAGCTTCACCGTCAGCGCTTCACCCTGCACCGTTTTCAGCGTGCTGCTGCCACCGTGGCTGCGCGCTGCTGCGGTCAGCTGGGTGGAGGTGTAGGTGCCCGGCACCACGTGATAGGTCAGGACCTGGGTCAGCTTGGCCTTGTTTTCAGGCTTCAGCAGCGTTTCCACGGTGCCTGCGGGCAGCTTGGCGAAAGCCTGGTTGTCGGGAGCAAATACGGTGAAAGGACCCTTGCCGCTGAGCGTGTCGACAAGCCCGGCCGCCTTCACGGCAGTCACCAAGGTGCTCAGGTTCTGGGCGGTGGAGGCGTTTTCGACAATGGTCTTGTTCGCGTACATCGGCACGCCACCCACCATCGGGTTGTCGGCGGCAAAGGCGGCCGGGGCAGTTGCGCAGGCAACCGCGACGGTGGCGGCAAGGGTCAGGCGCTGGATCTGGGTACGCATGTTCGTGTCCTCGTTGATAGCCCAACCGGGCTGGGAAATGCGCAGCGTTCGCTGCCGTCACTGCACCACCTTGCAGCCATGCGGGAATGCAGGGCGTCCGTAGCAGCAGGGAAGAAGCGTTGCGTGCATGAGGGCATACGCCGCAAGCCGATGGCCGGATGCATCGCCTGGCGCCGGGGCAGTGAACGGTTCAACAAGGTGCGTGCCGCGTCGTGAGGATGTTCACGGGATCGTGATGCGCTGAAGAGCGGAGAGTTGCCGCGATCGGCTGTCCAAGCAGAGGGGCGGTGCTTCAGCTTTCGCCGCTGGCCCTGAGCTGGGCACTCAACAGACGTGTCAGGGTCCTGCGTGCCAACCAGCCCTGCAGTTGCTTGGCCTTGATGGTCTTGGCCATGAGGCAGGGCGCGCCTTCCACGGTGTGGTCGATGTGGTAGCAGCGCGAGGCGCCACAGAGCTCGGCCTGGCTGGCGGTCACGATGACGACGGACACCTCCAGGCTGGTGAAGGCGATATCCGCCTTGATGTCCGGGTTCTCAGTGCCGGCACGGTCGATGAGCGTGCGGAAGCGGCCCAGGTCGCGTTCTCCGCCGCTGCTGAGCGGCCCCACGTTGGTGGCGCGCCGGATGTCCTCCTCCTCTCCGGGGACAGCGTTGTTCCAATGTTCAGTGCGCTCGGGAATGACTGCGCGGACGACCTTGCCGCCCGGCTCGATCAGATCGATGACCACATCCAGCAGATACACCGGCTCCAACCCAAGGTTGGTCACAAAACAGTGCGCATCCAGATGCTTGCCCGCACCGGAGGTGATCAGAATGGATGGCCGTTGCTGGCGGCGGTAGCTGCGCAGGAACACGCTCAGATAGACCACCCAGATCAGCGCCGTTACGCAGGTCATGGCGGCGGTGATCAGAGGTGCAAGGTGAAGCAGATTCTGGAGCATTCCCGATGGTGTCTCACGCAGCTTCGCTGGAGAGAACATCATCGCGATTGCATCGCTCGCGGGCCGTGAAGCCATGCTCGTGGCGAAGACGGCACCTCTGCGCGGTTGCCCGCTGGCGTCGGTGCCCGGCTTGGTCGACGCGTCCAACAGTCGTCGTCAGCGGGCAGAAGGAGCTGACTGGCCCGGCTGCGCACTGCAGCGGCCGAGCAAAGGCTCGGCGCCGCAATGCGGTACTCGATCAGTTGGCCAGAGCGAAATCCAACCCCGCGCACACCGCCGCCACCTGGGCGTCGTTGCATTCCTGCGGGTTGGTGCGCGGGCTGTCCGGGTACACCTCGGTGGTGGTGGCATACAGCGCATCGGTGAAGCCGGCACATGCACCAATGGAACGCGACTCGCCCCACACCACGCCCAACGACTGCAGCGGCATGCCCACCAGATTGCCTTCGGCATCGGCCGGGGCAATGTGGGTGATCGGGGCCACCGCGGCGATCAGCGCCTTCTGGAATTCGTGCTGCGGGTCTTCGCTGTTGCCGATCACATAGAAGCCATCGGGAATGGTGTCGCGCTCGAACGGCTTGCCGTCGCGGGCGCAGCGGGCCGGGTCGAACTCGTGCAGATCGCTGTCGGTGGTCTCGTGCAGGTCCAGGTGGACCCGGATGTTGGCCTTGCGTTCGGCCACCCAGCGCATCAGCGAGGCGGCTTCCTCGATCAGGCCGCCGTCACGGAAGCTGCGGTTGGGATCGATGGCGATGGGGTTCCAGCGCTGGATGCGCTCATAGCCCCACGGGCTCACGCACGGGGCCACGATCAGGTTGAAGCGGCCCAGGTAACGCTCGGCGTGCTGCTCCAGGAACTGCAGGGCGCCATGCACGCCGCTGGTTTCGTAGCCATGCACGCCGCCGGTGACCAGCGCGGTCGGCAGGGCCGGGTTCCAGTCGTGGTTCACCACCGCAAACAGAGGGTAGTGGTCCGGGGCGTAGTCCAATTGGCCGTACTGCACCACGTCGAAGCGCTCGTCCAGCCGTTCCAGCGCGGTCACCACGTCTTCGTGGTAGCTGCGCTGTCGCTGCTGGCGGGCCCGCCACTGCGCGCGTTCGGCGTCGCCCCAGGGCTGTCCGGGGGTGCCGATCGGGTAGAACTGCGCAACGGTCATCTCAAGCTCCAGAAGTCGGGGTGCGGTGGTACAGCCGACCATTTTAAGCCTTGTGGCCCGATCGGTGCTGCCCCTCGCCCCCGCCTTCATACGGCCGGCCTCATCTGGTTGTAAAATCAACGGTTTTTGGCCCCCACCCCCTTGATGGCGAACGCAGCGCAGCCGGTCGTGGATGGACCGGACTTCCTCCGTCTGCTCGCCCGTCTCAGCGACGGCGCGATGCCGGCCTCCAGTCCCGCCCTGACCGATCGCCTCGGCCAGTGGGTGGACTGGAGCCGTGCCGTGGCCCTTGCCGGGGCGCTGGATGGCCGCCTGGCTGAACCGGCCGAGGCCGCCGAAGCGCTGGATGATCTGCTGGCCGATTGCGCCCAGGCCGAAGCGAGCCTGTTGGCTTCGCTGAGCGAGGATGCCGAGGCCGAGCGCCTGCTGGACCTGGCCGAGGCCGCCGCCGCGCCGAACTTCGCTTCGTTGCGGCAGCGCTACCGGGTGCTGCAGCAGGCCATCCAGACCGCTACCGGCCGCCTGCGCGGCCGCCTGCGCGACCAGCTGGTGCAGGCGTCACCGGAGCTGGCGCGGCTGGCCGAGGTCGATGCGGTGATGGAGCAGACCTTGAGCCCGCGCGAGCACAGCCTGCTCGCCACCGCCCCGGCGGTGCTGGGTGCCCGATTCGAACGCGTGCACGGCCAGCCCGGCTGGCGCGCGTCCTTCCGCCACGACATGCGCACGCTGCTGCTCGCCGAGCTGCAACTGCGCTTCCACCCGATCCAGGGGCTGCTTGCCGCCCTGCGCTCACACTGACCGGAACACCATGTCCAGAACTGTTTTCCACGTCCTTGTCTTCCTTGCTGGCCTGCTGGCCGTGTGCTGGATTGGCGTCGGCTATGTCTCGGTGCACCCGCTGGGTGCAGCCGTGGCAGCGATCATCGCAGCCTGCTACATCGCCGGTGGCGTGGAGCTGTACCGCTACCGGCAGGCCAGCAATGGCCTGCGCGCCGCACTGGCTGACCTTTCGCTGGCCAAGGAAAGCCTGGCACCGTGGCTGGAGCGTTTGCCGCTGGGCCTGCGCAATGCCGTGCGCCTGCGCGTGGAAGGCGAACGCACCGCCCTGCCCTCGCCGGTGCTGACGCCCTATCTGGTAGGCCTGCTGGTGCTGCTGGGCATGCTCGGCACGCTGCTGGGCATGATGGACACCCTGCGCGGCACCGGCCTGGCGCTGCAGAGCGCCACCGACATGGCGGCCATCCGCGGCTCGCTGGCCTCGCCAGTGCAGGGGCTGGCGGTGGCCTTCGGCACGTCCATCGCCGGCGTGGCCAGCTCGGCCATGCTGGGCCTGCTGTCGGCACTGCTGCGCCGCGACCGCCTGCAGGTGGTGCAGCAGCTGGACCGCGCCATCGCCACTGACCTGCATCCGTATTCGCAAGCCTGGCAGCGTGCCGAGTCGCTGCGCCTGCTGCAGTCGCAGTCTGCGGCGCTGCCTACGCTGATCGATCGCCTGCAGGCGATGACCAGCACCTTCGAACAGCACAGCGCGGCCGCCAATGAGCGCCTGCTGGCCGGTCAGGCCGAGTTCCTGACGCAGAGCCAGGCGTTGCAGGAACGCCTGGCAACCTCGCTGCAGCAGTCGCTGCGCGAGGGGGCCGAAGCCAGTGCTGCGGCCATTGGTGGCGCACTGCAACCGATGGCCGAAACCACCTTGGCCGGTCTGGCCAGCCACGGCCAGGCGCTGCATTCGCGTGTCGAACAGGCCGTGCAGCAGCAGTTGAATGGTCTGGCCGAGGGCTTCGAGCGCAGCCGCGTGGCGACCGAAGCGAGCTGGGCCAGGGTAGTGGCCGAGCAGACCGGCGCGCAGCAGGCGCTGGTTGCCGAACTGCGCCAGCATCTGCAGTCCTTCAGCGAAGGCCAGAGCACGCAGGGTGAAGCCCTGGTGGCACGCATCGGCGAGCGCCTGCAGGCCGATGCCAGCAGCAACGCCGAGGCCTGGCGCGCTGCTGCCGAACAGCAGCATGCATTGAACAGTGAACTGGTCGAGCGCCAGCAGCAGGCGCTGCAGCATGCCAGCAGCCACCTGGATGACCGTGCGCAGGCGCTGCTGCATGCCCTGGATGAGCGCCACGCCGCCGGCCAGTCGCTGCTGCAGGAACACGAACAACAGCGCCTGCAGGATTGGCAGGCCGCACAGGCCGCCACCGCCACGGCGCATGCCGAACTGCAGGCGGGCCTGGATGCACGCGAACAGCAGCGCCAGCTGCGTTGGGACGCGGTAAGTACCGAGCTGCAGCAGGCGCACGCGGCGTTGCAGGCCCAGCTGCTGGCAGGCGACGAACAGCGCCTGCAGCGCTGGAGCGATGCGTTGCAGAGCGTTTCGGCCGATCTGGCCGAGCGCCTGCAGGCCGATGGCCAGCGCCTTGCCGAACAGCAGCAGCAGGTCTGCGACACGTTGGCACAGACCGCGCAGCAGATCGGCGAGAACGGCCGTGCCCAGGCCAGCGCCACGCTGGCCGAAGTGTCCACCCTGCTGCAGACTGCGGCCGCGGCACCGAAGGCCGCCGCCGAGGTCATCAACGAACTGCGCAGCACCCTGTCCGAAAGCCTGGTGCGCGACAACAGGATGCTGGAAGAACGCGGCCACCTGCTGGCCACCGTGCAGACCCTGCTGGACGCGATCAACCACGCCTCGCACGAGCAGCGCACCGCTGTCGATGCACTGGTCGGAGGCTCGGCCGAACTGCTGGAACGCGTCGGTAGCCGTTTCAGCGACCATATCGCGGCCGAGACCGGCAAGCTCGATGGCATCGCCACGTTGCTCAATGGCAGTGCCGGTGAAGTGGGCCAGCTGGCCGGCACCTTCGGCGCTGCCGTCGAGCAGTTCGGCACCGCTTCGGCAGAGCTCTCCGGGCGCCTGGAGCAGATTGGCGGTGCGCTGGACGCCTCGCTGGCGCGCAGCGATGAGCAGTTGGCGTACTACGTGGCGCAGGCGCGCGAGGTGGTCGACCTCAGCCTGCTGTCACAGAAGCAGGTGATGGAAGAACTGCAGCAGCTGGCCGCGCGCCGCGGCAAGGCCGGCAGCGCATGAGCGACGAGCTGGAGGTCGACGGCGGCTCACACGCCCCGATCTGGGCGGCATTCGGCGATCTGATGTCGGTGCTGCTGGGCGCGTTCGTGCTGATCCTGGTCGGCGTGGTCGCCGTGCAGCTGGAGTTGTCGCAGCGCCTGGACCAGGAGGTCAAGCAGCGCCAGGCCGAAGCCAAGCGCCTGCAGACGCTGGAACAGGCGCTGGCTGGCCCGCTCGCCGCCGGCCGGGTGACGCTGGTGAATGGCCGCATCGGCATCAGCGGCAGCGTGCTGTTCGCGCTGAACTCCGACCAGCTGCAGCCGGAAGGCCAGGAACTGCTGCGCAGCCTGGCCGCGCCGCTGGCGGCCTATCTCGGCACGCGCGAAGAGATCCTGATGGTCAGCGGTTTCACCGATGACGCACCGGTGCGGGAAGGCAACCGCCGTTTTGCCGACAACTGGGAGCTGTCCGCGCAGCGCTCGCTGACGGTCACCCGTACCCTGATCGCCGACGGCGTACCGGCCGATGCGGTGTTCGCCGCCGCGTTCGGCAGCGAGCAGCCGGTCAGCTCCAATGCCAACGAAGATGGTCGCGCGCGCAACCGCCGTGTGGAGATCGCGCCGATTCCCAAGCCCAAGGCTGCTGCGCCAGGCGAGAAAAACGGCAATGGCAGCTGAGCCCTCGCCTTTGGAGGGATTGCGTGCCCTGGTGCGCGACCTCGACAGCGGGTCGCGATCGCTGCTGCACTACCCGCAGGTGCCGATGCTGGACGACGTGCGCCGCGAGTGGTCCGAGCTGCGCAGCGAACTGCAGGTGCGCCGCTCGCTGCGCACCGAAGCCCCGGCGGATGGTGGCCCGCTGAACTCGGCGGTGCTGGTGCAGCGCATGCTGGACACGATGCAGGCGACCAGCCCCGGGTATCTGCGCCACTTCATCGACTATGTCGATACGCTGTCGTGGCTGCAGGCGTTGCAGGATGGTGCCGCCAGCGGCGCTGATGCAGCAAAACCCAAACGCACACGCAAGCCGCGCAACGCGGGTTGATCCCGTCGACGCTGCCACTCCGGTAGATGCCAACCTTGGTTGGCGCCTCTCGACAACACAACGCAGCGGTCCGCAGCGCCGCATGCCAACCAAGGTTGGCATCTACCCGTGGCACGGGGTTCGATGACCATGTCACCAGACAGTCATCTGTCTAGCGCACCATTTTCACGTTGATCGCGCGGCGCCCAAGGCGCCCGTGATCGCATCGCGTGTTTCCCCTTTCATCTGCCTGAGCTCCGCTTCCATGCGGCGGCTCGCGCTTGCCTGAGTGCCTGTTCCATGACCAAGACCCTGTTGGCTGCTGCGTTGTCCCTGGCCCTTGCACCGACCGCGTGGGCGCAGCAGGCGCCGTCGGCCACCGAACTCGATGCGGTTTCAGTCATCGGCAGTGGCGAGGCGCGCCAGGTGCAGCGCATCACCCGCGAGAATCTGGACATCCTGCCGCCGGGTACCAGCCTGCAGAAGACGCTCAACCTGCTGCCCGGCGTCAACGCGCAGTCGGCCGACGCGCTGGGCACCAACGAACAGTCGATGACCCTGAGCCTGCGCGGTTTCAACTCCACCCGCCTGGGCTACACGCTGGACGGCGTGCCGCTGGGCGATGGTGCGTACAACAACTACAACGGCCTGACCATCAACCGTGCGCTGATCAGCGAGAACATGGCGGGCGCCGAACTGGCGGTGGGCATCGGCAGCCTCGGCACGCCGTCCACCAGCAACCTCGGCGGCACCATTTCCTATACCTCCGACGGCCCAGCGCAGGAACTGGGCGGCCGCGTGGTGCAGACCATCGGCAGCGATGCCAACCGTCGCACCTTCGTGCGCGTGGACAGCGGCGAGTACAACGGATTCTCCGGCTACGTATCGGGCATGAACGCGGTCTCGGACCTGTGGAACGACCAGACCGCGTACAACAAATCCACTACCAAGCAGTTCAACGCGAAGGGCGTGTGGAACTTCGGCAGCGGCCAGATCACAGGTTTCGTCGACACTTCGCGGACCAGCCAGGCGGACTACTTCTACCTGTCCAAGGACGAGATGTCCCGCGGCCTGGGCTGGGACTGGGGCGGCTACGCACCGGACTGGAACAAGGCCGTGGCCAAGGCCTACTGCAACACCGCCAGCCTCAACGCGAAGAAGTGCGACAACAGCGGTCCGGACAAGGACGCCGACGGCGCATTCACCGCCGGGCAGATCCTGCGCGATGACAACCTGTACTACCTGGCCGGTGATTTCTTCCTGGCCGATGGCTTCAGCTTGCGGGCACTGGCCTACCACCACGATGACCGCGGCGAAGGCCACAACTGGAACAGCGGTGCGTGGTCCAACAAAGGCACCGCGCAGGAAATCCCGATCATCTTCCGCAACACCATCTACACCATCGACCGCGATGGCGGCACGCTGTACTTCGATTGGGAGCTGGGCGCACACCGCCTCGAAGGTGGCGTCTGGTACGAACGCAACACCAGCAGCGCCGAACGCTACCAGACGGCGGTGGACGGTCCACGCGACCTCAGCGGCATGAACACCCTGCCCTCGGATGTGGGCGTGTTCGCCCAGCGTACGCGCTGGAGGACCCACCAGTTCTTCCTGAAGGACACCTGGCGCCTGCTCGATGACCGCCTGACCCTGGAGTTCGGCGCCAAGAGCCCGCACGCCACCTCCGATGCGCAGGTGCTGCCGGGCGATGCGAAGACACCGATCCTGCCGAGCTCGAACAACCAGTTCGCCACCGGTTCGCTGAAGGCCAGCAGGAATTTCCTGCCCAGCGTGGGTGCCAACTTCCGCCTCAGCGAGCATCACGAAGTGTTCGCCAGCTACGCCGAGAACATCGCCATGTTCCAGGGCGGCTTCAAACTTGGCCCACAGGCGGTCAGCCAGGCCACCTGGAACGCGCAGGGCAACCTGAAGCCGGAAGAATCACGCTCGCTGGAGGCGGGCTATCGCTTCGTCACCGATACGTTGCAGGCATCGGTCGCTGCCTACAGCGTGCGCTTTGACAATCGCCTGCTGCAGTACAACCCCTGCGATTCGCGGCAGCCGGTCGGCCCCACCTGCGGCAACCGTTTCTACAATGTCGGCGGCGTCGACAGCCGCGGTGCTGAACTGACCGTGCTGTGGACACCGAACGAGCACTTCAGCTGGTACACCTCGGCGTCGCTGAACCGCTCGACATATGCCTCCAACTACACGCAGGCCGGCGTCGAGCAGCAGATCAAGGGCAAGATCCAGACCGACACGCCCAAGCAGCTGCTGGCCACCGAAATCACCTGGCGCGACAACGGCTGGTTCGCCAGCCTGCGCGGCAAGTACACCGGCGAACGCTTCTACACCTATACCAACGACCAGGGCTTTGGTGGCTTCACCGTGTTCGACCTGGCCGGTGGCTACGATTTCGGTCAGGTTGGCTTCGCCAAGGGCATGCGCCTGTCGCTGAACGTGACCAACGTGGGTGACAAGCGCTACGCCAGCAACCTGGACTCGAGCGTGTTCGCACCCAGCGACCCGGCCGGCAAGCTGTATGTGTTCCATGCGTCGGCACCTCGCCAGGTGTTCGGTACCATCGACATCCGTTTCTGATCGCCGGCCGAGGAGTCCATTGATGTCCGCTACTGCCCTGCTGTTGGCCGCGCTCTCGGTCAGCGGCTACAACGCACCGCATGAAGCCCGCGGCATGCCACCACGCGCGGTGGACGTGGCCAGCTTCACTTACGTGGACAGGGGATTGGTCGCCGCCGGACGATTGCCGGCCGGCACCGTGGACTTCCTCGGCGATACGCTGGGCTCGTTCTCGTCGTTGGCGGTACAGCCGGGCACGTGGCGGCGTACCGCGCGTGGCTATGAAGGGGTGCTGTGGACCCTGCCCGACCGCGGTCGCAACGATCCRGAAGCCGGCCTGTTCTACGACTACGCCGGTCGCCTGGAGCGCATGCAGCTGCGCATCGACTGGCCCGCGGACAAGCCAGAGAGCTTCGGCACGCTGACGATGAAGCCGGAAAAGGGGCTGGTGCTGAAGGACTACAACGGCCAGCCATTCACCGGTGCCGACCCCGGTGATCACACCATCATCCAGCGTGGCGTGGTGCTGCCCTCCCCCGCCGTGGGCGCGGGGGCCGGCAAGGTCGCACTTGATGCCGAATCGCTGCAGTTCACTGCGGACGGCCACTTCTACATCGGCGACGAGTACACCGCCAACGTCTATTACTTCAACGCACAGGGCCAGCTGCAGGGCGTGATCGTGCCGCCGCAGGCGATCCAGCCACAACGTGATGGCAAGCCTGCCTTTGGATCATTGGCTCCGCCGCAGACCGGGCGCCGCAACAACCAGGGCGTGGAAGGCATGGGCCTGTCGCCCGACGGCACACGGCTGTTCGTTGCCCTGCAGAGCGCGCTGATGCAGGACAGCGCGGCGGGCAATGCCGCCGGCCGCATCAACACCCGCGTACTGGTCTACGACGTGTCTGCCAACCCGACGCCGACGCAACCGGTGGGCCACCATGTGATGATCCTGCCCGCCTACGCCCACGACGGCAAAGGCAAGCTCGACCGTACCGCTGCACAGAGCGAGCTGCGTGCGCTGGACAACGAGCGTTTCCTGATGCTGGCGCGCGATGGCAATGGACTGGGCAAGGAGGGCGACGACCCGATCGTCTATAAATCGGTGCTGCTGGTGAACGTGGCGCAGGCCTCCAATCTGGTGGGCACGGCCTATGAGACCGGCACGGCATCGGTGCTGGCCGATCCCGCTGACGCCATGTTGAAGACCGGCATCGTGCCCGCCAACGTCAAAGAGGTGCTGAACCTGCTCGACCGGCCGCAGCTGGCCCGGGCCGGGCTGGACCTGGATACAGGACGTGGCCCTCACCCGGGATTGCTGTCGGAGAAGTGGGAAGCAATGGACGTCTTGCCGGCGCTTGATCCAGAGCACCCGAACGACGTACTGCTGCTGATCGGCAACGACAACGACTTCACCGCCCGCAACTGCCGCATGCAGGGCGAGCACTGCGACAGTGCGTACGACAACGACAACCGGGTGCTGGTGTATCGGCTCACCCTGCCGTAGTGCCGGCCGCTGGCCGGCAACTTCGTGAACCTCCGGACGCACCGCCTGGTTGCCGGCCAGCGGCCGGCACTACCCGACAGGAAAAACCCGCGCGCCTGCCCCATGGTAGTGCCGGCCGCTGGCCGGCAGCCTCATGAATCTCCGGAAACACCGCCTGGTTGCCGGCCAGCGGCCGGCACTACCAGATCGACCACGCATAGGGATACTGGCCAATCTCCCTGGCCAGGCCCGCTCGAATGGGATTTCCCAGGATATACAGAGCCTGGCGATGCAACGATTCCTCTGCCCTGACCGCATGATCGAAGTACCCGGACTGCCAGACCACGCCGCGGCGACCGACCAGCCGATTCAAGGCCAACGCGCTGGATGATTTGAACCGGCGGGCGATGCCCGACAGCTCCGACGCACGCAGTCGCAACATCCAATGCACATGATCCGGCATCACCACCCATGCCAGTGACTGGACCAGGCCTTGTCGCTCCAGTTCCTCAAACTGGCTGGAGACGCAGCCTGCGGTAGCGCCGCATTCAAAGCGTCGGCGGCGCTGGCATGTTGTCGTGGTCAGCACATATACCTGACCGATGATGGAGCGCCGCCCGTGGCGCAGGAGATCGCTGCTCATGGCCCATCGTGGATCAGGCAGACCTCGCTGGCTGTCGGGGAACAGCGCGAGATTCCATGAGGATGTTGCTGACAGTCTGCTGGGGTTGCCGGCCAGCGGCCGGCACTACCCAACGCAAAAGCCCGTCACGTCCGCCCCGTGGTAGTGCCGGCTGCTGGCCGGCAACCCAAGCCAACGCACAAGCCCATCGCGCCTGCCCCATGGTAGTGCCGGCCGCTGGCCGGCAACCCATGCCAACGCACAAGCCCATCGGGCCTGCCCCGTGGTAGTGCCGGCCGCTGGCCGGCAACCCATGAACCCCGCCCGGCGGTGTGCCCGGCCCCGTCACCCGCGCAGCGTGGCGCCACCATCCACGTACAGGTCACTCATCGCCACGTGCCCGGCCTGCTCGGACAGCAGGAACATCACCGCCTGCGCGATGTCCTCCGGCGTGGCCAGCTTGCGCAAGGGGATGCCCGCCTTGTAGGTGGCCGGATTGCCGGCGATCACCCGTGCCGCGCCCTGCTCGTCTTCCCACATGCCGGTCTGCATCGGGGTCAGCGTGGAGCCCGGCGCAACGATGTTGCAACGGATGCCCAACGGTGCAAGCTCCAGGCCCAGGCAACGGGTGAACATCGTCGCCGCCGCCTTCGAGGCGGCATAGGCGGCCATGCCATGCCGTGGCACGCCCGCCGCGTTGGAACTGACGGTCACGATGGCGCCTTGCCGGCGCGGCGACATCACCCGTGCCAGTGCGCGGCCCACATGGAACACACCATCGGCATTGACCGCGAACACCCTGCGCCAATCCGCGTCACGGGTGTCCACGACCTCGCCGACATGCAGCACGCCCGCCACGCTGGCCGCCAACATGATCGGTCCCACCGTGGCTTCCACCTGGTTTACCAGCGCGTCCACGGCCGCGCCGTCGGTGACGTCCAGTGCGAAAGCCTGCACGCGACCATCGTCGGCTGCCAGCGCAGGTCGCTCGCGATCGGTTGCCACGACCCGGCACCCTGCGTCCAGCAGTTGCCCCACCAGCGCCGCACCGATACCGCCGGCTGCGCCGGTCACCAGCGCCACATTCCCTTCAAAACCCGTCAGCTGCATGTTGCACTCTCCTGTTGCCTGTCCCACTGCTGCAGCCGCGCCGACAACCACGGTGCCAGCTGCGCCACCGCATCACGCCCGGTCAGTTCGGCGTGCAGGAACGGCAGCTCGATGGCATCCACCTGCAGCGCATGTGCCTTCCACAGCGCGGACTGCAACTGCGGCCGTGCCTGATGATCGCGTCCGGCCCGCACATGCGCCAGCGTTCCGACGAAGGGTCGGTGCTGGTGTTCGCGGATCAGTCGATTGGTTCCGGTCACCGCCCGTACCACGCCGTCGAGCACCACCTCGGGCAGGCTGCCCAGCGCGCTGCCGCCGCGCCGCAGGAAGGCGAGGATGCGCTCGCGATCGTCCAGTTCCGGATGCGCGTCCGGGTCATGCCCGGCGATGGCCAACAGCGCCCGCAGCGCCGCGATCGGGTCGGGCTCCGGTTCGGCACGCCAGCATTCGCTGGGATAGGCATCGAGCAGCACCAGTTCGCCGACCTCGCGGCCGATGTCGTGCAGGCGCACGGCCATCGCCTGCGCGAGGATGCCCCCCACCGACCAGCCCAGCAGATGGATCGGCCCCTGTGGCTGCAGCGTGATCACCCGCTGCACATAGTCATTGGCCATGGCCTCGATGCTGCCTGGCAGCGGTTGCGTGGGGTCGAGCGCGGGTGACTGAAGCCCGTACACCGCGCGCGTTGGCTGCAGCGCCCGGGCCAGTGCGCGATAGTTCCAGGCAATGCCGCCTGCCGGGTGCAGCACGAACAGGGGGGCTGCGGTTGCCTCGTCGGATGCCGACAGCGCAATCACCGGCCCCA
Source organism: Stenotrophomonas sp. 10L48 (assembly GCF_056395105.1). NCBI lineage: Bacteria > Pseudomonadati > Pseudomonadota > Gammaproteobacteria > Lysobacterales > Lysobacteraceae > Stenotrophomonas > Stenotrophomonas sp. 10L48. The sequence continues at coordinate 74,186 of NZ_JBFTIX010000002.1, read as the reverse complement.
GCGCGTGATCGGCGCGTGCGGGCGGCTCGGCAATGCGTGCCGCCAGCGCGGCTACGGTCGGTTGCGCGAACAGCGCACCCAGCCCCAGCTCGCAACGCCAGCGCTGCTCGATGGCCAGCAGCAGGTGCACGGCCGACAGGGAGTCGCCTCCGATGCTGAAGAAATCCACATCAACCGCCACCGGCAGTTCACGCCCCAGCGCCTGTGCAAACAGCCCGGCCAGTTCCTGCTCCAGCGGCGTGCGCGGCGCCTGCCCGGCGGCCTCTTGCTGCCGTGGTTTCGGCAGCGCAGACCGGTCCAGTTTGCCATTGGCGGTCACCGGCCAATGATCCACGCCCACGAACGCAGACGGCACCATGTAGTCCGGCACCCGCGCCAGCAGATGGCTGCGCAGCGCCGCTGCATCGAGCAGCGCCGTCGGCACATAGGCGACCAGCCGCGCCTCGCCGGGTAGATCATCGCGCAACAGCACTTCCACCCGGTCCATTCCAGGCAGCTCGCGCAACGCTGCTTCAATCTCGCCAAGTTCGATGCGCAGGCCGCGCAGCTTTACCTGATGGTCGCTGCGCCCCAGGTACTCGACAGCACCGTCGCCCCGCCAGCGTGCCACGTCGCCGGTGCGGTAGATGCGCTCACCCGGCAGGAACGGATCCGCCAGGAAGCGCTCGGCCGTCAGGTCGTGGCGGCCGAGATAGCCGCGTGCCAACTGCACACCGCCGAGGTACAGGTCACCGGCCACGCCCACCGGCACGGGCTGCATCCGTGCGTCCAGCACATACAGGCGGGTGTTCCAGACCGGGAAACCGATCGGCACCGGGCGCGAGCGGTCATCGGCCGACGCCGGCCACCAGCTCACATCCACTGCCGCTTCGGTCGGCCCGTAGAGGTTGTGCAGTTCGGCATGTACCCGCGCATGGAAGCGGTCGCGCAGTGCGGCATCCAGCGCCTCGCCACTGGTGAACACGCGCCGCAGCCGCAGGTCCTGTGAGGCCGGTGCAGCCAGGAACGCATCCAGCATCGACGGTACGAAATGTGCGGTGGTGACACCATGGACGCGGATCAATCGCGCCAGCTCGGTCGGGTCGCGGTGTGCGTCCGGCCCCGCCAACACCAGCGTCGCGCCGCACAGCAGTGGCAGGAAGAATTCCCAGACCGATACGTCGAACGTTGCCGGGGTCTTCTGCAGAATCCGGTCGTCGGCACCCATGCCATAGTGCTCGCGCATCCACAGCAGGCGATTGACGATGGCGCGATGTTCGATCACCACGCCCTTGGGCTCGCCGGTCGAACCGGAGGTATAGATCACATAGGCCGCATCGTCGCCCATCGGGCCCGGCCAGGGTGCGGCAAAGCTCACGTCGGTCCACTGCTCCGGCGGCAGCACCGGCACATCTGAAAGACGGGATTGCACGCCGGCCTCTGCCAATACGCAGACCGGTTGCGCCGACGCCAGGATGCGCGCCAGGCGCTCCGCGGGATGGGCAAGGTCCAGTGGCAGGTACGCGCCGCCTGCACGCAGCACCGCCAGCAACGCAACCACCAGTTCCAGCGAACGCGGCAGCGCTACGGCAACGACCGTGCCCGGGCCCACGCCCAGCGAGCGCAGCTGCGCGGCCAGGGCGAAGCTGCGCGCCTCCAGCGCAGCATGGTCCAGCGTCGTATCGCCGAACACCAGCGCCGCTGCCGACGGATCGCGGTCCATGCCCTGCTGCAGCAGTTCGGCCAGGGTGGTGTCAGGCAGCGCATGCGTGGTGGCATTGAAGCCATGCACGACCTGCTTCGATTCTTCCGGCGTGGCCAGTGGCACCGTCGCGATGTCTTCGGCCAGCAGCGCGGCCGACACGAAATGCAGCAGCCGCCGGGCATGCGCCTTCATGTCATCCAGGCCATAAAGGGCCGGGTTTGCTTCAATCTCCAGATCCAGCAGGGTCTGTCCATCGCCACGGAAGCCCAGTGTCAGGTCGTCAACCGGGCCGGTGCTCAGCACTTCCAGTGAGGCCTGCACACCCGGCAGCGCCAGCGGCTTGTAGAACGGCTGTACATTGATCAACGGCCCATGCAGACGGTGCTGTGCACCGACCAGGCCGAGGTCACGACGCAGCTGTTCGCCACGGTAGCGCCCATGCTTGCGGCTCTGGCTGAGCTGGCGCCCGATGCGCCCGCAGAATTCCTCGACACCGCCCTCGCCGCCCGCCACCCGCAGCGGCAGCACGTTCATCACCATCGCCGGCACCCGCGCCGCCGCGTTGCCAAGCCGCGCCATGTACGGCACCCCGAGCACGACTTCCTCGGACGCGCTCATGCGACGCACATACTCGGCGGCCAACGCGGCAAGCACATCCGGCCACGGCTGCAGCCACGATGCCGAGACCTGCAGCAGGCGCTTGCGCAAGGCGGGGTCCACCGGCTGCACCCAGCGCAGTGCATCGTCACTGGCCGCGGCGGTGCCGGCCAGGCCGGTGGAGGCCGGGGCGCCCTGCAGCGCCTGCAACCACCACTGCCGGTCGACGTCGCGGCGCGCATCACTGCGGTAGCTGGCATCATCGGCCAGCACGCCCGCCAACCCTGGCAGCGCACTACCGGTGCGCCCCGCATACAGGGCGCAGACGCGGTCAGTGAACAGCGCCATGCCATAGCCATCGGTGGCCAGGTGATGCACGCGCAGGTACCAGGCCCAGCGCTGGCCACCCAGGTCGAACAGCACCTGCTGGCTCAGCCGGTCGCGGGTCGGGTCGACCGCGCTGCAGCGGTCAGCCAGCATCGCCGCGCGCGCCGTCTGCTGCGGATCATCGGCCGCGGCGACATCGCGCAGCTGCAGCAATGGCACCCGCGCGGGCTCGTGCCACTGCACGGGCTGGCCGTCCTCGGCCTCGGCGAAACGCAACGCCAGCGCCTCGGCCTCGACGGCGGCCTGGTTGGCGGCAGCGATGAACGCCGGCACATCCAGCGAACCCTCGATCCACACCGCGTGCGCGGTATTGAATGCAGGATTCTGCGGTGCCAGCCGCTGGGCAAACCACAGCCCTGCCTGCGCCTCGGTCAGCGGCAGCGGCGATCCGCTCATGACGTCTGCGCGGCCTGCAGCTGCTGCACCACCGCCCACCACTGGCGCAGCGTGGTGTGCTCAGCCAGCTGCGCGAACTCCAGTGGCAGCCCGGTGTTGCCCCAGGCCAGCACCAGCCCCAGCATGCGCATCGAATCCAGATCCAGATCGATCAGGTTGTCATCATCGCCGATGTCAGCCGCGTGGCAGTCCAGCACGCGGGCGACGTCGGCGCGCATGCGCTCCAGGGTCAAGGTTTCGGTCGTCGCGTTCATCACATTGCCTCCAGCAGCTGGTCGGTGGTCATCGGTACGCCGCACGTGCGGGCGATCCAGTGCAGCGCCTGGTCATGGTCGGCACGCGAGAAATCGGCCACGGCATCGGCAGCGATGAACGTCTCGATGTCACGCTGGAACGCCTCCACCGCCGTCGCGGTGCATCCGATGTGCGCGTAGACGCCGGTGATCAGCAACTGGTCGCGGCCGCGCACGCGCATCAGCGTTTCCAGATTGCTGCGCTGGAACGCGCTGTAGCGGTGCTTGACCAGCACATGCTCGCCCGGCTGCGGCGCGAGTGCGTCGATGATCGGCTCGTGGTCGGCACGCCGGCCCATGCCCGGGCCCCACAGGTCTGCCTGCAGGCCGCGGTCGCGACGGTCCTGGTCGCCATGCTGGGCGGTGTAGAACACCGGAATGCCGTGCGTACGGCAATGTCCCAGCAGGCGCGCGATGTTGTCCACCGCCGGCTGCAGCGGTGCGTTGCCGGCGTCGAATGCGGCGAGGAAATAGCGCTGCATGTCGTGTACCAGCAAGGCAACACGATCACGCTGGGGACGCCAGGCGCCTCGCGCCTGCGGCAGTTCCGCAGCGGTCGGCAGGGAATACGGGGTAATGCGGGGCAGCGCCATCAGCGCGTTCCTCCTGTCTGTTGCAGATGACGCGCGCGCAGCAGCGCGCGCAGTTCGCGGCGGCTGATCTTGCCAACCGCCGTAGTGTCGAAACTGTCCACGAAAACAATCTGATCGGGCACCTTGAAGGCGGCCAGGCCACGCCCGCGCATCCACGCCTTCAGCGCCGGCGCCTTGATGGCCTCGCCCTGCTGGATCACGAAGGCACAGCTGCGCTCGCCCAGGTAGTCGTCAGGAATGGAGACCACGGCGGCGTCGAACACGCTGGGATGGGCCAGCAGATGGTCTTCGATCTCCTCGGCGGAGATCTTCTCGCCCGCCCGGTTGATGTGGTCGCCGGCACGGCCCTGCACCACCAGATAGCCGCCGGGCAGCTGCTGCACGCGGTCGCCGGTGCGGTAGAAGCCGTCGTCGGTGAACGAGCGCGCGTTGGCCGCCGCGTCATTGTGGTAACTGCGGATGGTGTACGGACCGCGCGTGAGCAGATGACCGACCTCGCCTTCGGCAACGGGCTGGTCGTGGTCGTCGACCACGCGCACTTCATCATCCTCGCTGATCGGCCTGCCCTGGCAGGCGACGACCAGGTCCTGCGGGTCATCCAGCCGGGTGTAGTTGACCAGGCCTTCGGCCATGCCGAACACCTGCTGCAACGTGCAACCGAGGCCATCGATGACCCGCCGCGCGGCTTCCGGCACCAGCTTCGCTCCCCCGACCTGCAGCACCCGCAGGCTGGACAGATCGTGCCTGCTGGTCGCCGCCGCCTGCGCCCACAGCAGCGCCAGGGGCGGCACCAGACCACAGCAGGTCACCTTCTCGCGCGCGATCAACGGAAACGCCGCATCCGGGCCGGGGCCCGGGCTGAGCACCACGCGGGCGCCGGCGTACAGCGCACCGAAGAAACCCGGCGAGCTCATCGGGAAGTTGTGTGCTGCCGGCAGCGCAACCAGGTACACGCTGTCGCGGTCGATCCCACAGATTTCGTTGCTGGCGCGGAACGAGTAGATGTAATCGTCGTGCGTGCGCGGAATGAGCTTTGACAGCCCGGTGCTGCCGCCGGAGATCTGCAGGAACGCCACCGACTGCGGATCGGGATCGGCCGGCAGCTGGCTGCGATCGCCCTGCAGCGATTCCAGCGCGACGAACTCGGCCGCATCGCCGTCGATCAGCACGTGGCGTACCGCCGGCACTTCCGCCTGCAGCGCGCGCGCCAGGCCACGATGATCGAATCCTTCATGGACATCGGTACTGATGTAGGCACTGGCCTCGGCCTTGCGCGCAAAGTGGGCCAGCTCGGTGATGCGATGTGCCGGCAGCGCGTACACCGGCACCAGCCCGGCGCGGAACAGGCCACAGACCGTTGCGATGAAACCGGCCGTATTGCCCAGCTGCACCAGCACGCGCTCGCCGGGTTGCAGGCCCAGCGCCAGCAGCCCGGCGCCGATGCGCCCGGCCTCATGCCAGAGCTGCGCATAGCTCAGGCGCACATCGCCAGCCACCACCGCGATGTCATCGGCATGGCGCTCGGCGCGTTCGCGCAGGAAACCCGGGAAGGTTTCGCCACGCCAATGACCTGCGGCCCGATAGCGCGCGACCAGCGCTTCAGGCCATTGCTGCTGCAGTGGCAGGCGCGAATCAACGGTGGACGGCGTCATGCGGATACCTCGATCAGGGACAGCGGGTCCTGCACGCCCAATGCGTTCAGCAGGGCAGCAAACTTGGCGGCGGTTTCGGCCACTTCGGCCTCGGGCTGCGAGTCGGCGACGATGCCGGCGCCGGCATACAGGCGCAGCTGGGTGCCCTGCAGGCGCGCGCAGCGGATCGCCACATACCAGTCGCCGTCCCCCTGCGCATCGAGCCAGCCCACCGCACCGGCATAGAAACCGCGCGGCACCGGTTCCAGCGCACGGATGCGCTGCAGTGCCTGCAGCCGCGGGGTACCGCAGACGGCCGGGGTGGGATGCAGCTCGGCCAGCAGGGTCGCCGCCGACGTAGCAGCGTCCTTCAGCGTGGCGTGGATGCGCGTACCCAGATGCCACATGCTGGCGGTGGCGTGCAGCACCGGGCGTGGCTGCGCTTCGATATGGCTGCACCAGGGCGAGAGGCCATCGACAATGGCGTCGACCACATGCCGGTGTTCGTCATGATCCTTCGCCGATGCCAGCAACGCCTGCGCGGCGCGCTCGTCCGCAACCGGATCGGCACTGCGCCTGGCCGAACCGGCCAGCGGATGCGACAGCACCTGCGCCCCGCGTTTGCGCAGCAGCAGCTCCGGTGTCGCCCCCACCAGCCATGCCGGCGCCTGGCCAACGTCCACCGGCAGCGGCACGGCGTAGGTCGCCACCGAAGGATCGGTGCCGAGGCGGGCCAGCAGCATTTCCGGTGACAGCGCCTGCTGCGTGTGCGCCAACAGGCTGCGCGCCAGTACCACCTTGTGCAGCTCCGGGTCCGGCGCGCGCATCGCGCTGACCGCGTCGGCCACGGCCGCTGCATACGCCTGCGCCGAGGGCTCGGCAGTCAGCGCTCCGGACAGCGCCGGCGCCGCCTGCGACTGTACGGGCAATGCCGGCAGCAGGCGCTCGGGCTGGTACAACGCATCATCGGCGCGCGGCTCGAACGGCACCGCGCCGACCAGCAGGCCCGGCCCACCGCGCTGCTGCGCGAAGAACGTCGCCACGCGCTCGGCCAGCGTCGCCAGCGCACCGGTCGGCAAGGGTGCGCGGCAGCCGCGCGCGTGCATCTGCTGATCGGCCTGCCGCAGCAGGAACAGCGACGCTTCGGCGGTGGGCTCGGGCAGCATCGACGCAGCCTCCGGCCACGCGCCCTGCATCAGGGAATCGTTCATGGGGTCTCCTTCATCCGATACGCTGCTGCCAGCACGCACAGCACCAGCAGCAGCACGCCGACCAGCAGGTAAGGCAGGCTGGCGCCGCCGCGATACAACAGGGTGCCGAGCATCGGCCCGGCCACCATGCCCAGCCCCTGCGCCGCCGCGACGGTGCCGGCCGCCGCCCCCTGTTCGTGCGCCTGCACCGCGTCGGCGGCCAACGCCTGGAACGAGGGGAACACGAAGCCCATGCCGAACGCTGCAAGCGCGTAGGCCGCCGGCAACTGCCAGGTCTGCTGCACCGCCGCCACCGACGCAAAGCCGATGCCTGCGATCAGTGCGCCGAGGATGATCCAGCGCCGGGGATGCACGTCCAGTTTCATCACCAGCCCCTGCGCGAGGATCAGGCCCACGCCGACTGCAGTCAGTGCGATGCCGGCCATGCGTGCACCTTCGGCTGCATCCAGGCCGAAGCGATCGATGGCGAAGAAGCCGACCGTGACCTGGGCGATGGTCACCGACACCATCGCCACGAACGCGGCCATCTGCGGCAGGCGCAGCCGCCGGTCGAGGCGCGACAGTGGTACGCGGTTGCGGCTGTGTGCGGCTGCCACCGTCGGCGTGGCCGGCAGGCGCCAGGCCAGCAGGCCCAGCGCGAGCAGCGGCAACAGCGCAGCCACGTACAGCGCCAGCGGCAGGTTCTTGTAGGCAAGCCATCCGGCAGCAGCCGGACCCAGCACCATCCCCAGCGCGTTGGCGCTGCCCAGGCGGGCGAGGAATTTCGCACGTTGGCCGGTGGGTGCCTTGTCGGCGATCAGCGCGGCAGCGGTCGGCGGCACAGCCGCGTAGAACAGGCCGATCAGGCCACGCGCACCGACCAGCACCAGCACCGAGACCAGCATCGGCGGTATTGTCTGCAGCGCGACATCGATGAACACCGCCAGCGCGATGTAGACCACGGTGTAGGCACTCATCGCCAGCATCAGCACGCGCTTGCGGCCGATGCGGTCGCTGAGCTGGCCCCACGGGCGCGCGGCCAGCATCCACAACACGCCTGCGGCCGTGACCGATAGACCGGCATGCCATTCGGACAGGCCCAGCAGGCGGACCACCGGGCCGATGACGGCGACGAAGGACATCATCGCCATGGTGCCGATCAGGGCAGCCAACACCAGCGCCGGCAAGCCGGGAACCACGGGACGTGAATGCATGGAACACCAACCGTAACCAGGGAGGGAACGCCGGGCGCATCCGCACCCCGCGCGACGTCGCCCTGTCAGGCGGCGACGTCATCCTTAAATGATAACGGCTCGCATTTGCATTTGATACCCATTCGCTTGACGGGCACGCACCTGCGGGTGCATCACTGCCCTGCGCGTACCGACAGCAGGCCGCGACGCTTGAACCACCACTCCAGCGGCAGGGTCACCAGCGGCGGAACCGCAGCCAGCAACGCCAGCCCCGTTGCCCACCATGGCCAGCGCAGGCGCAGCGCCGCAAACAGAGTCACCGCCACGTAGACCAGGAACGCCACGCCATGCAGCGGCCCGAACAGCTTCACCAGCGCGACGTTGGCCTGCGGGCCGTACTTGAGCCACATGCCGGCCAGCAGACCGGCCCAGGTGATGGCCTCGATGAAGGCGACGACGGCGAAAAGGCGCCCGGTCGGGTGCAGCGGGTTACGGTGGGTCACGCAGGGCTCCAGCGCTGGATATCAAATGCGAATGATACGCAGATGCGAACGATCCGAACACCGAGGGTAGCGCCGGGCCATGCCCGGCGAACGGTAGAGCTCTGTCCACCAAGGTGGACACCTACCGACGCGTATCGGGCAGGACGTGCTCGCCGATCTCGCCCAGTACGTCGTCCACCGGTCGGCCGTTGTCCACCAGGTTGAACATCACATGCGCCACACCCTGCGCGTGTACGCGTTGCAGGTACCCCCGCAGCCCATCGCGGCCCACCTTCAGGCCCAGCGGCAGCGGCTCCGCCGGCGCAGTTGGATCGGCCTGCAGGTCCAGCAGCATCGACTGCACGAATGGCTTGGGCGCGCCTCCGCTCTGGGCCAGCGCCTGCTGCCACAGACCGATGCGCCCTTCCTGCGCGGTCTCTTCGCGGTGATAGGTCGCCCAGCCTTCGGCCTCGCGTGCGATCCACTGCAGGCTTTGCCGCGCGGTACCGACCACCAGCATCGGAATGCGCCTTGCCGGCGCGGGAAGTACGTCGTATCCACCGGTTGCCTGCAACACCGGCGCGCGCTCGGAGGGTTCGGAGGACAGCGCCGCACGCAGCAGCGACCAGCGCTCGCGGAAGGTGCCCGCCCTGCCCTGTAGGTCCTCGCCGAAGGCCGCGAACTCTTCTGGTCGATCACCCGAGCCCAGCCCCAGCACGAAGCGTCCACCGCTGATCCGGTCCAGCGTCAGCGCCGATTTCGCCACCTGCAGCGGTTGCCGCAACGGCAGCACGATGGCCGCAGTGCCGATCACGATGCGTTCGGTCGCCGCGGCCAGCATGCCCAACCACAGGAACGGATCATCCAGCGCACTGGCGGTCGCATCCGGCCCCTGCGGCACCATCAGCGGCACATCGCGGGTCCACAGCGCAGCAAAGCCCAGATCGTCGGCCAGCCGCGCGACGCGGCACGCCTCCAGTGGATCGGCCAGGCCGCGCGCGGCCACCGGCGTCATCAGGCCAAGGCTCAAGCCCTGCTCTGGAAACAGACGTGCATGGGCAGGATTGAAATCAGTCATGCCGCCAGCTTAGCGTGGGGCATTGATGGCGTCCCACAACAGGAAGTACAGCGCATGCCCAGGATCCGTCCCGCCCACGTCGATGACCTGCCCGCGATCAGCGCGGTGTGCATGGCGGCCTTCAATGCAGCCGTTGCGCCCATGCTTACCGCCGAGGGCATCGCCACCTTCGGCAACGTGGCCGCAGCCAGCGCCTTCGCCGAGCGCCTGCAGGGTGACAACCACATCCTGGTGGCCGAACAGGAGGGCCGTGTGGTCGGCGTGGTGGAACTGAAGGCGGGCCAGCACCTGGCGATGCTGTTCGTCGCGCCGGAGCTGCAGGGGCAAGGCATCGGTCGTGCCCTGCTGCAGGCGGTGCTGCCGCAGGTACGCGGCCCGCAGATGACCGTGCGCGCCTCGCTCAACGCGGTGCCGGCGTACGAACACTATGGGTTCGTGCTGGATGGCGACGTCGGCGAGTACCACGGCCTGATCTACCAGCCGTTGGTGTTGGCGGTGTCCGCTGCGGTGGCTGCGCCCCCTGGTCCGCACTGATACCCAGCCCACATGCCGTGCAGCGCGTGCGACATAAGCAAACTGCATCAGCCAGCACCCCGACCGTTCCTACAATGGCCCACCACCCTGTCCTTCGAGATGCTGCCGATGCGCGTCGCGCTTTCCCTGTTGCTGCTGGCCTCGGCCCTGAGCGCCTGCTCCCCCGCGTCCGCGCCGGTACCGACGGCGAAGGCGGCATCGACCGCCCCGGCCTCCGCCATCGCCTGGCGCCAGGGCGACGTGGATGATGCCTTCAACGAAGCCGCCGAGAGTGGCAAGCCGGTGCTGCTGTACTGGGGCGCGGTGTGGTGCCCGCCGTGCAACCAGCTCAAGGCGGGGCTGTTCAAGGATCCGGCCTTCATCGCACTGACCGGCAAATTCGTGCCGGTCTACCTGGACGGCGACGAAGAAGGCGCGCAGGCATGGGGCGAACGCTTCGGCGTGCGCGGCTATCCGACCCTGATCGTGCTCGACCCGCAGCGCAACGAAATCACCCGCGTGGCCGGCGGCAACGACGCGGCCGAACTGACCCGGGCCCTGACCGTCGCCGCCAGCCGCCGCAGCGCCGTTGCTGAAACGCTCGCGACCGCGCTGGCAACGCCGGCCACGCTCGGCGCCGAAGACTGGCAGGTACTGGGCGATTACGGCTGGGAGGTGGATGCCAACCGCCTGGCTGGCAAGCGCAGCGCCCAGGACGTGCTGCAGCAGCTGGCCAAGGCCGCACCCGAGCCTGCGCTGCAGCGTCGCTTCGCGCTGCTCGCCTTGGCTACCGCCGAGAAACCGACGGCAGCGCCCACCCAGGTACGCGAACTGTTGCAGGCGGTGCTGGCACAACCGGCGGAGGTACGTCGCAACCGCGAGTTGCTGGGGTATGCCGGCGCCGGGCTGGTCAAGCAGGCCAGCGCCGGTCCGGCCAGCAGCAATGCCCTCGGCCAGCAGTTGCTGGTCGCGCTGGAACGTGCCGACGCCGCGCGTGGTGATCGCGCAGACGATGCCTTGTCACGTGCGTTGACCGAGTTGGCGCTGGCACGCCAGCAGCAGCCTGAAGGCCCGCTGCCGGCAGCACTGGTGCAGCGCGTAAAGCAGCGCGTGGCCGCCGCAGATGCCGCAGCCACCGATGCACACGCGCGCCAGGCCACCATCAGCAGTGCCGTCTACGCGCTGCGCCAGGTCGATGATGATGCAGGCGCCGAGGCCTTGCTGCTGGCAGAGCTGAAGCGCAGCGAGCAGCCTTATTACTACATGCCGGAGCTGGCCGAACTGGCCGAGCAGCGTGGTGATACCGCCGGCGCCCTGGAATGGCTGAAGCGTGCCTACGAAGGCGCGCAGGGCCCTGCCACGCGCGTGCAGTGGGGCGTGCTGTACGTGGAAGGCCTGCTGCGGCTGGCACCCGATGATGCACCGCGTATCGAGCAGGCCACCGAGGCCTTGATCGCCGAGCTGGACAAGCAGCCGTCCGGCTACCACCAGCGCACGCGCCAGCGCTTCGAACGGCTGGCCGGGCAGCTGCAGGCGTGGAGCGCCAAGCACAAGGGTGCGGGCCCCGACCATCACCCGCTGCCGGCCAGCGGCCGGCACTACCCTGCTGCTTCTGCTCTCGCCTTTGACGTCGCCTCCGCGCCGGCGCGTGGACCTGTCCTGCGTGGGCGGACCTGCATGTGCCCATCCGCCCACGGGATCCCGGGACAGTCAACGCGCCGACAGCGCCCTCTTTTCAACCACCCCGCTTGACCTCAACCAATGTTGAGGTGCGATAACAGTCTCCCCACGGCCATACCCCTGGCCTTCCCCACGGAGACTGTCTCGATGCCGTACTCGCTTCCCGCCCTCCCCTATGCCTACGACGCCCTCGAGCCGCACTTCGATGCGCGCACGATGGAAATCCATCACAGCAAGCATCACCAGGCCTACGTCAACAACCTCAATGCCGCGCTGGAACAGGCGGGCCTGCCGGCACAGCCGGTGGAAACCCTGATCGCCGACCTCGACGCCCTGCCCGAATCGATCCGCGGTGCAGTGCGCAACAACGGCGGCGGCCACGCCAACCACAGCCTGTTCTGGACCGTGCTCAGCGCCAATGGCGGCACCGCCGACGAAGAGCTTGCCGCGGCCATCGATCGCGACCTCGGTGGCTACGACGCCTTCAAGGAGGCTTTCAGCAAAGCGGCGCAGACCCGTTTCGGCAGCGGCTGGGCGTGGCTCACCGTCGATCACCAGGGCCGCCTGCAGGTCGAAAGCACCGCCAACCAGGACAGCCCGCTGATGGGCGTGGCGGCTGGCGCCTCCGGCAACACCCCGATCCTTGCCCTGGATGTCTGGGAGCACGCCTACTACCTGCATTACCAGAACCGTCGCCCGGACTACATCGGCGCGTTCTTCAACCTCACCAACTGGGCCGAGGTCGGCCGGCGCTACCGCCAGGCCAGGGCCGCATGAACGCGGACTCCGGTGCATACGCCGGGCCGTGGGCGGGGGTGTTCCCCGCTCCGGCACCGGTGCCATCGGTCAGCCTGCCACCACGTGCGCTGCGGCGGTTGCTCGGCCATTTCCCTACCGGCGTGGCGATCGTCTGCGCCCGCGACGCACAGGGAAAACCGCAGGGGCTGACCATCAACTCGTTCGTGCCGATCTCGCTGCAGCCGCCACTGGTGCTGTGGAACCTCGCCCTGCATGCGCAGAGCCTGTCCACGTTCCAGCGCGCCACCCGCTTCGCGATCAGCGTGCTCGGCGCTGGCCAGGAAGCCCTGGCGCGCCGGTTCGCCGATCCGCAGGTGCGCCATCGATTCACCGATGTGCCCTTGCTGGACGACGGCGAAGATGCGCCACCGCGTATCGCCGGTGCCGTGGTCCACCTCACCTGCACCCGCCACGCGCAGTGGCCGGTCGGCGATCACCTGTTGCTGGCCGGGCGCATTGTCGATGTGCAGGAAGCAGGCGGTGCACCACTGCTGTTCCATCGCGGCCGCTTCCAGGCGGGACCGGTGGAAACCCTGCTGGAGGTGCGCTGATGGACATCGAAACGCTGGAGAGGATGCTTGCCGCCGGCAAGGACAGCGCACTGCTGCGCTTCGGCCTGGGCAAGAGCTGGCTGGATGCCGGCGACCCGGTGCGCGCAGCCACCCATCTGGGCCGCTGCGTGGTGCTGGACCCGCACTATTCGGCGGCGTGGAAGCTGCTGGGCAAGGCCTGGCTGGCTGGTGGCCAGCCGCAGGCGGCGCGCGAAGCGTGGCAGCGCGGGCTCAGCGTGGCCGGCAGCAAGGGCGACCAGCAGGCCCGCAAGGAAATGCAGGTGTTCCTGCGCAGGCTCGATCGCGATTCACCTGCGCTGTTGGCGAAGGCCGGGTGAAGACTCAGCCGGCGTTGGCCGACGCCGGTGCCGGCATGATGTCCGGCATCGGCAGGCGGCGCGGCTTGCTCGGGAACGCGTGGCGCAGGATGCGCCAGACCACCTGGGTGAACTGCCGCGGCAGCGAGCCGTTGTTGTAGTGCTGGCCGTAGCGCCGGCAGATTTCCTTCACTTCCTTGGCGATGGCCGCATAGCGGTTTGCCGGCAGGTCCGGGTAGAAGTGGTGCTCGATCTGGTGGCTGAGGTTGCCCGACAGCACGTTGATCACGAAACCACCGCTGATGTTGGACGAACCGCGCAGCTGGCGCAGGTACCAGTGGCCACGCGATTCATTGCGCAGGCATTCCTTCGGGAAGGTTTCCGATTCGGCGGTGAAGTGGCCGCAGAAGATGATCACGTAGGTCCAGATGTTGCGCAGGCCGTTGGCCACCATGTTGCCCAGCATCACCGGCAGGAAGAACGGACCGGCCAGCAGCGGGAAGAACACGTAGTCCTTCAGCACCTGGCGGATCATCTTGCGGGCCACCGGACGAGTCTGCAGCCACATCGCACGGCTGCTGATGCGGCCCTTGAACCAGCGCCCCAGGCGCAGGTCCTGCGCCGCCACGCCCCACTGGAACAGCAGCGCGAAGATCGGTGCGATGATCGGCTGCAGCAGGTAGAACGGCTTCCAGCGCTGTTCCGGGAAGATGCGCAGCAGGCCATAGCCGATGTCATCGTCCATGCCACGCACGTTGGTGTAGGTGTGGTGGCGGAAATTGTGGGTCTTGCGCCAGTTGTCGGCGGTGGCAACGATGTCCCATTCGTAGGTGTTGCCGTTGAGCTTGGGATCGCCGGTCCAGTCGTACTGGCCGTGCATCACGTTGTGGCCCAGTTCCATGTTTTCCAGGATCTTGGCCAGCGCCAGCAGCAGCGTGCCGGCGATGCAGGCCGGCCACAGCAGCGGCGCCCAGAACAACGGAGAGAACGCACCCAGGAACAGCAGGCTGCGGCCGAGCACGCCGGACCAGCGCACAGCCGCTGCGACGCGGCGGATGTAACGGGTGTCGGAGGCGCCGAGGCTGCCGATCACACGGTCGCGGATCGCATCGAGTTCCTCACCAAACGTCTGCATCTCGGYAGGGCTCAGGGCACGGTCGGTAGCGCGGGTCATGGCAGCGGAGTCCTCAGAGATCCAGGGTCAGGTCGGTGGTCGGCGCGCTCACGCAGATCCGCACCGGCACGGCCGTTTCGGACTGGGTATCGCCGGTGCGCAGGTGGCGGGTGGTGCCACTGACGCGTTCACAGGTACAGCTGTTGCAGATGCCCATGCGGCAGCCGTGCTTGGGCGCGATGCCCTGCGCCTCCAGGCTTTCCAGCAGCGAGCGGCCACGCGGCACGATCAGCCGCCGGCCGCTGCGGGCCAGGGTCAATGCGACCTCACCCAGGCTGTCGGCATCACTGAGTGCCGCAGGTGGCGTAAAGGCTTCAGCCTGGAAACCGGCCACCTGCTGCGCCAGGCGCGTGCGCGCAGCGGCAACGAAGCCATCCGGGCCACAGGCCAGCACATGGCGCTGCGCCAGCGGGGTGTCGTCACCGGCAACGGCCAACGTGTGGCTGTCGATGCGCGCGGCCGGCACCTCGCCTTCGCGGGTGGTCAGCAGATGCACGCGCAGGTTCGGGTTCGCTGCGGCCAGCGCCTGCAGCTCATCACGGAACTGGAACGCCGCGGCGCTGCGCTCCCAGTAGAACAGGTCGACCGGCGCCGCCAGCGGGCGCTGGCAGGCGTCGCGCAGCAGGCTGCGCATGGGCGTGATGCCGCTGCCGGCGGCCAGTAGAAGCACCGGCGCTGCGGCAGGCATGTGGAAATCACCGAAGGCCGCATCCAGCCGGAACAGGTCGCCCGGCTTGGCATGCGCGACCAGATGCTGGCTGACCTTGCCGCCTTCCACCGCCTTGACGGTAATGGCCAGCTCACGACGGCCCAGGCGGGTCGGGCTGTAGCTGCGGCGCAATACACGCCCCTCAAGCTCGACGCCCAGGGTGACGTGCTGGCCGGCGCGCATCCCGGCCCAGTGCCGGTTGCAGCGCAGGACCAGGGTGGCGGCGCCCTCGCCGGCCGGCTCGCGCCGTACCAGGCGGGCCATCGGCTCACGCAGGGTCCACAACGGATTCAGCTGGCCCGCCCAGAAGTCGAACAGCGACGGCGACAGCCAGCGGTACGGGGAAAACAGGGAAGGACGGACGACAGCGCTCATGGATGCACTATACGGCCGCACACACAGCTGTGTATACATGTGTATATTGCACCGGATTGGGTATGATTCAGCCTTGCCCCTCCGGAAGTACCATGGCCGCCGCCACCGTTCTGTCTCCGCCTGAAGATGCCAGCAGCCCGGCCCGCCGTACGGTGAGCCGCGAAGATCTGCTGGCCGCCGCGTTGAAACTGATCGGCCCGCATCGCAGCCTCTCCACCCTCAGCCTGCGCGAAGTCGCGCGCGAGGCGGGCATCGCACCCAACAGCTTCTACCGCCAGTTCCGCGACATGGACGAACTGGCCGTCGCCTTGATCGACGTGGCTGGGCGCTCGCTGCGCACCATCATTGGTGAAGCCCGCCAGCGCGCTACGTCCAGCGCCACCAGCGTGGTACGCGTGTCGGTGGAAACCTTCATGGAACAGCTGCGTGCCGACGACAAGCTGCTGCACGTACTGTTACGCGAAGGCGCGGTCGGCTCGGACGATTTCAAGCACGCGGTCGAACGCGAACTGCACTACTTCGAAGAAGAACTGCAGCATGACCTGGTGCGCCTGGCCGCACTGGATGGCGCAGTGCTCTACAAGCCGGAACTGGTGTCGATGGCGATCACCCGGCTGGTGTTTGCGATGGGCGCTTCGGCCATGGACCAGCCCCCTGAGAACGATCCGGAACTGGTCGAACAGATCTCCACGATGATCCGCATGATCATCGTCGGCGCGCGCACTCCCGCCGCCTTCCGCCGCGGCTGACCGCTTCCGGTGCATGACCACCGGCACACGCGCGTGCGCATTATGTAATGTTATAACAATTACGTTCGAGTAAAGGCCACGGTTTACGCACGCGCCGAGACCCTGATATAGCAATTGCTATGTTGATGACCATCTGCTTTCATGTGCGCCAGCCAGGTCGCCCTCGCCGCCCTCCCTCCCCAAGGACGACGCCCTCATGCGCATTGCTGCCTCCCTTCTCCGCCGGCTGCCGCTGGCTGCCGGTATTGCCGCCGCCCTGCCGGTGACCGCATTCGCCGCACCGCCTTCGCCTACCGAGCTGGACCGCGTGCAGGTGAAAGTCAGCACGGCCACCCGCAGCGAACGCCTGCTGTCGGACGTGCCGATCCGCACCGAGGTACTGCGCAAGGAGGACATCGCCCTGCGCGCGGCCACCGACTTCTCCCGCGCGGTCGAGCTGATCAACGGCCTGCGGGTGGAGAGCAACTGCCAGAACTGCAACACCAGCGAAGTGCAGCTGCTGGGCCTTCCCGGTGCCTACAACCAGCTGCTGTTCGATGGCATTCCACTGTTGTCCACGCTGGGCAGTGTGTATGGGCTGGAACAGATTCCCGCCGGCTTCGTCGACCGCATCGAAGTGGTCAAGGGCGGTGGTTCGTCGCTGTACGGGCCGGGCGCCGTAGCCGGTGTCATCAATCTGGTTCCGCCGCTGCCGGCACGCAGCGGCGGCCATGTGCAGGCGGGCGTGGATGTTCTGAAGGGCACGCCGCAGAAGAACGCCGACGTGCGCCTGGATCTGGTCGCCAGCGAAGCCGACGCGGGACTGTCGGTGATCGCCCAGCGCAACTGGAACAGCGGCATCGACTACAACGGCGACGGCTATACCGAGATCACCCGCAAGAACCTCAAGGTCGGTGGCCTGCAGGCCTGGTATGCGCCCACTCCGGGCACGCGCCTGCGGTTGGACCTGCAGGTGACCGATGAGAGCCGTCGCGGTGGCAACCGCCTGGACCAGCCCGAACACCTGGCCAACATCGCCGAATCGCTGGACACGAACTACCGCCGCGGCAGCCTGTCATGGGACCAGGAGGTAAGCGGCGACGTCGACTTCCGCCTGGCGTATGCCTTCGCCGACATCGACCGCGACAGCTTCTATGGCGGACTCGGCGACGTGGTCACCGATCCGTCCGCACCCGGCTACGATCCTTCGCAACTGGACCCGAACGTACCGGGCAGCGCCGCATCACGCTCATGGCGCCAGTACGGTCGCACCCACAACCCGCTGCACTACATCGACAGCCAGTTGAACTGGCGGCTGGGTGCACACACGCTGGCGTTCGGCGTTCAGTACAAGCATGAGGGCCTGCGTGACGACAATCGCGATGGTGCCGGCCAGCGCCTGGCCGTGCTCGAGGATGCAACCTTCCACAACCTCGGCGCGTTCGTGCAGGACGAATGGAGCGTACGCGAGGACGTCGACCTGGTGCTGGGCGCGCGCGTGGACAAGAGTTCGGAACTGGACAGCGCCGTGTTCTCACCGCGTATCGCCCTGGCCTGGCAGGCCACGCCACGGCTGAAATGGCGAGCGGGCATCGCCACCGGCTTCCGTGCGCCGGAAATCTTCGTCGAGGATGTCCACGTCGATACCCTCGGCGGCGAGCAGGTGCGCGTGCGCAACACCCGTGGCCTGAAGGAGGAGCGCGCGCTGACCACCCTGTTCGGGTTCGACTGGCGCTCCGACCCGGCCGACCCGGTATGGAGCTGGGATGCCACCGCGTCCTACGCACGCATCCGCGATACCTTCGCGCTGGGCGAGATCCAGCGCGGCGATGATGGCCAGCTGACGCAGCTGCGCTACAACGCCTCCGGCTCGAACGTGCTGGGCGTGGAAACCAACCTCGGCTGGCAGCCCTCCCCGCAGTGGCGGCTGACTGCCGGCGCATCGTGGTACCGCTCGCAGTTCCGCGAGCCGCAGCGCATCTTCGACGACACCGCCGACGGCGGCGTCACCGTCATCGACAGCCGCGACTATCTGAAAACCCCGCGCTGGACCGGCCTGGCCCAACTCAGCTGGATGCCGGCCGAGCCCTGGGAGACGTTCCTGGCGCTGCGCCACACCGGATCGATGCCGGTGCTCAACAACCGGCTGGGCGAGCTGCATCGCACCCGCGCCTTCCTGGTCACCGACCTGGGCGCGCGCTGGCATCGCCATCTGGGTGCGCAGGCACAGCAGGAAGTGTCGGTGGCGGCGGGGGTCAAGAACGTGTTCGACCAGCGGCAGAAGGATCTGGAAAGCGGCGCGCTGCGCGACAGCGATTACGTGTACGGTCCTCGCTTCGCCCGCTCGTGGTACGTCAACCTGCGCTATGCGTTCTAGCTGGCTGCCCGCGCTGTTGCTGGCACTGGCATGGCCGGCAGTGGCTGCCGACCTGCATGCGCAGGTCTCCGCCTCGCTGATGCGGCCCGAGCCACGTGCCCTGCGCCCGATGCAGTGGTCGCCACCGCCAACGCTGATCGCGCTGTACTTCGGCGCCGACTGGTGCGCGCCCTGCCACGCTTTCGTGCCGACCCTGCGCGGCGTGCGCGACGCGCTGCGCGAGGCCGGCGCCGATACCGAAGTGGTGTATGTCAGCCTGGATGAAAGCGAGGCGGCGTTGCGGCGCTACATGCACCTGCAGCAGATGCCGTGGCCGGTGCTGGACCCGCGTCGTGCGCAGCGCATGCCAGCGCTGCAGGCATTGGCGGGCCCGGCCCCGCCCAACCTGGTGCTGATCGATGCGCAGGGCACGGTGCTGGCCAATGGTTGGCAGGGGCGCCATTACCGCGGGCTGCAACCGGTATTGCAGGAATGGTGGAAGCGGGCATGTGCGCAACAGCAGGCGCACTGCCCCGATGACGGCGTTCAACCCCGGTAGCGCCGGGCCATGCCCGGCGAAATGCGTGAGGCGGCAACGCGTCCGCCGGGCATGGCCCGSCGCTACCGTTCGGCGGAACCGCCCTCGGCCTTGCGCACGAATGCGTCGAACAGCGCCAGTGTCTGTTCGCTGACGTGGTGCTCGATGCCCTCGGCATCACGTCGCGCGGTATCCGGGTCCACGCCCAGCGCCAGCAGGAAGCGCTCCACGGTCTGGTGGCGTTGGCGGCTGGCATGGGCCAGCGCCTCGCCCTCCGGGGTCAGGAACACGCCGCGGTACGGGCGCTGCACCACCCAGCCATCGCGGGCCAGCCGGCGCAGCATCTTCGCCACGGTCGGCTGGGCCACACCGAGGCGGGTGGCGATGTCGACCTGGCGGGCCTCGCCGCCGTCGGCCAGCAGGTCGGAGATCAGCTCGACATAATCCTCCACCAGCTCCATCCGGTGTGCTTCGCGCACTTGCCGGAAGCTCTCGACCTGGCGCTCGGCCTCGATCAAGGGGGTGCTTTTCAGCGATGTCGAATCGTCCGTCTTGCCCACGCGTGTGCCTGTCCTGCAGTTGTCATCCGGGTGCGAACCTGAATTCTGGACCAGTGACGCAGTAAAGACGATTGTTTCACATTGCTATGCGATATAGCAGTGGCTATATTGGCAGCCATGAACACTGTCGCGCCCACCGACTCTCCGGCCTCCACCGCGGCCAGCCTGGGTGCGCTCAACGCGTCGATCGCCGTACCCGAAAAGGGCCACTGGTGGTTCCGGCTGCTGGCCTTCCTGGGCCCCGGCTACATGGTGTCGGTGGGTTACATGGATCCGGGCAACTGGGCGACCGATCTCGCAGGTGGCTCACGCTTCGGCTATCTGCTGCTGTCGGTCATCCTGATCTCCAACCTGATGGCGGTGATCCTGCAGGCGCTGTCGGCACGGCTGGGCATCGCCACCGGCATGGACCTGGCGCAGGCCTGCCGTGCGCGCTACCCCAAGCCGGTGAACCTGGCGCTATGGGCGTTGTGCGAAGCGGCGATCATCGCCTGCGACCTGGCCGAAGTGATCGGCACGGCCATCGCGCTGAAACTGTTGTTCGATCTGCCGCTGCTGTGGGGCGCGGTGATCACCGCGCTGGACACGCTGCTGGTGCTGCTGTTGATGAACCGCGGTTTCCGCGCGCTGGAAGCCTTCGTGATCGCACTGCTGCTGGTGATCTTCGGCTGCTTCATGGTGCAGATCGCGCTGGCCGCGCCGCCGGTGATGCAGGTGCTGGGCGGTTTCATTCCGCGCGCGCAGGTGGTCACCGATCCGCATGCGCTGTACATCGCCATCGGCATCATCGGTGCAACGGTGATGCCGCACAACCTGTACCTGCATTCTTCCATCGTGCAGACCCGTGCCTATCCACGCACCGATGAAGGCCGTCGCAGCGCGCTGCGCTGGGCGGTGACCGACAGCACCTTTGCCTTGACCCTGGCGCTGTTCATCAACGCCAGCATCCTGATCCTGGCGGCGGCGGTATTCCATGCCAACGGCCGCTTCGATGTGGAAGACATCGAGCAGGCGCACCAGTTGCTGGCACCGATGCTGGGCGTCGGCCTGGCCTCGACATTGTTCGCAGTGGCACTGCTTGCTTCCGGCTTGAACTCCACGGTGACCGCGACACTGGCCGGGCAGATCGTGATGGAAGGGTTCCTGCGCCTGCGCCTGCCGCCGTGGCTGCGGCGGCTGATCACCCGCGCGCTGGCGATCATTCCGGTGGTGGTGGTCATCATGCTGTTCGGCGACCAGGGCGCGGTGAAGCTTCTGGTGCTGAGCCAGGTGGTGCTGTCCATGCAGCTGCCGTTCGCGATCATCCCGCTGGTACGCATCGTGACCGACAAGGTGACGATGGGCGCGCTGGTGGCGCCGCGCTGGCTCGGCGGCATCGCCTGGGTGATCGCGCTGGTGATCGTGGTGCTGAACGTGAAGCTGCTGGTGGATACGTTCGCAGCCGGTTGATCCGCGCGGTGGGAATCCGCCGGGCATTGCCCGGCGCTACCGCTGGCGACCTGCAGTAGATCCACGCCATGCGTGGATGTGGCATTACCGGCGCTACAGGAACTCCGCGATGGCCGCTTCGATCTGCTGCGGCGACTGGAAACCCGGCATGCGCATGCGCTCGTCACCGTCCAGGAACAGCGACAACGTAGGGGTCTGCCGCAGGCCCAGCTCGCGGAAGAACGCCTCGCCCACCACCTCCAGCTGCACCCGCAGCAGGGTCGTGCCCTGCCCTGCAGTGCCGCTGGCCACCCGCTGCAGCGACATGTCCAGCATCCGGCAGCCCGGGCACTGGTCCTTGTGGAAGTCCACCAGCACGCGTGGATGGTCGGCCAGCAACTGCTGGAACTGCTCAGGCGTGGTGGCGTCGATGATCTGCATCGGTGGTACTCCAGTAGTGATCCAGGACCGCATCGGTCCAGGTATCGATGGCCGCGGCATGCCGCCGGCCATGTGGCATCTGTTCGATCTCCAGCGGCGGGTAGCCACTGTGGAAATAGCGGATCAGCCGGTGCACCGCACCGCAGTAGTACTCCTGCCCCCACTGCGTTTCACCGGTGCCGAACACCGCCACCTGCCGCGGCCGCTGGCCGCGCTCGGCGATGCCTGCCACCCAGGCCTTCATCTCCGACGGTGTGCGCCCGGCGTTGTCGGTCCAGCAGCCCAGCAGCACCAGGTCAGCCTCGTCCACCGGCAACGGCGGGGCCTGGCGCAGGTCGTCGGCCTCCTGCCAGTGCACGGCGTGGCCTGCGGCCCGGCAACGCGCGGCGATGTGGCGGCCGAGCTCACGGGTGTTGCCGCTGAGCGACGCCACCACGATCAGGATGCGCAGCGCCGGGCCGCGCTCAGAGGTCGTCGAAGCCGTTGTCGACGTTGGTCTTCTTGTAGCTTGCATTGCGCATCTCGAAGAAGTCGGTCTTGGTCTCGGTGAAGTTGTCGGCGTAGGCCTTGATCCACGGCATCACGTTGTCGGCGGTGTCGCTGTACAGGCGCTCGATGCCGAGCATGCCGGCCATCTTGTTGGCGCGGTACTTCACGTAGCGCACCATCTCGTCCACGTCGATGCCATCGATGCCATCCAGCACCTCCGCCGACCACTGGGTTTCCAGTTCAATGGCGTGTTCGAACGACTGGTGCACGTAGGCGGTCAGCTCGTTGGTCTGCAGTTCCGGGTTCTCGCCGATGATGGCGCGGATCAGCTCGCTGATGAACTTGGTGTGGGCCAGTTCGTCACGGTTGATGAAGCTGATGATCTTGCCGGTGCCGTTCATGCGGTTCTGCCGCACCATGTTGTAGAAGTACGCGAAGCCGGAATAGAAGTTGATGCCTTCCAGGATCGAGGACTGGATCAACGACTTCAGCAGGGTTTCGGCGGTCTTCTCGCGCATGAAATCGTCATAGGCCCCCATGATCGGCGCGTTGCGCTTGATGATGGTGGGATGGGTGCGGGCGATCTCGAAGATGCGGTTCTGGTTGGGCAGGTCGGTGATCGAGGCCAGCACGTAGCTGTAGCTCTCGTTGTGGATCACCTCCTGCTGGCCGATGATCGCCGCGTTGGCGTGCGCGGCCGGATCGGTGATGTACTCGGCGACGTTGTAGATGAAGCGCGTCTGCGGCGAATCCAGCGTGGCCAGCAGGCCGATGATGGAATCGTAGGCGTTCTTCTCGCGCGCGTTGAGCTCGCCGTACTGGCGTGCATCCACCTTCATGTCCACTTCGTCGGGGATCCAGAAGTTGGTCGACAGCTCCTTGTAGGCGCGATAGAACGACGGGTACGGAATGTCGTTCCAGTTGAGGATGCCGCTGGTGCGGCCGTTGATGATGCCGGTGCTGCGGTTGGGGTGGCGCGGTTCGAGGATCTTGATGCGGTCCAGGGGTGTTGCCATGGTCTTTCCTGCAGAGGTAGCGCCGGGCCATGCCCGGCGGAAGGTAAGGTGCGGTGGCCGCGCGCTGCGCTCGCCGGGCCTGGCCCGGCGCTACCGCGGTTGGAGCGCAGCGATCAGCTCGAGCACCACTCGCATTCGCTGATGTCGATGTCGTTGGAGCGCACGTAGTAGGTGGTCTTCAACCCTTCCCGCCAGGCACTCAGGTGCAGCTCCAGCAGGGTGCTGGCGCGGATCGTGCTGGGCACGTACAGGTTGAAGCTGATCGACTGGTCCACATGGCGCTGGCGGCGTGCGTTCTGCCGCACGCTGGCGAACTGGTCGACCTTGTAGGCACCCTTCTCGTAGTACGGCCAGGTGTCCAGCGACAGGCCAGGCGCGGCCACCGGTCGCCGGAAGTCCTTCTTTTCCTCGTAGTAGAACGCGCTGTAGATCGGGTCGATCGACGCGGTGGAGCCGGCGATCTGCGCGGTGCTCATGTTCGGCGCCACCGCCAGCAGCCAGCCATTGCGCAGGCCGTTGGTCGCTACCTCGCGCGCAAGACTGTCCCAGGCCGCGCCACTGTAATCGCGGTCACGGAAATAGTTGCCGTTGTGCCAGTCGCTGCCGGCGAACATCGGATAGCTGCCCTTCTCCTTGGCCAGCTGCGCGCTGGCCTGGATGGTCAGGAAGTTGATGCGCTCGAACAGGCGATCGGACAGTTCCTCGGCCTCGGGCGATTCCCAATGGATCGCCTGCTGTGCCAGCAGGTGATGCCAGCCGAACGTGCCCAGGCCGATGGCGCGATACTTGCGGTTGGTGATGGTGGCCTGCGGCACCGGCAGCGCATTGAGATCGATCACGTTGTCGAGCATGCGTACCTGGATCGGAATCAACCGTTCCAGCACATCCTTGGCCAGCAGATCCTCGGGGGCGGTGATGGCACGGCCGAGGTTGATCGACGACAGGTTGCAGACCACGAAGTCGCCCGCGCGGCGGGTGGTGACGATCTGGTCGCCGCTGACGATCTCCTGGATCATCCGCGTCGGGCTCATGTTCTGCAGGATCTCGGTGCAAAGGTTGCTGGAATAGACCATGCCCGCATGCTTGTTCGGGTTCTTCCGGTTCACTTCGTCGCGGTAGAACAGGAACGGGTTGCCGGTTTCCAGCTGGCTGAGCATGATCCGCTTGAACAGGTCGATCGCCTTCACCGTGCGACGGCTGATGCGTTCGTCGGCCACCAGCTCGGCGTAGCGGTCACGGAAACTGCCCTGCCCTCGCTTCTCGTCGTAGAAATCCTGCAGGTACCAGCCCTTGGCCTGCTTCACCTCGTGCGGATCGAACAGGTACCAGTCGGCACGGCGCTCGACGGCCTCCATGAACAGGTCCGGCACGCAGATGGCGGTGAACACATCATGCGCACGCAGGCGCTGGTCGCCGTTGTTCAGGCGCAGGTCCATGAACGCCTCGATGTCGCGGTGCCAGATGTCCAGGTACACCGCCACTGCACCCTTGCGCTGGCCGAGCTGGTCGACCGACACCGCCGTGTTGTTGAGCTGCTTGATCCACGGCACCACGCCGCCGGACGAGTTGGGCACGCCGCGGATCGGCGCGCCACTGCTGCGCACGTACCCCAGGTACGCACCCACGCCCCCACCGTGCTTGGACACGCGGGCGATATCGGTGTTGGAGTCATAGATGCCCTGCAGGCTGTCGTCCACCGTGTCGATGAAGCAGCTCGACAGCTGGCCGCCGACCTTGCCGGCATTGGCCAGGGTCGGCGTGGCCACGGTCATGTACAGGTTGGACAACGCCCAGTACGCCTCGCCCACCAGCTGCATGCGGCGCACGCGGCCGCTCTCACCAGCCCCGCCCTCGTTCTGCATCAGGTACAGGGCAATGGTCAGCCAACGTTCCTGCGGCAGCTCATACACCTCGCGGCTGCGATCGGTAGCCAGGTAGCGCGTGGCCAGCAGGTACAGCCCGTTGTAGGCGAACAGACGATCGCGCTCGGGGTCGATCATCTCGCCGGCCTGCTGCAGCTCTTCCTTCGAATAGCAGCGCAGGATGTCATTGCTGTAGATGCCGCGGTCGGCCAGGCTTTCCTGCAGGCCCACGTAGGAACCGTACTTCAGGCTGACATCGTAGAAGCGGTTGCGGCTGGCGCGCTTGTAAAGCCGGCGCAGATACAGGCGTGCAGCGAACTGTTCCCACTGCGGCGCGACAAGGTCGACGCGCGATTCCGCTTCGCGGATCAGCAGATCCACCAGATCATCGGCACTGATGCTGGGCTTGCGTTCGACCATCGCCAGCACCACGCGGCGATAGTCGGCCACATCCAGCTGCGGCAGGTCGGCGTGGGTGGTGTCGATGCTGCGCAGCAGGCGCGCCGCATCGAACGGCAGGCGACGATTGCCGGCTTCCTTGGTGATCCAGGTCGGCACGCGCTCGCCGCTGGCGCGCATGGCGTCGCCGGCGCCGGCCAGGTCGGCCACGCGGAAGGTACTGTCGGTCATGGTGGTGGAACTCCAGGCTCGTGCGCGCGTCGGCGTCCGATGCCATGGCGGCCCTGCACGCGATACCGGCGCACGGGGCGAACGGGTGAAGTGCCAAGGGGCGGGAACACAGGTCGTCGGCATCTGCCTGCGCCTGCGGCCGGTATCCGGGCCGTGGGGGCGACCTGCGTCCGCACGGTGGCGGCCGCGTCGACACGGCAAGCCTTCAGGGGCGGGCCGCGGGACGTTTGCTGCATGTCCGGCGGCGGCGGCTGACCGGGAGTGACAGCCACAACATAGTGGGGATATTCCGAGCCGTCAACACAAGATGCGGTGATCGCGCGCCAACGCGACCATCGGTCGCAGGATGCCGTGTTGCACGTGCGCGGCCTTGTCGACGCTGAGCGCATCCCCAGTTCGGTACAACTTCAACTTTCATTGGAACACCGCCCATGCGCGCTGCCCTGTACTCCTCCTTCGGCGATCCAGCCCAGGTCCTCGCCGTTGCCGATGCCCCCCTGCCCGAACCCGGTCCCGGCGAAGTACGCATCCGCACCGTGCTGGCCTCGATCCACAACCACGATCTGCTGACCGTGCGTGGCCTGTATGGCTACAAGCCGACGCTGCCGGCGATCGGCGGCAGCGAAGCACTGGGCGTGGTCGATGCGCTCGGCGAAGGCGTCGACGGCCTGCAGATCGGCCAGCGGGTTGCCGCCGCCTCGGTGCACGGCACCTGGGCCGAAGCGTTCATCGCACCGGCGCGGATGGTGATCCCGATGCCGGACGCGATCGCCGATGAAATGGCCGCACAGCTGATCGCCATGCCGCTGAGCGCGTTGATGCTGCTGGAATTCCTGCACGTCGAGCAGGGCCAGTGGATCGTGCAGAACACCGCCAACGGTGCCGTCGGCAAATCGCTGGCGATGCTCGCAAAGGCGCGCGGCGTGCACGTGGCCAACCTGGTGCGCAATGCCGAGGCCGTGGCGCAACTGCAGGCACTGGGCATCGATCACGTGTTCGATACCTCGGTGGACGGCTGGAAGGACCGCGTGCGCGAAGCCACCGGGCAAGCGCAGGCCGCTGCTGCAGTCGATTCCATCGGTGGCGATGCCAGCGGCGACCTGGTCGACCTGCTCGGCCACCACGGCACCCTGGTCTCTTTCGGTGTGATGAGCGGCGAGCCGATGCGCATTCCCGCCGGCGGCCTGATCTACAAGGAAGCCACGGTGAAGGGCTTCTGGGGCAGCAAGGTCAGCCAGGCAATGGCGGTGGAAGACAAGCGGCGGTTGGTGGGTGAACTGCTGAAGCGTGCGGCCGGGGGTGAACTGACCCTGCCGGTGGAGCAGATCTTCGCATTGGACGACATCGCCCAGGCGGCGAAAGCCGGCGCCGGTTCGGGCCGCAATGGCAAGGTGCTGCTGCGCGCCTGATGCCCACGGGGTCGGATCCCTTTCCGAAAGGGAAGGGCTCTGACCCTGCAGGAGCGTGCGGACCAACGGTCCGCACCCACCGAGATGGTCTGCCCCACCAAGGCCGCCGACTTTCGTTAAGAACCTGTGATGTATAACTGAATGCGCTTTCGTCATTGGAAGGCGCACTCACCCGCGTGCGGTACTGGCGGCTCCTCCACCGTTTGGCGTAGTCGCTTCCATGTATCGCACCACCCTGCTTTCCAGCGCGGTCGCGCTGGTCCTCGTCGCTGGCACCGCCAGCGCCGCTGAAACCGCCGACACCGGCAAGGACAGCACCACCCTCGGCACCGTGCTGGTGACCGGCTCGAACATCAAGCGCAGCGACACCGCCGGCCCCAACCCGGTGCAGGTCGTCACCCGCGAGCAGATCCTGCAGACCGGCCGCTCCACCCTTACCGACGTGCTGCGCAACCTGTCGGCCAACGCCGGCAACAGTTTCGACGAGCAGTACACCGGCAGCTTCGCTGCGGGATCGGCCTCGATCGGCCTGCGCGGGCTGTCACCGAAGAACACGCTGGTACTGGTCAACGGCTACCGCGTGGCCAACTTCGGTTTCGCGCTCAACACCCAGGACACCTTCGTCGACCTCAATGCGCTGCCGATCAGCGCGGTCGAGCGCATCGAAGTGCTGAAGGATGGCGCCTCGGCGGTGTACGGCTCGGACGCCATCGCCGGCGTCATCAACATCATCCTGCGTCGCGACTTCCAGGGCGTGGAAGTCGGCGGTGGTTTCGGCACCGCCACCCAGGGCGGCCTGAACGAGCGCAAGGCCAACCTGCTGGCCGGCTTCGGTGACCTCGAGCAGCAAGGCTGGAACGTGCTGTTCGGGCTGGACCTGCTCAAGCGCGACCGCCTCGACGCCGACCAGCGCGCGTACACCCGCGACGGCGATTTCCGCGACAAGCCCGGTGGCCGCCTCGCCGGCTGGTCCACCGCCGGTGGCAACTGGCTGTCCAATCCGCGCGCACCGCAGCCGTTCTCGCCCTGCCCCGAGGGCAGCGAGCTGCGTCCCTACAGCGACTTCGGCAGCACCCTGCCCGGCCAGGCCTGCGCCTTCAACGCGCAGCCGTTCAAGACCCTGCAGCCCGGCGCCGAGCGCCTGCAGGCATCGTTGAGCGCGACCTATCGCTTCAGTGACAGCGTCGAAGCCTTCGCCGACGTGCTGTACAGCCACAACAAGGCCGACCAGATCTTCAGCGCCCCGCTGACGGTCGGCCCGGGCCTGCGTGCCTACAATCCCGCCACCGGTACGCTGACCGATATCGCCGCTGTCCTGCCGGTCGGCCATCCGAACAATCCGGGCAGCACGCCACTGCCGTTCGAGTACACCTTCTTCGATCTCGGCCCGCGCCTGAAGGACAATACCCAGGTGTTCTACCGCGCCCTGGCCGGCGTGCGTGGCACCGGTGAACGCTGGGACTGGGAAGTGGCCGCACTGACCTCGCAGAGTGCGCAGCGCGAGTACGTGGACAACTTCGTTGACCGCTACGCCTTCCAGCAGATCCTGCGCGACGGCAGCTACAACTTCCTCGATCCGTCCAGCACGCCGGGCGCACTGGACGATCTGCGCCTGCAGACCAAGCGCCCGGGCTGGTACAAGCTGCACTCGCTCAACGTCAAGGCATCGACCTCGTTGTGGGAACTGCCGGCGGGTGCGATCGGCTTCGCCTGGGGCGCGGAATTCCGCAAGGAATCGCTGGACGCGCGCACCAGCGCGCAGGTGCTGTCCGGTACCGAACTGCGCCCGGCGATCAACATCGTCGACGGCGAGCGCCAGGTCAGTGCCGCCTATGCCGAGTTCAGCGTGCCGCTGCATCGCACGCTGGAGCTGCAGGTGGCGGGCCGCGGTGACCACTACGATGACTTCGGCAAGGCATTCTCGCCGAAGTTCGCGCTGCGCTGGCAACCGCTGGACAGCCTGCTGCTGCGTGGCTCGTTCTCGCGTGGTTTCCGTGCACCGTCGCTGCCGGAGATCGCACCGGGGCAGACCATCAGCTACGGCTCGGTGGTCGACCCGTTCGATCCGCTGCAGCCCGGCGGCAGCCGCGGCGTGACCAACCTGCGCACCGGCAATCCGGACCTGAAGGCCGAGCGCTCGCGCAACCTCAACGTCGGCGCCGTGTGGTCACCCGATGCCGATTCCAGCATCGGCCTGGACTGGTACCGCATCGAACAGGACAACCTGGTCAAGCCGGACAGCGCGCAGTTCATCGTCGACAACCCGGGCCTGTTCCCCGGTCGCGTGCAGCGCGATGCGCAGGGCCGCATCCAGATCATCACCAACCAGTACGCCAACCAAGGCGAGCTGACCACCTCGGGCATCGACCTGGAAGCCAACCGTACCTTCCGCACCGACGGCTGGGGCAACTTCACCCTGGCTGGCAGCTGGACCCACCTGCTCAGCTTCAAGCAGCCGCTGGTGGCCGGCCAGGCGCCCTATGACGGCGCCGGCAACAACCGCCATGGCGCGCTGCCACGCACCCGCGGCACCACTTCGTTGAACTGGGCGGTGGGCGACTGGAGCAGCACGCTGAGCCTGCAGTACGTGAGCGGCTATGACCAGCGCGTAGCCACGGCCACCAGCAATCCGGGCCTGCGCGATCGGGTCAAGCCGTACCACCAGCTGGACCTGTACGTGGCCTATGAAGGCATTCCGAAGACCACGCTGTCGCTGTCTGTGCTGAACCTGACCGACAAGGACCCGCCGTTCGATCCGGCCGGCGGTTCCAACGGCTTCGACATCAGCCAGTACAACCTGCGCGGGCAGTTCGTTTCGCTGGGCGCGCGCTACCGGTTCTGATTGAACAGGAGGGTGCGGACCAACGGTCCGCACCCTCCAAAGGCAAGGGCCATGCCCGGCGTGGCTGCATCAACGGCTCAGGTGCAGGAACTGCAGGTGCCGTTCGTACTGG
Source organism: Stenotrophomonas sp. 10L48 (assembly GCF_056395105.1). Classification (NCBI taxonomy): domain Bacteria; kingdom Pseudomonadati; phylum Pseudomonadota; class Gammaproteobacteria; order Lysobacterales; family Lysobacteraceae; genus Stenotrophomonas; species Stenotrophomonas sp. 10L48. The sequence goes on along the minus strand of NZ_JBFTIX010000002.1, from coordinate 44,134 downwards.
CTGATGATGTCGTTGATGATCTGCTTGCGGCTGTAGCCGACCAGGTCGTAGTCCTGGCTACCCTCGTACAGATGCACTTCGGCGCGGTAGTAGCGCTGGTTGCGCAGCTGCTGCGCGGCGAAGGACGGGGTCAGGTAGCCACTGAGGATCACCCGGTACTGGAAGTCCTGCTGCTCGCCGTGGTTGACCGACAGCTCCATGTCGCCCGCTTCGAACCGCGTCTGCACGTCCCAGCCCTGCTCGCGCAGCTGCTCGGCCACCGCCTCCATCGCCGGCTTCACCGTGTCATCCATGAAGCGGTACACCTGGTCGCGTACCGGGAAGTGCATGGCCTGGGTCAGGCGCTGGCGCCAGCCCTGGTGGTGGCGGTCATCGCCGATCAGCGGCGATGGCCTGAACTGCTGCGCGCGCTTGCGGTGCGACTCGTCACTGAAGGCGCGGGTCAGGCCCCACATCATCAACAGCAGCACCGCCGAGAACGGCAACGAGGCCAGCACCACCGCTGATTTCAGGGCATCGATGCTGCCGGCCAGCAGCAGGCCGGCGGTCAGCACCGCGATCACCGTGCCCCAGAACACGCGCAGCCAGCGCGGGCCATCGTCCTCCGGCGCACCGCCATGCGAGGACAGCGTGGACAGCACCACCGCCCCGGAATCGGCCGACGTCACGAAGAAGATGAAGCTGACCAGCACGGTCACCCCGATCACCGCCTTGCTCCACGGGTAGCCATCCAGCAACGCATACAGCACCGTCGGTGGGTCATCCACCGCCAGCTGCGCCAACTGCTGCTGGCCATGGTGCAGCACCTGGTCCAGCGCGCTGTTGCCGAAGATCGACAGCCACGCCAGGGTGAAGCCGAGCGGGATCAGCAATACGCCGAACACGAACTCGCGGATGGTGCGGCCGCGCGAGATGCGCGCGATGAACAGGCCGACGAACGGCGCCCAGCCGATCCACCAGGCCCAGTAGAACACCGTCCAGCCGCCCAGCCATTCCGGCCGGCCGCCATAGGCGTATACGTCGAAACTCTTGCCCACCACGCTGCCCAGGTAGTCGCCCAGGTTCTGCATCAGCGTGCTGAGCAGGTACTGCGTGGGACCGGCGCACAGCATGAACAGCACCAGCGCAATCGCCAGCAGCATGTTGATGTTGGCCATCCAGCGCACGCCCTTCTCCACGCCGGACACGGCCACCGCGACCGCCGCGCCCATCATCGCCACCACCAGCAGGATCTGCACCATGTTCGAGTGCGGCACGTTGAACAGGTGCGACAGCCCAGCGTTGAGATGCAGCACGCCAAAGCCCATGTCCGCGCCGATGCCGAACACGGTGGCGACGATGCCCAGGGCGTCGACGGTATAGCCGATGGGGCCATTGATGCGCTTGCCGATCAGCGGATACAGCGCCGAGCGCAATGCCAAAGGCAGGTTGTGCCGGTAGGCGAAATAGGCCATCGCCATCGCCGCCAGCGCGAACACACCCCAGCCATGCAGCCCCCAGTGCAGGAACAGCAGCTGCATGGCCTGGCGCGCACCGGCCTCGCCCGCGGCCGGATCACCCTGCGGCGGCTGCAGGTAGTGGGTCAGCGGCTCGGAAACGCAGAAGAAGAACAGGGTGATGCTGATGCCTGCTGCGAACAGCATGCCGGCCCAGGAGAGGTAGCTGAACTCCGGTTCGTCATGGTCGGCACCGAGCTTGATGCCGCCGTACTTGGACAGCGCCACGCCGACCACGAACACCAGGTACAGGGTCATCGCCAGCAGGTAGTACCAGCCGACGTTGAGCGCGGCCCAGTCCTGCGCCTTGACCAGCAGGCGACCGGCGCCGATCGGATACAGGCTGACGAACAGTGCGAAGGCAACGACAACGATCGCCGCGAAGGCGAAGACGGGCCGCAGGGTTCGCACCGGCTGATGTTGAGGCTCCAGTGCTTCCATGGGCAGCCATCTCCGGATCGATCAAAGAGTGAGCCGACCGATTCTGGCTGAATCGCAGTGGACACAGGATGAAGTCGTGGCATCGCGCAGGCACGATCGGCTGGATTTCCGTGCTACGCGCGCGCCTGCAGACCGGCGGGCGTGCCGGGCGGCGTTGTCACTTTGGTCCGATTACGAGACGCCGCGTCCGGCACCGACGATTCACCCCATCACATGCACGGCGCACAGCTTGTTGCCGTCGGGATCACGCAGGTATGCCAGGTACAATTGGCGCCCGGCCTTGTGCCGCACGCCGGCCGGGTCTTCCACCGCGGTACCGCCGTGGGCGACCCCCGCTTCCTGCCAGGCATGCACCGCCTGCGGGTCTGCCAGCGCAAAGCCGATGGTGCCGCCGTTGGCATGGCACGCCGCCTCGCCATCGATGGGCGGGATGACCATGAACATCCGTCCATCCTTGATATAGACCAGCTTGCCCTCGTCATCGAACGCGCCTGCGCGACCGCCGATGGCAGTGAACAAGGCATCGTAGAAGCGGCGGGAAGCCGCCATGTCGTTGGTTCCGACGGTGACGTGACTGAACATGCGGGCACTCCGTTGCGGGAAAGCCCCAGTGTCGGCCACCTCACTGATCGCCGCAATCAAGCCGGGATCACGCCGTACTGAGCAGCAGCACGGCCGCCGTGACCAGGCCGATGCCGATCCAACCAATCGGGCGCAGGCGGTTGCCGAACAGCAGGCGACCGCAGGTGGCCGTACCGATCACGCCGATCGCGCCCCACATCGCATAGGCGGTCGCCAGGTCCCTGTAGCGCACGGCCTGGCCCAGCAGGGCGAAGGCGATCCAGACCAGCACGATGGCGCCGACACCCCAACGCCAGCGACGGAAGCCATCGGACTTGGCCACCATCATGTTGGCGGCCACATCGATCAGCGCCGAGCAGATCACGAAAAACAAGGCCATCATGTTCATCAGTGCGCCTCCCCGACGGTGACACAGACGATGCCGACCACCGCCAGCACCAGACCGGCCAGCTGCTGCAGCGACAGGCTCTCGCCGAACACGCTGATGCCGACCACGGTCAGCAGGGTCAGGCCGAGGCCTTCCCACACCGCATAGGCCACGCCGACGGCGATGCGGCGCACCGACAGCGCCAGGAAGTAATAGGACAGCGCCAGCGCGGCGGCCATCACCAGATAGCCGGTCCAGCCGCCATCGCGGGCGGCATGGGCCATGAAGGACGTGCCGACCACTTCGGCGACGATCGCCACAGTCAGGCAGGCCCAGGCGACGAAGGCGCCACGGGCGGGAACAGTACGGGACATGTGAAGCTCCTTGCGGGACGGGGGCCGCGCCCCGTCATCAGTAGATCCACGCCGTGCGTGGATGATCCGGAACGCCCCCGCAGACAGGGGCGATGGCGGCCAGTATCATCGCCTTTTACGGTGGTATCAAAATTGATTCCATCGACAGGAGCGATGGATCAATGCCCTATTCTCCCGAATCCCTGCAGGCCTTCGTCGAGGCCGCCGCGCTGGGCTCGTTCTCGGCGGCCGCCCGCCGGCTGCGCAAGACCCAGTCCACGGTCAGCACTGCCATTGCCCATCTGGAAGCGGACCTCGGCATGGTTCTGTTCGACCGCAGCGGCCGCTATCCGCAGCTGACCGACGCCGGCCGGCAGGTGCTGGGCCACGCGCAGGAAATCCTTGCCGCCGACGCGCGCCTGCAGCAACTGAGCGTGCGCCTGGCCGCACCCGTGGAGCCACGCCTGACCGTGGTGTTCTCCGATGTCTACCAGCTCGATCCGGCGCAACGTGTGCTGCAGCGGTTTGCCGAGGCATTTCCCGAGATCGAGCTGGAATGGCTGGATGCCGAGGGTCGGGACGTGCTGGAACTGGTGGATGGTGGGCGCGCCGGGCTGGGACTGCTGCCGCGCCAGGCGCAGTACCCCGATGCGCTGGTGGCCCAGCCGTTGGCCCACCACAGCGAACTGGCGGTGTACGTGGCCAGCGACCATCCGCTGGCGCAGGCCGGCGTGCGTGCGGCGGCGCAACTGGCCCGGCATCGGCAGGTGCGGCTGAGTGCGCAGGTCGACCACGCACCGCCGATCAGCGGGCCGGCATGGACCGCGTCGGACTACCTGATGGTGATGGAGATGGCCGAGGACGGCATCGGCTGGGCCGAACTGCCGCGTGCGCTGGTGCAGCGCTACGACCGGGGCCGCCTGCTGGAACTGCGCGTGCCGGGCATCCCCTTGCCCCGTGGTTGCCGGCCAGCGGCCGGCACTACCGATCAACGATGGGCGAGCGCGTAATCGAGCGCCGAGCACACCGCCGCCACCTGCGCGTCGTTGCACTGCTGCGGCGTCGCGCGGGGGCTGTCCGGGTAGACCTCGGTGGTGGTGGTGTACTTCGCCCCGGTGATGCCGGCGCACAGGCCCAGCGGCACCAGCGCGTACTCGATCACACCATGCGCGACCACTGGCGAACCGATGATCTCGCCCTTGTCGTCGGCCGGTGCGATATGGGTCACCTTCTCCACTTCGGCGACCACGGCCTGCTGGAAGGCCGGCTGCGGATTCCCGCTGTCGTCCACCAGGTAGAAGCCATCGGGAATCAGGCCCGGTTCGAACGGCTTGCCATCGCGCGCGGCGAGTGCGGGACGGAACTCGCTCTCGTCGCTGTCGGTGGTTTCGTGCAGGTCGATGTGCAGCACGAACTGGCCCTTCAGCGGTGCGATCAGTTCGATCAGCGCCGTCGATTCGCGGGCCGGGCCGTCCGCGCGGAAATTGCGGTTCGGGTCGATCGCATCGAAGTTCCAACGGTTGATGCGCTCGAAGCCCCACGGATTCACGCACGGCGCGACCAGAAGGTTGGCCTTGCCGGCGTAGTGGGCGGCATGTTTTTCGAGGAACTCCAGCGCGCCCATTACGCCACTGGTCTCGTAGCCATGCACGCCGCCGGTCACCAGCGCGGCCGGCAACGCCGGGTTCCAGTCGCGGCTGCGCAGGGCGAACAGGGTGTAGGTCTCGCCTGCATAGTCGAGCTGGCCGTAGGCCACCTTGTCGAAGTGCCCGGCCAGTGCATCGATGCGCGGCAGCACCTCCTCGTCGTAACGGCGCAGACGCTGCTGGCGCGCACGCCACTGCTCCCTTTCCGCAACGCCCCACGGCTGGCCAGGGGTACCGACGGGGTAGAAAGCAGCAGTGGACATGGCAGTTCTCAGCGGGTCAGGAGGCAATCGGCCACTTTACCACCGGGCCAAAGCGCTGAACGGCGGACCGATTCCAATGGCGAATGGAATCAGCAATAATTCTCATTTACGACCTTCCACGCCCCGCACCGATGCCTATCCCTGCCCAGCAACCGGCCCGCCTGCCCCTGGCTGCCGCCCTCGCCCTGTGCGTGTTTCCGGCCGCCAGCGCGCTCGCGCAGGACAGCGCCACCACGCTCGACAGCATCCAGGTGTCGGGCAGTTGGTTGGGCACCGGCCTGCACGACAGCGTCAAGAGCTTCGCTGGCGCGCGTACCGTGGTCGATCGCCAGCGCATCGAGGCCAGCGGCGCCGCCAGCCTGGGCGATGCCATGCGCCGCATTCCCGGCGTGCAGGTCACCGACAACTCCGGCACCGCTGGCAGCTCGGTCTCGCTCAACATCGGCGTGCGCGGCCTGACCGGCCGCTACTCGCCGCGCTCGACCGTCCTGCTGGACGGCGTGCCACTGGCGGTTGCGCCGTACGGCCAGCCACAACTCTCCTTCGCCCCGGCCAGCCTGGCCAACATCGAATCGATCGACGTGGTACGCGGCGGCGGTGCGGTGCGCTACGGGCCGCAGAATGTCGGCGGCATCATCAACTTCAGCACCCGCGCGATTCCGACTGCGCCCGGCCTGCACGGCGAGGCCGGCGTGCGCTACAGCGCCTACGATCACGGCGGCGGCGACAGCACCCAGTACAACGCGTTCCTCGGCGGCACCGCCGACAACGGCCTGGGCATGGCCCTGCTCTATTCGGGGCAGGACGGCCGCGGCTGGCGCCAGGGCAGCGATGACCGCTTCGATGATCTGGCGCTGAAGTTCGCCTATGCCATCGACGCACAGCAGGAACTGCGCGCCAAGCTGTCGTACTACGACGTGCGTTCTCTGACTCCGGGCGGCCTGACCCGCGCCCAGTACCAGGCCGATCCGTTCCAGAACACCCGCCCGTCCGACTTCTGGAAGGGCCATCGCACCGGCATCGACCTGGGCTACACCAACACGCTGTCGGAGAACAGCGAGTTCGAGGTGCTGGCGTATTACAACGAAAGCAACCGGGCCAGTTCGCTGATCAACGCGGCCAACACACAGATCACGGTGCAGCCGCGCGACTACCGTGTGCTCGGCATCGAGCCACGCTACACCCAGCGCCTGCACTGGGGCAGCAGCGTGCACGACATCACCGCCGGCTACCGCTTCCTGCGCGAGCGCGGCAACGACCGCAGCTACACCGTTACCCGCCGTACCGGTGCGACCGGCGCGACCACCCGCTTCGACAACGCCACCGATGCGCACTCGTTCTATGTTGATGACCGCATCGCCATCGGTCAGTGGCGGATCACGCCCGGCGTGCGCATGGAGTGGATCGACATGGACCGCCGCCAGGCCGGCGGCGGCGCGACCTTCAGCAGCCGCAACGACAAGGCCCTGCCCTCGCTCAACGTCGCCTACCTGTTGACCCCGCAGCTGACCGTGTTCGGCAACTACACCACCTCGTTCGGACCGGTGCAGAACATCCAGTTGAACTCGCAGAGCGCGACCAATCCGCTGAACCCGGAAATCGCCAGGACCACCGAGCTGGGCGCGCGTTGGCAGGATGGCGCGCTGCGTGCGGAAGTGACCGTGTTCAAGATGCGCTTCGACAACCAGATCCTGCAGGTGCCGGGCATCACCCCGCCCACCTTCCAGAACATCGGCGCCACCGACCACAAGGGCGTGGAAAGCGCGATCGAGTACCGCTTTGCCGAAAGCAGCGCGCTGGCCGGGCTGGAACTGTACGCGAACTACACCTGGACCAAGGCCATCCAGCAGTCCGGCGACAACCGCGGCCTGGATGTGCCGTTCTACGCGCGCGATACCGACAGCGTCGGCGCCCGTTATGCGCTGGCCGGCTGGACCTTCAACGTGTCCAGCACCCACCAGAGCGGCCAGTTCTCCGATGCCGCCAACACCTGGGAAGAAGCCGCCGACGCGCGCGTAGGCCGTGTACCCGGCGTACGCCTGTGGAACGCGCAGGCCGCCTGGCAGCTGCCCTGGCTGGCCGACAGCGAGGTCGCGGTGGGCGTGAACAACCTGGCCGACAAGCGCTGGTACACCCGCAACGTGGATGGCAATGCCGGGCGCATGGTGGCCGCGCCGCGCACGTTCTACGTGCAGGGCCGCTACCGCTTCTGAGCATGGCAACCGCCTGATGCGGTGACGGTAGCGCTCACGGTGGCGGCGTATCATGCCGCCACCATGTCCTCCACCGCTTCGCCATCGCGCCTGCATCTGGCCTTCCAGGGCCTGCGCCTGCGCCTGCGCGGCAGCGACCTGTGGTTCATCGCCCTGGCGCTGGTGGTCGGGCTGATCGCCGGCGGCCTGACCCTGTTGCAGGCTGGGCTGGCACGCACCCTGCAGACGGCGTTGTATGGGCTGGACGAGGGCATGCGCCTGAGCTCGCTGCCCGCTTTGACCTGGACTGCCCTGCTGGTGCTGCCGCTGGGTGGCCTGGGGGTGGGCCTGGTCAGCCTGGCTGCCACGCGCCTGAAACGCCCCCTGCTGGATGCCGTGGAAGCCAATGCACTGCATGGCGGCCGCATGTCGATGCGCGACAACCTGATCGTGTTGACCCAGACCCTGGTCTCCAATGGCTGCGGTGCTTCGGTCGGACTGGAAGCGTCATACACGCAGATGGGCGCCGGCAGCGGTTCGCAGCTGGGGCGGGTGATGCGCCTGCGCCGCAACGACGTGCGCATCCTGGTCGGTGCTGGCGCGGCCGGTGCGATCGCCGCGGCCTTCGGTGCACCGCTGGCCGGGGCCTTCTACGCCTTCGAGATCGTCATCGGTGCCTATACGCCGGCGGCGCTGGCGCCGGTTGCGGTGGCCGCACTGGCCGGCGCCTTCGTTGCCGACCAGGCAGGCGTGGACGCCTATCTGCTGCCGGCGGCATCGACCATCGACGTGCGCGCAGCCGACTATGCGATCTACGGCCTGCTCGGCTGCTGCTGTGCGATGGTCGGCATCGTGGTGATGCGCCTGATCGCCTCCATCGAGGGCACGGTCAAGCGCAGCCCATTGCCGTTGTGGGGGCGCCCGGTGGTGGGCGGCCTGCTGCTGATTCCGCTGGCGCTGGCCAGCCCGCAGGTGCTGTCGTCCGGCCACGGAGCGCTGCACCTGGACCTGACCACCCATCTGCCGCTGATCTGGATCGGCGGGCTGCTGACGCTGAAATGCCTGGCCTCCGGCATTTCGCTGGGCTTCGGTTTCCGCGGCGGACTGTTCTTCGCCTCGCTGTTCATGGGCACCCTGGTCGGCACGCTGTTTGCGGGGCTGCTGGCGATGGCCACCGGCGTCCCGGTGGTCGACGCCACGTCGGCCGCGCTGGCAGGCATGGCTGCACTGGCCGCGGCGGTGGTTGGCGCGCCGATGACCATGGCCATGCTGGTACTGGAAGGCACCCACGACTTCCTGCTGACCAGCGTGGTGATGAGCGCCGTGCTGGTGTCCAGCACCCTGGTGCGGCAGTGGTTCGGCTATTCCTTCTCGACCTGGCGCATGCACCTGCGCGGGGAAACCATCAAGAGCGCGCGTGACATCGGCTGGGTGCACAACCTCAATGCCGGGCGGATGATGCGCAAGGGTGTGGCCACCGCCTCGGCCGACCTCGATGCCGCCGCCTTCCGCCAGCGCTTCCCGCTGGGCTCGGGCAGCCGGGTGATCCTGATCGACAGTGAAGGCCACTACGCTGGCATCGTGCAGATTCCGCGCCTGTTCGGCGACGGCGTGAAGCCCGAGGACGTCGTAGGTACGTTCGCCGAGAACCGCGACGTGGCCCTTGCCACCAGCGCCGACGTGGTGACCGTGATGCAGCGGTTCGACCAGACCCAGGCCGACGAGCTGGCGGTGGTGGCCGACGATGGCCAGGTGCTGGGCGTGGTGTCTGAAGCATTCGTGCGCAAGCGCTATGCGGAGGAACTGGACAAGCGCCAGCGCGAAATGATGGGCGAGCGCGTCGACGAGTAGATCCACGCCACGCGTGGATGATGCCCCCTGCCCCTCCACGCGTGGCGTGGTTCTACTGTCACCTGCGGGAGGTAGACTGCGGCCATGCGCTTCATTGAAACCTTCCAGCCCGGCCCGTTCGCCGACACCGTGGTCAGCCTGCTGGCGGCGTTCGTGCTCGGCACCCTGATCGGCGCCGAACGCCAGTACCGGCAACGCACCGCTGGCCTGCGCACCAACGTGCTGGTGGCTGTCGGCGCTGCCGCCTTCGTTGACCTGGGCATGCGCATCGCCGGCAGCGCCGAGGCCGTGCGGGTCATCTCCTACGTCGTCTCGGGCGTCGGCTTCCTCGGCGCCGGCGTGATCATGAAGGAAGGCATGAACGTGCGCGGCCTGAACACCGCCGCGACGCTGTGGTGCTCGGCTGCCGTGGGCAGCTGCACCGGCGCGGACATGCTGGCCGAAGGCGTGCTGCTGACCGTGCTGATCATCGCCGGCAATACCCTGCTGCGGCCACTGGTGAACGCGATCAACCGCATCCCGATCAACGAAGCCGCCAGCGAAGCGACCTACGAAGTGCGCCTGAGCGTGGATGCCGACGCGGTACCGCGCGTGCGCGAGCGCCTGGTCGATGCGCTGGAAGCCGCGCAGTACCCCGTTGGCGACGTGCAACTGGTGGAGCACGCCGATGCGCCCACTGATGTGATCGCAGTGCTGGTCAGCACCGCGGTCAGCGCCGACGAACTGGACGTGGTGCTGGCGCGGATGGAACAGGTGCCGGGCGTGCTGCATGCCACCTGGGAAGTCAGCACCCGCGATTGAGCGGGTGTCGGCAGTTCATCCGCGCGCTACGTGCTGCTGCGCTCGCAGCAACCTGCGGAACGACACGCAGCGCCGAGCATCCTCGGCGTGTGGACAGGCGGCAGCCCGCCGCAGCCGATCCTGCGCCCGCTGCAATCTGCGGATCTGCAGCTGCAGCGCATCGGCCCGGGCCAGCAATGCCGTGCGATCCAGTGCAAGCCCTGCCCCCTGCGGCATCGCTGCGCCGATCTGCTGCAGCGACAGGCCTGCCGATTGTCCCAGGCCGATCAGTGCCAGCCGTTCCAGCACCTGCTCGTGGTACTGCCGGCGCAGGCCGCGACGCCCCAGTACCTGCAACAGGCCGAGCTGCTCGTAGTAGCGCAGCGTCGAGGCCGGCACGCCACTGCGGCGGACCACCTCACCGATATCCAGTTCCTGCATCGTGCTTGACCTCAAGTGGGCTTCAAGCGCCACCATGGTCGCACTCCCCGCGCAAGGCAAGCCCATGGACGATTCACTCCCGCTCGATCAGAACACGCTCTGGAACGGCGCCGCCGGCGAGAACTGGGTCGCGCAGCAGACCCTGCTGGACGGCCTGTTCCAACCGATGGCCGATGCCCTGCGCGACGAGCTGCCGGTTACCGTCACGGAACTGCTGGACGTGGGCTGCGGCACCGGCGCCAGTACGCTGAGCGCCGCCGCAGCACGCCCTGACGCCCATTGCACGGGCGTGGACATCTCCGCACCGATGCTTGGCCTGGCCCGCCAGCGCGCCGCCGCGATCGCGCGCGGGGTCGACTTCATCGTTGCCGATGCCCAGCGCCATCCCTTCGCAACGGCGCACTACGATTGGATCCAGTCGCGCTTCGGGGTGATGTTCTTCGAGGACACGCAGGCCGCCTTCGCCAACCTGCACCGTGCCGCCCGAACGGGCGCGGGCCTGCGCTGCATCGCCTGGCGCAGCGCGCAGGAGAATCCGTTCATGACCACCGCCGAGCGCGCCCTTGCAGACCAGCTGGTGCTGCCGGCGCGGGTACCCGGTGCACCGGGGCAGTTCGCTTTCGCCGATGGCGAACGGGTGCGCCGGCTGCTGCAGCGTGCCGGATGGCAGGACGTGGACATCGCGCCGCTGGACCTCACCTGCTTCCTCAGCCGTGATGCGCTGGCCAGCTACGTCGGCCAGCTCGGACCTGTGGGTCTGGCCCTGCGTGCGTTGCCGGCCGAACGCGCCGAAGCGCTGCTGCAGCAGGCGCTGACCGCGTTCGCACCGTTCATCGACGGTGACCGTGTGCGGGTGGAAACCGCCTGCTGGATGATCCGCGCCCGCGCATAGCAACAGAAAAGGGGACGGAGGGGATCAAGTCGTTCATGCCCCGGTTGTGCGGGACACGACTTGATCCCCTCCGTCCCCTGTTTCTCTACAAGGCCTCGCCGGCATCGGCCAGGCGCGATTCGATGAGCGCGTACCACTGCTCGAGCATGTCGACCAGCATGTCCAGCTCGGCGTCGGCACGCTGCGCGCGGCCGCTGCGCAGGCACGCCTGTGCTTCCTGCAGCTGGGTGAGGAAGCCGGCAACGGTGTCGGCCTGCAGGATGAGGCCCGGCAGCCGGCGCCCGGGAATGCGCACGACCGCATGGTTGCCGAGCTGGCCGTACACGCTGAGAGTGGCTTCCGTCTTCATGGACAAGGGCAGGAATTGGGCATTCATCAGGTGCACCAGGGAAGAAACCTGCCCACCGGCAGGCGTGGAAAACGGGGGAGACGTTTCCACGTCCTGCCGGCAGAACAGGGGGGACTCGGGATGCCGGGGCACGCCCCGGCGCGGGGATTCAGTGCGACCGGGCCACGCCCGCGATCTGCACCCGGCGATTGGGCGCCAGGCAGGCGATCAGTTCGCGCCGGTTGCGCTGGTCGCACTGCACCAGCGGTTCGGCCGCACCCCGCCCTTCAGCGCTGATGCTCGCCGCGGATACGCCGCCCTGTACCAGCGCCATGCGCACCGCCTCGGCACGTCGCTGCGACAGCGTCTGGTTGTAGGCAGCGCTGCCGATGCGGTCGGTGTAGCCGACCACCTGGATCGACTGCACCTGGCTGGCCTCACGCACCTGCGCCAGTACACCCTGCACGGCCTGCTGGCCGCTGGCACTGAGTACGGCACTGTCGAAGCCGAACAGTGCATCGGCAGCCAGCCGCAGCGGCTGCTCCGGCAAGGGCGCCGGCGCCGGCGGTGGCGGCGGACGCGGCGGGTCGAGGACCGCTGCGCACGATTCAGGCTTCCAGTAGCCGCCCTGGGCGATGCCCTTGTTGTCGAAGCGCACCTGGAACTGGCAGGTGAAGTACTCCGCGCCCTGTGCGGTGCGGAAGTTGAACAGGTAGTTCCACTCGCGCACGCCCCACATGCCTTCGTTGAAGTGCGGGGTGCCGAGCAACGTGTACAGCTGGCGCTTGCTCATGCCCGGTGCGAACCGGCGCAGGTCGGCGATATCCGGATAGATGCCTTCCTTCAGCGATGCCTTGCTGGCCTCCGGGAAGGTGACGGCGGGGCTGTCGGCGGGGCCGTCGGCGGCCGGTGCGTGGCTGCGGCAGGCAACCAGCAGCCCCGCGGCCAGGATCAGGCCCAGCGTGGCGGCGACGCGGCCACTGCGAGCGATGCGATGCGGTTTCATGTCATTCCCCCTGTAGACGTTGCCCGCTGCGCCGGGCCGCGAATGCGACCCGGCGCAGGCGATCACCACTGGATGCCGGCACCGACGGCCACACCGGCCTCGCCGCGGCTGTTGGTGGAACCACTGAACTTGTAGATCCAGCGACCGCCCTCGGAGACACCGGAGATGCCCAAGGCCACGCCGGATTCGCCGTTGTAGCTGCCGGCGGCGATCGAGGCCATGTTGCGGCCGGCTTCGCTGGGCTGCGGCAGCGATGCGGTTGCCATCGCCGAGGCGATACCGGCCGAGGCGCGGTTGTCGGTCTTGCGCAGGTCGCGTTCGAAGCCGCCCATGCGCTCATCGGTGTAGGCCTTGGACCAGTCCAGGGTCTGCGCCATGCCCGACTTCAGCTGGTCGACGTTGACCGCGTCGGTACCGGCGGTGCCGGCAGCGACGTTGCGCACCGTGGTCGGGCCGCTGCTGGTGCTGCCCAGGGTCACGCTGTTGTAGTTGGTGGTGCCGTTGGTGGTGGTGTCATAGCGGATCGTGCCCTGCTGCGAAGCCTGCAGCTGGCGCACGTTGACCGCATCGGTCGCCTGCGAACCATCGGCCACGTTGACCACCTGGCGTTCGGCACCGGCTGCACCCACCGACACCGTATTGGCGCGGTTGGCGACCGAGCCCGCACCCAGCGCCACCGAGTTGTCTGCCTGCGCCTGCGAGCCGTTGCCCAATGCGGTCGAGTTGGCCCCGGCCGCAGTGGAGCCGGCACCGCCCGCGGCGGAGTTGGCGCCGGTGGCGGCCGGATCGGCCAGGTTGTTGCTGTTGTTGGCGCGGAAGCTGCCGGCAACGTTGGTGATGTTCTGGATCTTCTGGTCGGTGTAGGCCTTGGACTGGTCGATGGCGTAGTTCACGCCGTTCTTCAGCTGGCCGACGTTGGTCGCATCATGGTCGTCGGAGCCATCGGCCACGTGGGTGATCTTGCGCTCGCTGCCACTGCTGCCCACCGCCACCTCACCGGACGAGTTGCTGGCGCCGGCCTGGCCATAGGCACCGGTATAGCCGGTCTGCGCACCGACGCTGGCCACCGAACCGGCACCCAGCGCAACACTGTTGCCCGCGCTGGCATTGGCACCGTTGCCGACCGCTACGCTGCCCGCACCGGCTGCGCTGGCCTGCGGGCCGACCGCCAGTGCTTCGGCACCGGTGGCCGTGGCTGCGGCAGCCGTGGAGTTGACCGCCAGGTACGGGCTGCCGCCGCCGCTGCTGATGCGCTGGTTGAGCACCCGCAGCGAGCCGTCCACTGCAGAGAACGCAGCGGTGACGTTGCTGTAGTCGTTGCCGGTGATGGTGCCATCGGTGGCGATGGTGGAGATGTTGAAGGTCGGCGCGGTCCACAGCCCGGTGCTGCCGTTGTACACGGTGCTGCCACCGAAGTAGCTGGCCACCGTCTGGTGCGTGCTGAACAGCTGGTCGCCGGTGATGGCATCGCTGCTGCCCGCCAGGATGCTGCCAGCGGCCACGTTGGTGACTTTCACCGGTGCACCGCCGGTGCCGCTGAGGGTCACGGTATCGACCACGTTGCCACTCCCGTCCACGTCGTACTTCACGGCGCGTGCGTCCAGGTCATCGGTCTGCTCGGCCACATTGGCCAGCGAATTGCTGACCGCGTCGAAGGCCGTGCCGACGTCGTTGTAGCTGCCCTGGCTGACCGTGCCATTGGCGGCGACGTTGTTGAGCGTGTAGGTCGGCGCGGTGACCACGCCATTGGCATCCACTGCAGCGCCGCCGCCGAGGTGGGTGGCCACCGTCTGGTTGGCCGCGAACAACTGCGCACCATTGATTGCTTCACTGCTGGCCGCGCTGATCTGGCCCGGGCCGAGGTTGCGCAGCGTGGTGGCGGTGCCGGACTGGCCGAGCGTCGCACTTGCGTAGTTGACGCTGCCGTCGCCGTTGAGGTCGTAGCGCAGCGCGCCCTCTTCGGAAGCCTGCAACTGACCCAGGTTGACCGCATCGGTGCTGGCGGTGCCGGCGGCGACGTTGGTGACCTGGCGTTCGGCGCCCGCGGCACCGATCGACACGCTGTTGGCACGGTCGGCCAGGCTGCCGGCACCGACCGCGATGCTGTTGGCGGCGGTTGCGCTGGCACCGGCACCGACGGCGATCGCTTCGGCGCCGCTGGCCACGGCGTCGGCACCGGTCGAATTCACCCGCAGGTACCGGGTGCCGGTGTTGCGGATGTCGTTGATCTGGGTGTTGAGGTTGACCAGCGAACCATCCACCGCATCGAAGGCGTCGGTGACGTTGTCATACAGCCCCGGGGCCACGGCGCCACCGGTGGAGATGGTGCTGATCTCGAACAGCGGTGCGGTGAACGTGCTGGTGAGCGGATCGAACGCTGCGCGTCCGCCGAAGAACTTTGCCATCGTGTCGTTGCTGGCGAACAGCTGCGCACCATTGACCGCCTCGCTGCTGGTGGCGTTGACCGCGCCGGCTGCCAGGTTGCCGATGGTGGTGGTGCCGGTGCCATTGCCGAGGGTGACACGGCGGTAGTCGGGGTCGCCTGCACCATCCAGGTCATAGGTGACCGCCGCCGCGCCGACCGCATCGATCTGGCTGATCGCACCCTTCAGCTGGGCCACGTTGACTGCATCGGTGTTGGCGCTGCCGGCTGCCAGGTTGGTGATCTGCCGCTCGCCACCGCCTGCGGTGCCCACCGACACTTCGCCCGCCGACACCTGTGCGGTGGTCAGGCCGTAAGCGCTGTAGCTGGCCTGCGCGCCGCGCAGTGCGGCCGAGCGGTAGCCCAGCGCCACCGAGTTGGCCTGGTTGGAGGTGCTCTCTGCGCCGAGCAGGGTCTGCCCGTTGGCAGTGCCGCTGGCACTGTCGCCGACCACCACCGAGTGCCCCATGCGTGCTGCATAGTCGGCGGTGGGAACGCCGGTCGGATCGCTCGGATCATTGGCGCCCGCGCCCGGGAAGGCGACGTTGGCATCGACCTTGGGCAGTTCATGGCGGGCGTTGGCACCGATCACCACCTCCTTGGAGCCGTTGGCATAGGCGCCATCGCCCATCAGCACCTGGTAGTCCTGCGCTGCGTTGACCGCCCAGCAGGAGATGTCCGCCAGCGCGATGTCCAGGCACTTGGCCGCCCAGGCCGGCGAGTCCGTCGGCAGCAGCAGGCCGAGCAGGCCACCGGGATTGCCGTTGTTGATGTTGTAGATGTAGCTGTCGGAGGTGACGCCACCGATCAGGGTCAGGTGCGAGCTGCCACCGGTGACCGCTCCACCCAGTCCGTTGAGCGTGGTGCCGACCGGCGTTGCATTGACCACCGGCAGGCCGAGCACGTTGACCGTGGAATAGGTCTGCATGACGTTGGCGGTGCTGAGCTTGAGGTTGCCGTTGGACAGGTAACCGGTGCCGCCGAACAGGCTGGCGGTGGTCGGGCCGAGCAGTTCGGTGACACCGCCCACCAGGCCACCGGTACCGATCACCAGGCCCGCGTTCGGGTCGGCAGCGGCGGGCGCCTTCGGGCTGGTCGGCGGAATGGCCGACGGCGAGGTCAGGCCGAGGCTGCCGAGGGTATTGCCGACCAGGCCACCGACGGCGCCGGTCAGGTTGCCGACGGTGCCGTTGAGGTCACCATTGAGCAGGCTGCCGACCGCGCTGCCAACGCCGTTGAGCGCAGTGCCGACGCCGTTGAGCAGGCCGCCCAGGCCAAGCGCGCTGTTCTGCGCGGCGACGGTTGCAGTGCCGGCCAGCTTGAGATTGCGATCGGCGACGATTTCCTCGCCGTCCTTGCCCTGCACCCGTACCTTGCCTGCCACGCCGGTATCGAACGCTGCGGTGATCGCGCGGTCATCGGTGTCACCCGGCAGCTCTTCCTTGGCAGGCAGCGTGACCGCTGCGGTGGCACCGATCTGGCCCTGGCCTTCGATGTGATTGCCGGCCACGACCAGCTGCGCATCGACCTTGCCATCCACGGCCGCCTTCAAGCCGGACGGCGTTACACCCGCTGCCGCGGCAACCTGGGTGCCGGCGTCAATGCTGGCAACCGGCTTGCCGGCGATGCCGACATCGGCCTTTGCTGCCGCGTTGGCAGCCAGACCCAACGGCGCCTGTGCAGCCGGTGCGACGTTCGCGGCAAGCGCGGCATCGACACGGGTAGCGGCTGCAGTGCCAACACCGATGTTGGCGCGCACGTCGGCGCCCAGCACCGGTGCAGGCACCTGGCGCGGCGCGGCGCCGGCCGCCAGCTTGACCTGCACGGTGGCCGGCAGCACGTCGCGCACGACCGGCAATGACGTTGTGCTCAGCTGCAGGCCGACGCGTGCGTTGGCACTGATCGCCGGGTTCGCCTGGGCCTGTCGTGCAGCCGCGGCCAGCGCCACTTCGGCATCGACCTTCACCGGCATCGGCTGGGTGTACTTGGCCGCCAGCGCCTGCAGGTCGCGCAGCGATTGATTGGCCTCTGTCGCCGCCGCAGGTCCGCTGGCCAGCACGCACAGCAGTGCCATGGCCAGGGTGCTGGGCACCAGAAGGCTGGCACGACGGTCGCGCGGTGCGGTACCACCGCTATCGCCGGTGGCCAGTTCCGAGGCCACAACCAGAGCATTGAGCTGGCGGTTCCATACACGCCGGTAGATGCGGTTCATGAGCATTTCCCCCGTAGGCGGACAACTTGAATGTCAGTGGACTTGCCGTTAGGCAGGTGACTGACATTTCGCGCCTTTCAGCGAGGGCTGAGCACTTCATTCCGGCAGGGCAATCGCGCATTCCGGCAAATCCACGGCCGGATTCGGCAGCCACATATGCAAATCCGGCAGGGAGGGCTGGCCGRGCTGTGCCGGCGCGCGCATCAACGTGTCACGCGGCAGTTCGCCGAACACTTTCCGGTAGTTGTCGGCAAAGCGGGAAAGATCCCACAGCCCGCAACTGAGGGCGATGGCCTTGACCGAGCGCCGGTTGGAATCGGCCATCGACAGGCTGCGGCAGGCCGCGCACAGCCGCAGCATCGACAGGTAGCGATTGGGCGAGGTGCCGAACAGATCCTCGAACGCATAGCGCAGGCCACGCTCGCTGACGCCGGCGGCATCGCAGATTTCATTCATGTAGATATTGCGGCGAAGATTGAGGCGCATGAAGTTCTCCGCCCGCTGCGCGATCAGGTAATGCGTGCGGCGGGCGCGGCTGCAACTGGGCCGATCGGCTGGGCCGGCACCGAGCAGCGCCTGGACATGCTCGTGCAGCAGGCGCTCGGTTTCTTCCGGCTGCAGCCCACCACCCTGCCCCAGCTGCGCGTGCAGTTGCTGGTAATGGCGTACCAGCGGCATCGCATCATCGCCAAGGTTGAACAGTGAAAGCGCCTGCCCCGCCGGTGGCGTGCTGCGCAGGCTCAGCTCGGTCAACTTGCGCTGCACGCGCGCGACCGGCACCAGCATCAGCGTCATCTGGGTACCAGGGCTGAGAGTGAATTCACTGATGCCTTCGGGCATCACGGTCAAGGCCATGCCCGGCGTCAGCGGCACGCCATGGCACCAGCTCAATGCATCATCGGTGGTGTGCAGGTAGCCGAGCATTGCCCAGTCCGGCGGCAGCATGAAACGGCCGCGGCAGTGGAAGCCACAGGTGATGCTGCAGAACAGGGCTTCCTCGTGAACGCGCGAAGCAAATGCCGCGCGCGGACCATTGCCATCCAGCAGCAACAGTTCCACGTCGCACACGCGGAGCACGCCGCTCAGCGTGGCCAGGTCGATTGACCTGAGATCGCCGTCGTCGTTGTCTTCCACCCCACCATCGACCATGACAGTGTCGTCCCCCGTTTGGTCTGCCGCACGACCCCGCCCCCACTGCCTGACAGGGCGCACGCCGTTTCCAAGAGCATCGTCCGTTGCCGAGATGGACGCTGCGATGCACGCGCGTCCCTCCCTGAAAATGCAAAACCTTGAATGCGAGTATGCCCGATAATCGGCGGTCGTAAACAGGATGTTTCGACGCTGCGGAATTATCAACTGCGTGAAGAAAATGTGCGCGCCGATGGCATGGTTTTCGCATGCGCGCGGATGGGCATCACATTATCTGCACGACCATGAATCGTTTTGCGCAGGAACGGATTTACGTCACAGATCCGCGCCGCAATATTCAGGCATGCAGCGAATCTGCCGAATTTGCATATAGGTTCCGGTTGCAGGCAACCGCCATTCAGGCAAAGTCGAATACACGGTGATCGGGCACGCAGACAGCGGCCACACCCAGGGGGACAGCATGACCATGCACGTACGAGATACCGTTTCGACCACCGGCCTGGAGCTGGGTGGTCGTGGTTGCGCGGCCGCTGCCCTGCCCGGGAATGATCACCCTGCTTGAGCACAGCGGGATTGCCCGCCGTGCCTCCTCCGCCAGGATGGCGGGGGCCTACGGACGGTCCCGGCGGAGCCGGGCCACCGGCCATGCAGGTGTCCTGCAGCAACTGACAGGTAGAGGGAGACAACCGTCATGAACGCATCGATCCGCAAGTTCCTGAAAGAAGAAGATGGCGTGACCGCGCTCGAATACGGGCTGCTGGCCGCCGTGATCGCCGGCATCCTGATCGTGGTGGGCAGAACCCAGATCACCGCGTTCTTCACCACGTTGTTCACCCGCCTGCAGGCCATTGCCACCGACGCCACCACCACCTAGCCAGCGCGCAGGGTGCAGCACCTGCGGTCGCTTCGATGGCGGCCGCGGTGGTCGATGAGGGGTTCTGCAACTGTCCAGTGACGGACAACGAGGGTGTGCGATGACACTGCTGGGATTGCTGGCCATGGGAGTGTGCCTGCGGATTGCGATCAGCGATCTGTATGCCCGCCGCGTGCCCAACACCTGGCTGCTGGCCGCGTGCGCGATCGCCGTGCCCCTGATCATCGCCGGCCAGTTCAATGCAACGCGCACGGCCTGGGCGCCACACCTGCTGGGCGCAGTCGTTGGCCTGCTGGCATTGCTGCCGTTCTATGCGGTGCGCTGGATGGGCGCCGGCGATGTGAAGTTCTTCGCCGTGCTTGGCCTGCTGCTGGGCTGGAAGGCATTGCTGCCGGTTTGGGTGCTGGCCAGCCTGGCCGCAGGCGCCCACGCCGTGCTGGTGCTGGCCGGTCGGCAGCTGGCCGGTCACCTGCCGCTGCGCCTGCAGATGCAGGTAAACCGCGCCAGCACGCACTTGAATGGCCACGCTGCTCTGCGCGAACTGCATGCCGCGCGCGAGGGGCGACAGGGCATTCCCTACGCAGCCTACCTGGCCTTCGCGGCGATTGGCTGGGTGTTGGCAACCACCTATGGAGGCGTCGCATGAAAGCGTTCGCGCGCCAACGCCAACGCGGCGTGGCCAGCATCGAATTCGCGTTGATGCTGCTGCTCGGCCTGGTGCCGCTGCTGCTGCTCACCTTTTCCGGCGTGCTGATCATGGCCGCGCAGCAGACGCTGGCGACGGCCTCGGCCGAGGGCGCGCGTGCTTCGCTGCGCTTTGGCAACGCCGGCGAGCGGCGCACCGCCGCCTGCCTGGCGGCCCGCCGCTCCATGCAATGGCTGCTGCAGTTTTCCGGGCAGAACCCGGACTGCAGCGGTGGCGGCACCGGCGCTATCGTGGTCTCGCCGCAGGCGCCCTGCGCCGGCCTGGCGACGGTGCAATGCATGACCGTGACGGTGAGCTACGACTATGCGTCCCATCCCTTCCTGCCCGGCACCGCCACGCTCTATGGCTGGGTGATGCAGGCCCCCATCCGCAGCGTCGCGGTCGCCCAGCTGGACCTCGGCAGCAACTGACGATCGGTACAGGAGACGATTTTCATGCTCAAGTTGACCCGCATCGCCGCCATCGCGCTGATCGCGCTCGCCGTGCTGCTGGCCGTGGTCGCCTTTGTGATCGGGCGGAAGCCTGCGGCCTCGGCGGACAACCCGAGCACGATCGTGAAGGCCGATGCGCAGACCTTCAGTGTCGTTGAAGCCACCGCGCGGCTACCCGCCGGCGAGCCGATCAGCGCCAATGGCGTGCGGCTGACACAACGCACCGCGGAAGTGCCGGGGGCCGTTGCCGACCTGGCAGCGGTGGTCGGCAAGGTGCCGGTGCAGGACATCAGCGAAGGCAGCGCGATTGCTGCCAGCCTGCTGGCACAGGGCTTCTCGCTGCAGCTGCGGCCGGGTGAACGGGCATTGGCGGTGCCGGTCGATGAGCTGGTCGCGGCAGGCAACCGCATCCTGCCCGGTGATTTCGTCGACGTCTTCCTCAACCTGCGCAGCGCCGCTACCAGCTACAACGGCCAGCAGGACATCGCACAGACGCGGTTGCTGCTGTCACGCCTGCGCGTGCTCAGCTACGGACAGCAGGACATCGCGGCAGCCCCGACGAGCAGCCAGGGCCAGGCCCCGGCCACGGCAGGCAACGACTCACGTGCAGCCGATATCACCAGCGGTTCCAGCAGCGCCCCCAGCAACGCAAACGGTAGCGATGCCACGCAGCCGGCGCGCACCGCGGTGCTGGCGGTGCCGGTGGCCGACGCCAACCGCCTGCTGCTCGGCGCACAGCAGGGCAAGCTGTTCCTCGCCCTGCGCAATCCCGCCGATACCGGCCTGCCGGATGTGGCGCTGTTCCCACAGGCGCGCGGCGTGCTGGACCCGGTGCGCGGCCTGGACAACGAGCAGCAGCAGGCCCTGCAGCGACCGGAGAACAACGCCTACGCCGGCCTGGATGGCGATGCGCTGGCTGGCCGCGGCAGCAGCGTGCAGCGCAGCGTCCACGAAACGCCGGCGCGTGCACCGGTGCAGCGTCGCTCGACGCCGCGACCGGCGGGCATCGAAATCATCCGCGGCGACACTGCTGCCCCCCGCGGCTCCCTTTGACCCTTGCCGAGAGCGCACATGACTGAACGTCGCCACCGCCTACGCCCCACTGTCCGCCAGCGCTGGCTGGCCCTGCTGCTGGTGCTGCTGGCACCGGGTGCGAGCGTGGCTGCCGACGATCTGTTGCTGCAGACCCGCGAACAGCGGCCATGGACGCTGCCGGCCGACCTGGAACGGGTTGCCATCGCCGACCCCGGCGTAGCTGACATCGTGATGCTGCGCGGCGCACGCCAGGCGCTGCTGGTAGGCAAGGCCCCCGGCACCACCACCCTGCTGCTCTGGCATCGCAAGCAGAGCGAACCGCAGCGCGTGCAGGTGCGGGTGCAGAGTGCCGTGCAGGGCGCCGCCGATGCCGGCTCCAGCGGACTGGTGTTCACCCAGCAGGACCAGCAGGGGCTGCTGCAGGGAAGCAGCGACAGCGTGCTGGCGCACATGCAGGAGCAGAAGACCGCGGTGATGGCGCTCGGCAAGGACGGCAGCCTGGCCGATGCCTCCACCATCAGCAGCGGAGGCGTGGTGCAGGTCGAGGTGAAGGTGGTCGAGTTCAACAAGACCGCGCTGAAGCAGATCGGCATCAACTTCCAGAACCGCAACGGTGGTTTCGCCTATGGATTCGCGCGGCCGGGCGGGCAGCTGCCAGGCAACACCGGCATCCTGCCTGGCATGAAGGAAGGTGAGTCGAGCAACGAAAGCGAGTCACCGATCTCCTCGGCGTTCAGGCTGGTGTTCGGTTCGACCAAGGGCCTGTGGAACGCCGATGTCGACCTGCTGCAGGCCAACGGCATGGCGCGCGTGCTGGCCGAGCCCACTCTCGTCGCGCTGTCCGGGCAGAGTGCCAGCTTCCTGGCCGGTGGCGAACTGCCGATCCTGGAGCCGCAGGGGCTCGGCACGACCACGGTTACCTACAAGCCCTTCGGCATCGGCCTCACCGTTACTCCCACCGTGCTCTCACCGAACCGCATTGCGTTGAAGGTTGCCCCGGAAGCCAGCGACCTGGACTACACCAATGCGATCGCGCTCAACGGCGTGCAGATTCCTTCGATCACCACCCGCCGCGCCGACACCACCGTCGAGCTAGGCGATGGTGAGAGTTTCGTCATCGGCGGCCTGGTCAGCTCCACCGTGGCCTCGACGGTCAACAAGATTCCGCTGCTCGGCGACCTGCCGATCATCGGTACGTTCTTCCGCAACTTCGACTACAAGCGCCAGGACAAGGAACTGGTGATCATCGTCACCCCGCGGTTGGTACAGCCGATTGCCCGCAATACCGAACTGCCGCTACCCGGCGATCGCGAAGCCAAGCCGAACATGCCCGAATGGGGCGCGTGGCTGCTTGGCCCGATCAGCCGCGATCCGGTTCCCGGTTTCTCGCGCTGACCTGCATGACGTCTCCGGTACTACGCCCATGCCCTACGCCACTGCCCTGCCGCTGCACCCGCAAGGACCACCGATGAACCTGGTCCTGTACGGGATCGACCGTGAACTGCTGCCGCGCCTGGCTGCCAAGCTGCCGCCGGCCACGGCACTGCACTGGCAGGACAGCAGCGAGCCGACCTCGGCCCAGGACCTGCAGCGTGGCCCGCAGAACCTGGTACTGCTGGACTTCCGCCCGGAGCATGCCTCGGCATCGACGGTACTGGCGCAGCAGCTGCAGCAGACCCAACCCGAATTGACTCTGGTGGCCGTGGGCGCCACCAGCGCCGGCCAGGTGGAAGGCGTGGTGATGGCGCTGCGCGCCGGCCTGCGCGATGTACTGGACCTGGACAGTGACAACACCGGCATCGAAGCCGCCCTGCGTCGCGCTTTGTCACCGCGCCCCGCCGCAAGCGCACAGCAGGCGCACAAGGCGCGCCTGATCGTGCTGCTGGGCGTGCGCGCCGGCGTCGGCACCAGCACGTTGGCCGCACACCTGTCGGTGCTCGCACAGCAGACCCGCACCCTGGCCCAGGGCGATGCCGCCGTGCAGGACGGGCTGCTGATGGAGCTGGCGCAGCCGGCCGGCGACCTCGCCCTGTACCTCAACCTGGACAGCCGCTTCCACTACGAAGACGCGCTGCGCAATGCCAGCCGCATCGATGCCACCCTGGCCCGCACGGCGATGGCCCGGCACACCAGCGGACTGGTCCTGCTCGACCGTGCCAGCGGCAGCGACGCACTGCCGCCCTCCGATCCTGGTGCGCTGCTGCAACGACTGCGCGGCGTGTTTTCCAGCGTACTGTGCGATGCCGGCGGCTGCCCGCTGCGGCAGCTGCCGCCGCTGCTGCTGGACCAGGCCGATGAAATCTGGCTGGTGGCCGACGCATCGATCGCCACCCTGGTGTCGCTGGATCACGCCCTGAAGCACCTTTCCGGCCAGCGCGAGCGCGAGAAGCGACTGCAGCTGGTGATCAACCGCCACGACGACAACAGTGGCATGAGCCCCGAACAGATCGCGCGCCGCTTCGAGCTGCCGCTGCTGGCCACCCTGCCCGAGCGGTCGCGGGTACGCGCCTCCGCCAGCCATGGCCATCTGCTGCTGCAGGATGCGCCGCGCGACCCGTACCTGCGTGCCCTCGCCCCGCTGGTGCAACGCCTGGATCCGGCTGCCTGCCCGGTCCAGGCGCACGGCCTGCGGGAAAGACTTGCCCTTGCCCTGGGTGGATCGCAATGGAAGACAAAGTGACCCCGTTCCCGCACGTTGTCGCCCGCAGCACGGTGCCGGAGCATGCACCGGGCAGCCTGCCGTTCGCACAGACCGAGCAGTACCAGAAGGTGCTGTCGGCCGCGCACGAGCATCTGCTCAACAGCATCGAAGACGAGCGCATCGACATCGATTCCTGGGCCCCCGACACCATCGCCCGCTGGGTGGAAGTGCAGACGGTCAGTTTCATCCAGGAATGGCGCATCCCCATCAACGAAGAAGAAATGCAGGTGGTGGCCGAAGGCCTGGTCAAGGAGCTGACCGGTTTCGGCCCGCTCGATGACCTGCTGCATGACCCCACCATCGAAGACATCCTGATCAATGGCTTCAAGGATGTGCATGTCTCCCAGGGCGGGCAGCTCAAACGCGCACCTCAGCGCTTCACCGATGACACCCACCTGCTGCGCATCCTGCGCCGCATCATCGCCCCGCTCGGCCGCCGCCTGGATGATTCCAATCCGATGGTCGATGCACGCCTGCCCAATGGTGGCCGCCTCAACGCGATCATCTCGCCACTGGCGGTGGACGGGCCGATGGTGTCCATCCGCAAGTTCCGCAAGGATCCGTTCACCCCCGACGAACTGCTGGCGAAGGGCACCTTCGATGCGCCGATGCAGGCGCTGCTGAAGGCGATGGTGCTGGGCCGCTGCAACATCCTGGTGTCAGGTGGCACCAGCTCGGGCAAGACCTCGCTGCTCAATGCGCTGGCCAGCTATGTGCCGGCCAACGAACGCGTCATCACCGTGGAAGACACCGCCGAGCTCTCGCTCAACCACCCGCATGTGGTGCGCCTGGAGAGCCGCATCGGTGGCGCCGAAGGCCAGGGCGCGGTCAGCATCCGCGACTTGGTGCGCAACAGCCTGCGCATGCGCCCGGACCGCATCGTGGTCGGCGAAGTGCGTGGCGCCGAGGTGCTGGAGATGCTGCAGGCGATGAACACCGGCCATGACGGATCGATGGCCACCATCCACGCCAATTCACCGCGCGACTGCCTGTACCGCATCGAGATGCTGGCCGGCTTCGCCGGTTTCCAGGGCAGCGAAGACAGCCTGCGCCGGCAGATCGCCAGTGCCATCGACTTCATCGTGCAGATCTCGCGCCTGGGCAGCGGCCGCCGGGTGCTGGTATCCATTACTGAAATCACCGGCGTCAGCGACAACCTGATCACCACCCAGGAGATGTTCCGCCACGAAGTGCAGATCGATGGCAGCGGCAAGGAAATCGACCGTTGGATCGGCCTCGGCTTCCAGCCACATTCGCACAAGCTGGAGCCGTTCCGGCAGTTGCTGCGCGAATCCCTGTACGGAGACTTCTGAGCATGGGTACCGGCCTGCTGCTGGGTGTGCTGAGCATCGTGTCGGTGCTGCTGGCGCTGGCGGTGTGGCTGTGGGGGACGGCCAGCAGCCGCGAACAGCGCCAGGCCTCGCTGCAGCATGCCGAGCAGCAGCTGGCGCGCGGCACCGGCGCTGCCGCCGCGCCGGCCGATGCAGCACGGCAGGCGACGCTGCCTGCGCCGGGTCGCCGCGCCCTGCCCTGGAACGGGCTGCTGCAGCGTGCCGGCCTGGCACCGGGCTGGAAGCTGCCGCTGCTGATGCTGCTGCCGGGCATCGCCCTGTCCGCGTTCGCGGTGTTGCGCCTGGGCACCTTCTGGATGTTCCCGCTGACCCTGCTGCTGTACCTGCTGGGCTGCTGGCTGTGGCTGATGCGCCGTATCGGCAAGCTGCAGGCGCAGCTGCTGCACCAGCTGCCGGACTTCCTCGACAACCTGGTGCGCCTTACCGCGCTCGGCAACAGCCTGCAGGCCGCCTTCCAGGTCGCGTCGATGCAGACCAACGCGCCGCTGCGCGGCCTGCTCGACACCACGGTGCGCTATGCACGTGGCGGCATGGACCTTGACCGTGCGCTCAACCTGGCCGCACAGCCCTACCGCATGGACGTGCTGAAGGTGCTGGCGGTGGTGATGGGCGTGAGCGTGCGCATCGGTGGCCGTGCCGACCAGATCCTGCAGCGCATGGGCGACTTCATGCGTGACCTGGAACAGGCGCAGCAGGAACTGGCCGCAACCACTTCTGAAACCCGCATGTCGGCGTGGGTACTGGGCCTCCTGCCACCGGCCAGCGCAGTGCTGATGGCGATCTCCAGCCCTGAATTCTTCCAGCCGGTGCTGCACGACCCACTGGGCCACAAGATCCTGCTGATCGCGCTGGCGCTGGAGTTGACCGGCGCCTTCCTGCTGTACCGCCTGGCCAAATCACTATGAACATCCCCGTCCACGCAGGAGGCATCCAATGAGCGCCAGCATCTGGTTCGTGGCTGCCCTGCTGGTGTTGGCCGCCGGCGTGGCCCTGCTGGGGCTTGGCAGCTGGGTGCGCAGCCATCGCGAGGACCGCAGCGAGGCCACGTTGAAAACAGCGCTGCGTCCGCGCGAAAGCGACGACACAGCGGCTGACGCACGCAAGGACTCACTCGGCTGGCTGGAGCAGTTCGGCCGCGGACTGAGCGGCGGACGCCTGGAAGCGGCGCTGCTGGCCGGTGAGGATCGCCTGCTGCTGGACCTGGCCGGCTGGAACACCCGCCGCGGCACCGCCATCTACCTCGGCCTGCGGCTGCTGCTGGCGGTGCTGGTACTGGGTATTGCGCTGACGCTGAGTGACGCCACGGGGTTGTCGAGGATCATGGTGGTGATCGGCGCGCTGGCTGCTGGCCTGCTGCTGCCGAAGTTCGCGCTCAGTGCGTGGGTCAAGCGGCGGCGACGCGCGGTGAACAATGAGCTGCCGCTGTTGATCGACCTGCTGCGCCTGCTGCAGGGCGTGGGCTACAGCATGGATCAGAGCCTGCAGACACTGGGCGACAAGCTGCGCGACGCACTGCCGGTGCTGGGCGGGGAAATCCAGGAAGCGAATGTGTCCTACACCCATGGGCGCACGCGTGCGCAGTCGCTGCGCCGGCTGAGCGATGTGTACGGCGATGACGATCTGTCCAGCCTTGTGCAGTTGATCCTGCAGGTGCACGCCCACGGCGGTGCCGTGCAGGAACCGCTGCGCCAGTTCAGCGTCCGCCTGCGCGAGCAGCGCCGCAATGCGCTGAAGGAAAAGGTCGGCAAGCTCTCGGTGAAGATGACCGTGGTGATGATGCTGACCCTGCTGCCGGCACTGATGCTGGTGCTGGCCGGACCGGCGCTGGTCGCGCTGGCCACTACCTTGTCGAAAATGGGATGACCTTCATGCCTGTCCTGCGCCCTGCCTGCCTGTTGCTTGCCCTGGTTGCCGCTGCTGCCGGCTGCAGTTCCACCACGCCGAAGTACCTGCGTGCGCCGAGCCTGGCCGAGCCGACCCCGGCCCCGCAGGACAGCCGCAACGCCTATCTGGAACTGATCCAGCGGATGCAGCAGCAAGGCGCCTGGTACGCTTCGCTGGCGCACGTGGATGCGTTCCGCCAGCGCTACGGCGATACCCCGGCACTGCGCCTGCTGCAGGCCGACGCACTGCGCCAGACCGGCCAGATCGATGCGGCGCTGGCGCTGTACCGCGAACTCGGCAATGGCCCGCAGGCCGCCGCCGCTGCACACGGCATGGGCCTGATCGCTGCCCTCCGCGACGACGACCAGGGCGGCGAACAGGCGCTGGCACGTGCCACCCAGTTGAGCCCGCTGAACACCGATTACCTCGGCGACCTGGGCTATGCACGGCTTCGTGCCGGCCGCTTCGAACAGGCACGCGAGCCACTGGCCAAGGCGCTGGAACTGTCGCCAGGCAATGCCAAGGCCACCGCCAATCTTGCCCTGTGGGCGCTATTGCGTGGCGACACTGCCACCGTCGAACGGCTGGCCCAACAGGCCAGCTTCAGCGAGGAGACCCGCCGCAGCGTCGAACAGCAGGCGCAGCAGATCCGCGCGCGGCTGCAGCAACGCCAGGCCGCTGCTACTGCTGCAGCGGCGGCAGCGATACGGCCAGTTGCTTCGGTAGCTGCCACCCCCGCCAACGCAGGCCCGCGCCTGGCCGCCGAACCGCGCCGCGATGGTCGCGACGAACGCGACCCACCACGACTGCCGCCCTCGATGCTGGAACGCTTCGGCTCCACCGACCATCCCACCGGGAACACGCCATGACCTCGACGCCGCTGATCCGCTGCCTGCTGCCGGTGCTTGCCGGCTTGTCTTTCGCTGCGGTTGTGCAGGCGCAGACGCCGCAGCAACCGTTGACCGGGCAGATGCTGGGTGGTGCCGCGCCCGCGCCGGCAGCCGCCCCCCTGCACAGCGAGCCGTTGGCTACCGTGGACGTATCGCCGCCACCAGCCGCAGCGCCCATCGCAGCCCCCGCAGCCCCTGAAACCAGGCCTGATTTCGGCGGCACGCAGTTGCAGCCCAACACCTCGCAGATCGGTGACACCACTCGCAGCCTGTTCCGCCTGCAAGCGTCCGGCGAGGTGGCCGGTGCCCGCCTGCCGATCCTCGGCGACCAGGCCACATCCAGCTACGCGCGTTACCTGAAGAGCTTCCAGTACGACATTCCGCAATTCTTCGAAACCGACGTCGCCAAGTCCGCAGGATCCTCCCGATCCGGACGCTGAGGCCCGCCATGAACCGAGCACGCCACATCAGCTTCAGTCGCCCGCGCGGCGGTATGTCGGTCACCATGATGCTGGTGATGATCGCGCTGCTGGCCATGCTCGGCCTGATCGAGATCGGCTTCCTGTTCTGGGCCAAGCGCGATGCGCAGAAGGTGGTCGATCTGGCTGCGCTGGCAGGCGCACAACGGCTGGACCTGTGCCGGCCCGACAACGCCGACAACAGCGCGGCCCGGCAGAACGCGCTTGCACAGAACACCTTCCCTGGGCAGGTGCAGATCCAGTGTGGCAACTGGAATGCCACCCGCGGAACGGCTGACCACTTCAGCCCAAGCGTGGACGCAGGCAATCCACGCAACGCAGTGCGGGTCATTGCCGAACGCGGCGTACTGCCGTTCTTCGGCCAGAACAGCGGGCTGCCCACGTTGCGCGTGCAGGCGGTGGCCAAGCGTTCGGAACCCACCGCCGTGTTTGCAGTGGGTTCGCAGCTGCTGCGCACCAATGGCAACTCCCCCTTGATGGCGACCCTTCGGCTGGTCGGCCTGGACGTCACCAACGCAACAATTCTGTCCTACGACGGCCTGGCACAGGCCACTGTCACCCCGTCGGGGCTGCTGGCGGCACTGGGCATCCCGGTCACCGCCGACCTCAGCGTGGCCGACTTCAACCGGCTGCTGTCGGTCAACCGCATATCACTGGCACAGCTGGTCAATGCCACTGCCACGGTGGTGGGCCGCGAGACCGCTGTCGGCGTACAGCTGCAGGCGCTGTCCAACCTGGTCGGCACGCGGCTGGACATCAACCAGCTGAACATTCTGCTGGGCAGCCAGAACGGCGGCGGCGGCCTGTTCGCGCAGGTGATCTCACCGGACGGCACCATCGGCAGCGCACTGGAATCGAGGGTCAACGTGCTGGATCTTGTCACCGCCGCGATCTCCATCGCCAACGATGGCAATGGCGTGCAGGTGCAGGGCTTGAACCTGCTGGGCATCGACGTCAAGGCCGGCGTGGTGGAGCCGCCGTCGATCGCCATCGGTGGCGTCGGCGCACGCGCGTACAACGCGCAGGTGCGGCTGATGGTGGACGTCGACAGCGACCGCCTGTTCGCGATCGGCCCGCTGCTGAACCTGCTCGGCACCCGCCTGCATCTGCCACTGCACGTGGATGTGGCCAATGCGATGGGGACGCTGACCAGCATCCAGTGCGGTGCGTCACCACCCACGGCCACCATCCAGGTCGATTCCTCGGTGCTGCGCGCCTGCGTCGGCAAGGTCAACGCAGCCGATCGCTTCTCCAAGAGCAACGTCTGCGACGCGACCCTGCAGAACGAGCAGTTGTTGAGGCTGCTGGGGCAGCCGCTGATCAACGACAAGGTCACCCTGCCGGCGCTGACCAGCACGCAGAGCCTGACCCTGGCCGCAGGCCAGACCGGCTCGACCCGGATCAACCCGTTGGCCGTCGGCACCGCCGTGTCAGACCTGGTCAACGAACTGCTGCGGGTGCTGTCAGGCATGCTCAGTTCACCCAAGCAGGGCATGAGCGCCAATGACACCGCCAAGGCTCTGGCAGACCGTTACCTGCAGGCGGCCTTCCCCAGCGGCGGGCGTTACAACGTGGACCAGGTGATTCCATTGCTGCGCGATGGCGATCCGTCACGCAACCTCGCACCGCTGGGCAACTGGACCGTTACCAAGGGCGTACCCAAGCCCTGCCTGATTGGCCTGAGCACCTGCTGGGAAGATGGATCGGTCTGGGCCGGTTACCGCGCCACCGTGACCGGCCAGGGCCTGGGCCTGCTCGACGGCCTGCTGGGCTCGCTGGTCGGCGGCCTGCTGATCAACCGCTGCGACAGCCTGCTGGGCAACCTGATCGACTACAACGGCTGCGTGCGCACCAACCTGGCGTCCTACATCCAGACCGCCCCGGCCGGATTCCTGGATGGGCAGAACGGCGGCGGCGTGACCACCCCCGGCAACAACGTCACCTGCAGTGGCCTGCTGTGTGCGCTGCTGAACCCGGTGCTGGCCGCACTCAAGCCCGTACTCAACAGCGTCGGCACCCTGCTGACCAACACCCTGGCCAGCCTGCTCGGGCTGGAACTGGGCCGCACCGATGTCAGCATGCAGTCGATCCAGTGCAGCTCGGCGCAGCTGGTCTTCTGACCCGCGCGGGCACCGGTTGGCGGCGTCCGCGCCCATGCTAGACTCGCAGCGGGGAACCACTTTCAACTCAACCCACACTACATCCGTGGATGGTCTAGACATGCGAGAAACTTCAGGGGGCACCGTCTTCGCCCGGTATCGGCGCGGCGCAGCACTGCTGGCCGTGGCCATGATGGTGGTGGCGCCGTCGGCGCTGGCCGCACGTGGCGATCGCACTGCCACGGTGGAGCCGGCCAAGGCCGCACCGGTGGTACGCAACACCGTCGACGAACTCAAGCAGTTGATGGATGCGCAGCAGCTCACCGAGCTGCGTACCACCTACAACGGCAACTACGGCGCCAGCCTGCTGTTCAACGCTAATACCCTGACCTACTACGTGGCCCTGTTCCAGGAGAAGAATTTCTGGCGGGTGATCAAGACCGATGCCGTCGACAACGCCGAGCGTGTCTACCGCACCTTCGCGCAGCAGTCCGAACAGCTGGCGCAGGTCTACATCGACACCACCCGGCTGGAAGCCGGCAAACGCTACACCGAGCGCCTGGTGGCCTACAACGAAGAACGCCTGCGCACCCTGCAGCAGGAAATGGAACAGCAGCAGGCGCAGTCGGCGCAGGTCAGCGCAGCGCTGCAGCAGGCCCAGCAGCAGGCGGTCAGCCTGAGCACCGACGTGCAGAGCACCAACAGCCAACTCGATGCGCTGCAGCGCCGGATCCAGATCCTGCAGGCCGAACAGGGCAACCCGGAGCTGAGCCTGCCCAAGCCGGATGCAGCAGCGTCGCCGGCCGCCGCCAGCGACGGCCGCTGAGGCTAACCCGGCTGCAGACCAGAACGGCACCTTCGGGTGCCGTTTTTCGTTGTGCTCAACGACAGGCGTCGCGCACCGCGTCATCCAGCTGCCTGCGCTGCAGGTAGTCGAGCCTGCGCGGCTTGGCCAGTGTTGCCACCTGCCGCTGGCGCGCCCGCTCGCAGCCACGCGGGTCAGCCGTGATCGATATCAGCGCGCCCTGTGCGCGCCCGCGCCGTGGCGTCCGCCTGCTACCGCTGCGGGCAGGCTGCACGACTGCAGGTGTGGGCCCGCGTGCCTTCGACTCGGCACCGGGCACTTCCCAGCGCCACTCCGCGCGCCCCTGGCAGGGCGTCTGCTGGTAGACCGGATGCTCACCTCCGGTGCACTTGTACACGTTGGTCTGTGCCGTCGCGACAGCAGCCAACAGCAGTGCAGGCAGCACTGCCCATCCCGGCATCTTCATGACTGGCCCTCGCGCGTCCGATGGCCATGGTTGCCATCAGCACCGGCCTGCCGCCAGAGCGAGTCGCGTCAGCGCGACGACCACGCCAATCCGGCACAGCCGTGCAATACACATCGCCCATCATGCGCTGTACTGCCGCAGGCGCCGGCCAACCCGCAGGCGTCTTTCCCTCCCTTTCGCCAAGGAACCTGCAATGAGCAATTTCGTGACCGTCAATGATGGCGCCCGCATCTTCTACAAGGACTGGGGCACCGGCCAGCCTGTCGTATTCGCCCATGGCTGGCCACTGTCGTCCGATGCCTGGGACCCGCAGATGCTGTTCATGGGCCAGAACGGCTACCGCGTGATCGCGCATGATCGCCGTAGCCATGGCCGCTCCAGCCAGACCTGGGACGGCAACAACATGGACACCTACGCCGATGACCTGGCTGCCGTTCTGGATGCGCTGGACGTGAAGGACGCGATCCTGGTCGGCCATTCCACCGGCGGTGGCGAAGTGGCGCACTACATCGGCCGCCATGGCAGCAAGCGCGTGGCCAAGGTGGTGCTGGTCGGCGCGGTGCCGCCGCTGATGCTGAAGACCGAAGGCAATCCGGCCGGCACCCCGCTGGAAGTGTTCGACGGCATCCGCAAGGGCACCGGTGGCGATCGTTCGCAGTTCTTCAAGGATCTGGCCACGCCGTTCTTCGGTGCCAATCGTGATGGCAACAGCGTCACCGAAGGCATGCGTGATTCGTTCTGGCTGCAGGGCATGCTGGGCGGCGTGAAAGGCCAGTACGACTGCATCCACGAATTCTCGGAGGTGGACTACACCGACGATCTGAAGAAGATCGACGTGCCGGCTCTGGTGGTGCATGGCGATGACGACCAGATCGTGCCCTTCGATGCTTCGGCCAAGCTGTCCTCGCAGATCATCCGCAACGCAGAACTGAAGGTGTACGCCGGTGCACCGCACGGCCTCACCCTGACCCATGCCGATCAGTTCAACGCCGACCTGCTGGCATTCGCACGCAGATGACGTATCGCGGCGGCGCCCGTGCGCCGCCGCTCCTGCCCTGGAGCCGGCCAGCGGCCAGCTCCATCACGGGACCATCAGATATCGCTGTGGTGATGCGGCGCCGGCGCCGGCAATGGATCATGGCCGCCAACGAAGTGACGCACCACCGGCGCGCGCTCGCCGCGATGCAGCGCGCGCAGCGCCTCCTGGATCGCCTTGTCGTCGGCGGTGATGCGTTCATGCTGGCGCAGGTGCTCCAACCACGATGCTGCGACGAAATACTCCAGATGGATGCCCGGGGTTGCCACATCCTCGACCACGCCCCAGACCACGGCGCCATCGCGTCGACGGATCGTTCCCAGCGTGCGCATCTGCGCCTGGAACGCGGCGCGGTCGGCGGCATCGATGCGATATTCGATGGTCACCAGCACCGGCCCCCGATCATTCGACACCGGCACCGACAGTTCCGGTGCGGGCCAGTGCCCGGCCGGGCTCAGGTTCAGATCTTCGGCGCCTGCAATGCGTACCCGCCACACCAGCAGGCCGCCGATGACCGCACCTGCAGCAGCCACCAGCAGTGCCAGCTCGGGCGATGTGCGCTGCGCCAGTGCGCCCCAGCTCAGGCCACCGGCCGCCATGCCGGCCGAGAACACCATGATGTACAGGGCAAGCGCACGCGCCCTCACCCAGGCCGGCACCGCCGTCTGTGCTGCGATCTGCAACGAGGACAGTACGGTGATCCAGGCAAAGCCATTGACCAGCATCACCAGCGGCAACACGTACCAGCTGCGGGTCAGCGCCAGGCCGGCCAGGCTTGCCGCCAGCGACAAGGTGGCCAGCAGCACCAGCAGGTCGCGATCAAGCCTGGCCCGCAGCTTCGGCAGCAGCAGCGCACCGCCCACCGCACCGATGCCGATGCAACCCAGCAGCACGCCGTACTGCCCCGCTCCGCCCTGCATCTGCCCGCGCACCACCACCGGCAGCATCGCGTTCATCGCCGCGGCGAAGAAGAAGAAGCCGGCCGATTTGATCAGTACCGCCTGCAGGCGGCCGGCACGGCTGGCATAGCGCAGGCCCGCCTTGAGGCCAGCGCCGAACCCTTCGGGAGGCAGGCTGGACGCCTTCGGATCACGCTTCCAGCCCCACACCACGAACAGCATGGCGGCAAAGGTGATGGCGTTGAACCCGAAGGCCCACACCGCACCCAGCTGGGCCACGATCACCCCGCCGATGGCCGGCCCGATGGAACGGGCGATGTTGATGCCGATGGAGTTGAGTGCCACGGCCGAGGCCAGCATCGGCTGCGGAACCAGCTCGGAGACGATCGCGGCCTGTGCCGGCATCGCCATCGCCGCACCGCAGCCCATGCAGAAGGTCAGCAGCACCAGCAGCTGCGGCGTCAGCAGGTCCAATGCCGTGAGCACGGCGGTCGCTGCCGCCACCAGCAGCATCCAGCCCTGGGTGAACAGCAGGTACTTGCGGCGGTCGACGATGTCGGCCAGGGTCCCGGCCGCCAGCGCCAACAGCACGATCGGCACGGTGGTGGCCGACTGCACCAGCGCGACCATCAGCGCCGAACCGGTGCGTTCGGCCATCACCCAGGCCGCAGCCACGTCGTTGACCCAGGTGCCGATGTTGCTGGCCAGGATCGCCAGCCAGATCGAGCGGAACATGCGGATCTTCAACGGCGACCATGCGCCATCGACCTGCGGGGAGTGTTGTGACGCCGATGCGTTCACCATTGCCAAGCTCCAACGATTGAGGCGAACAGCGTGTCCCGGCCGCCGGCCTGCGTCAGTGCAGGACCCGCGTCGACCCAGGCCAGCTGCAGCTGCCATTGCCAGTGGTCATTGACCTGCCAGCGGGTTTCGGATTTGTACTGGGTACCGATGCGGCGTGCGCCTCCGGCACTGCCGGGCAACGCTGCCAACGGTGCCGGCGTGGTATAGACCGCATCGGCGCGCCGATGCTTCCAGGCCAGCTGCACACCCAGCTCGGTGGTCACCGCCTCATGCAG
Source organism: Stenotrophomonas sp. 10L48 (assembly GCF_056395105.1). Lineage (NCBI taxonomy): Bacteria > Pseudomonadati > Pseudomonadota > Gammaproteobacteria > Lysobacterales > Lysobacteraceae > Stenotrophomonas > Stenotrophomonas sp. 10L48. The sequence goes on along the minus strand of NZ_JBFTIX010000002.1, from coordinate 8,977 downwards.
GCGCAGTGCCAGTGTCGGTTGCAGATCCATCAGGTTGGCCGGTGCCAACAGGCTGGCTTCGCTGAAATAGGCGGACTTGGGAAACAACGCATTGAACGTACCCAGACGACCATCACCCGGGTCTGCGTCGCCGCTGGCAATGTCGGCCTTCAGGCCAAGCCGCGGTTGCAGCGGCAGCGCGCTCCAGCGCCAACCGGTATCGGTGGCGAGGGTCCAGGCGCGGATGTCCAGATCGCTGGTCACCGCCCGCAGTTCACCGCCCTGTGCCACCAGTTCGGCATTCCAGTCCAGCGCACCCGACTGGCCGAACCAGCGCGCGCCCAGGGTCTGCCGCCGCTCGGTGCCGCTGCCCACGGCGAAGCGCGCGCCCTCGCGACGATAGTCGAGCAGGTAAAGGTCCCACTGGCTGATGCCAGCACCCTTGGACGTGGTCGCATACGCGCCGAGCAGGTGTGCACCGCGCTCACTGCGGTCATCGAAAGCACCCGGGCGGTTCTCGACCGGGCGCAGCGCCATCAGGTCCAGTGCGCCCAGCCTGCCCTGCCACCCCACCCGCGCACCATCGAAGGCCAGGCGGATGTTCGGCCCGTCGCGCACCGACAACAGGCGCGAGCTGCCATAGCCCGCTTCCTGCCGTCCCAGCTGCACGTGCATGCCAGCGCCGGACCAGCGCCAGTACGCCTGCTGCACGTCCAGCGCGCCGCGATCGGTACGACCTGGGCCACCGGCCTTGCCGCGCTCGGCATGCGTACCCAGCTGCAGCTTCGCCTGCCAACCACCCTGCGCGAAGGAGGCAGAAGCCAGCGCACGCAGCAGGCCGTAGCCATCGTCGCCAGCACCGACGCCAAACCGGGTCGGGGCGTAGTACATGCCACGCAGGCGCAGCGATGCATCCCACTGCAACTGGCCGTCGCCAATCGTGGTACAGGCACCACCGTCGCAGGCCAGCGCCAACGACGGCAACACCAGCGATGCCAAGGTCAGAACGCGAAGCACGAACACCCCATCGCGCCCCAGAACGCGGTCAGGTCGTCGGTTGGCGCCGGATGACGAACCGCGTGGCCATGCGCACCGTGGGTGCTGCAGGCCACACCATGGTGGTGATGACGGTGCGCCGCAGCCAACCCGGTCGCCCCGCCACCGACGTGGTAACCACCGAAGCGGTTCACCGGCGACCAGTCCGGCATCGCCGGAGGCAGCTGCGGCGCCAACCCGGCGTAGTCGCCGTCGCCATGCACGATGCGGCCACCCACCACGGTCAGCAGGCTGGTGATGTCGGCGATCTGCTGCTCATCGACGCGGAAGAAGTCGGACGACAGCAGGATGAAGTCGGCCAGCTGGCCCACCTTCAGCGTGCCCTTCACCGCTTCGTCGCCGGAGAACCAGGCGCTGCCCTGTGTCCACAGGCGCAGGGCCTGCTCGCGCTCCAGCAGGTTCTCATCACCGTACAGGGCCAGGCCGCCGACGGTGCGTCCCGTCACCAGCCACGACAGCGCCACCCACGGGTTGTAGCTGGCCACGCGGGTAGCATCGGTGCCGGCGCCGACCGGCACGCCCTCGGCCAGCATCCGCTTCACCGGTGGCGTGTGCCGCGCCGCCTGCACGCCATAGCGCTGCACGAATGCCTCGCCCTGGTAGGCCATGCGGTGCTGCACGGCGATGCCGCCGTTCAGTGCGCGGATACGCTCGATGTTGCGCGGGGTGATGGTCTCGGCATGGTCGATGAACCAGTGCAGGCCATCGAACGGCACCTCACGGTTGACCTGCTCGTAGACGTCGAGGATGCGGCTGATGCTTTCGTCGTAGGTCGCATGGATGCGGAACGGCCAGCGCTTCTCCACCAGCAGCTTCACCACATCGTGCAGCTCCGGCTCAAGTTCCGGTGGCAGTTCCGGGCGCGGCTCGTTGAACAGTTCAAAGTCGGCTGCGGAGAACACCAGCATCTCGCCGGCACCATTGTGGCGCAGCAGGTCATCGCCCTGGCGCGGTTGCAGCATCTCGCTCCAGCCGCGGAAATCGCTGACCTCGCTGCCCTTGTTCTGGGTGAACAGGTTGTAGGCGATGCGCACGGTCAGCTGATCATCGCGATGCAGCTGCTCGATGACCTGGTAGTCCTCGGGGTAGTTCTGGAAACCGCCTCCGGCGTCGATCACCGAGGTGATGCCCAGGCGGTTCAGCTCGCGCATGAATTGGCGGGTTGAATTGGCCTGGTATTCGACCGGCAGCTTCGGCCCCTTGGCCAGGGTCGCATACAGGATCAATGCATTCGGCTTGGCCAGCAGCAGGCCGGTCGGGTTGCCCAGCGAATCGCGCACGATCTGCCCGCCGGGCGGGTCCGGCGTTTCCCTGGTATAGCCACAGGCACGCAGCGCGGCGCGATTGAGCAGCGCGCGGTCGTACAGGTGCAGCAGGAACACCGGCGTATCCGGAGCGATGTCGTTCAGCTCCTGCAGGCTCGGCAGGCGCTTTTCGGTGAACTGGGTCGCGGTGAATCCACCGACCACGCGCACCCACTGCGGCGCGGGCGTACGGTCAACCTGCGCCTTCAGCATGGCCATCGCATCGGCCAGTGAACGCAGGCCATCCCAGCGCAGTTCCAGGTTGTAGTTCAGGCCACCGCGGATCAGGTGGGTGTGGCTGTCATTGAGGCCGGGCACGATGCGCCGCCCCTGCGCATCGACGATCGTGGCTTCGCTGCCCCAACCGCGCATGATGTCCTCGTCGCTTCCCACGGCAACGATACGGCCGTTCTGCACGGCCAGTGCCTGCGCATGCGGCTGCTGCGGATCAAGCGTGGTGATGCGTGCGTTGCGGATGACCAGTGTGCTCATGCGACGCTCCTTGGAAGGGGATTGGATGGCCGAGGCGGTACCGCCAGCCAGGCCCAGCGCCAGCGCGGCACTGGTGGCCAGCACCACATTGCGGCGGCCAGGATCGAGAGGTTCGTTGTTCACGCGATGTCTCCAGAAAGAAGCAGACCGTCCACCGCCCATGCACCGGGCCCGGCCAGGGCGATGGCCAGCAGTGCCAGCGTCCACAACAACGGATACTCGGCACCGCCGCGCATCCAGAACCACCCGTTGCGCAGCGCCAGCAGGGCGGTGAAGGCGATGAAGGCGGCAGCGACAAGCGCGGCGATCCGGGCCTGCCAGCCCAGCATCACAGCGCTACCGGCCACCACCTGCAGCAGCGCCAGCAGCAGTGGCAGCGGCGCCGACGACGGCAGACCGAAGCCACGCAGTTCGCCGGCAAAACCTGCCAGGCCTGGCCCGTTGAACCAGCCGAACAACTTGCCCAGCGCATGCGGCAGCAGGAATCCTCCCGCCGCCACCCGCAGGATCAACAAGGCCAGGTCGAGGCCATGGCCATCGCGCACGCTCAGTGCCCGCCTTCCTGCGCGCCGAACATGGTCTTGGCGTACTGGATGCCGACGCCATAGCCACCCGCATGGTCACGGGCGATGCCGGTGGTCAGGTCGTAGGTTTCAGCACGCGCCCAGTCGCGCTGCAGTTCCAGCAGGTACTGCACGCTGGTGATCGGCACGGCACCGGCCTGCACCATGCGGGCGATCGCACGTTCGTGCGCCTCTTCGCTCACATCGCCGCAGGCATCGGTGATCACGTAGACCTCAAACCCCTGCTCCAGCGCCGACAGCGCCGGGCCGACGATGCACACACTGGTCCACAAGCCGGCGAGCACCAGCCGACGCTTGCCGATGCGGTTCACCTCATCGATCACCGGCTGGTCTTCCCAGGTGTTCATCGACGTGCGATCGAACACCGCCTGGCCGGGGAAGATCGCCGGCAGCTCCGGGAACATCGGGCCGGAGAACGACTTCTCGGCCACCGTGGTCAGCAGCACCGGCACGTTGAAACCTTTGGCACCCTTGCTGATCAACGACACGTTGTTGCGCAGCGCGGAGATGTCGATGGTGTGGGTGGCAAATGCCATCTGCGACTGGTAGTCGATCAGTATCAGGGCGTGGTCGGCCGGTGACAGCAGTGCTTTGGCGGGGGTGGCGGTGGCGAGGCTCATGGGTGGACTCCGGTGGAGGAAACAACAGGGGGCTGGGAACGTGCCGCGCCATCGGCCAGGTACTGGCCGGGACTGCAGCCGGTCTCGGCGCGGAAGCTGCGGACGAAGTGGCTCTGGTCGAAGAAGCCAAGATGCTGGGCCAGGCAGGTCATCGACTGCGCGGCCGTCGGCAGCAGCTGCGTGGCGCGTTCGATGCGGCGACGGCGCACGTAGCGCAGCGGGCTGGCGCCGGTACCCATGCGGAACAACCGCACCAGATGGAACCGGCTTACGCAGGCAACGGCAGCCAGCTCGGTCACCCGCAGCGGCTGCGACAGGTGCTCGTCGATGTAGCGCAGCGCACGCTGCAGGGCAGCCGACTGGTGCGGTGCCAACGTGGTTGCGGACAGGGCAGGAGGCTGGACGGTAGCCATGAAGGAGCGCCGCGACGGGAGCACCCATGGTGTGCCGCCGGCTGCGATCGCCCTACCCCCGTCGGTCGAGGCCGGCGCTCACCCATTCGGGGGAGGCCGGCGCTGCAGCAGGCGGCGGCCGAACAACCGCGCATCCAGCGAATACGCGCCCGGCCCCAGCATGAGCAGGGCCAACGGCAGCAGCAGCCAGGGCAGCGCCGCGCCCTGCCCGTACAACCCCGGCACCGCCAGCAGCACCGCCAGCGGGGTCAGCAGCCCGGGCAGCAGCAGGCCGATCGCCGCCAGGCACATCAGTCCCGGCACACCGGCCGGGCTTCCGCCCGCCAACAGCCCTCCTGCCACGCACAGGCGCAGCCACAGCAATCCCAGTCCGGGGCCGCGGTCAGGGAACATCACATACAAGCGCTGCATCGCCGGGCTCCGTCATCCATCACGGCGTGATAGCGGACACCGAAGCGGTACGCCTACCCCGAACGGGTCACCCCGGCCTGCCCCGCACCTGCCAGAATGACCACATGCGTGGCCGCCCCTTCCCCTTCCTGCGTCGCCTGCCGGCGCTGCTGTCGTGCCTGCTGTTGTTGACTGCCCTGCCCGTCTTCGCCGTGCAGCAACCCGCAGTGAGCGATGGCATGCCCGGCTATCAGCACACCGCCTGGCGCGTCGGCCAGGGCGCCCCGGGGGATATCTGGGATATCGTCCAGGACCGCCAGGGCATGTTGTGGCTGGCGACGGGTTCGGGCCTGTACCGCTTCGACGGCCGGCGTTTCGAGCGGCAGGCCGCACCGGCAGGCACCCGTTTTCCCTCCACCAACATGGTTACCCTCGGCCTCGATGGCGGCGATGGTGGCCTGTGGATCGGCTACTTCCAGGCAGGCATCAGCCAGTTCACGCAGGAACGCCTGCGCAGCTTCGGCCGCCCGCAGGGCGTGCCGGTGGGTGTGGTCCCCCGCTTCGCGCATGACCGCAACGGCCGCCTGTGGGCTGCCGTCAATGGTGGCCTGCGCTGGTTCGATGGACGTCGCTGGCAGCAGCCGCCGGCTTCCTTCGGCCTGCCGCAGAGACGCGTGCAATGGGTGCTGCAGGACCGCCACGGCACGTTCTGGGTGCTGGCGGACCTGCAGATATGGCGTCGCCCTCCTGGCGCGGCCCGCTTCGAAGCCACCGGCATCGCGGTCTCGCAGATGGCCTCGCTGGTCGAGAGCCCGCGCGGCGAAGTCTGGCTGGCCGACCGCGTGCGCGGCACGTCGCCGCTGGCCAACGCGCATGGCCTGTTGCCCGCCGAGGAACGTGAAGCACGGCGGCTGCCCGGGCTGATCGCCTCGCGTCTGCAGTTCACGGCCGACGGGGCCCTGTGGGCCACGCTCAGCCCGCACGGTGGCGTGGCCCGGGTCACCTTCGACGGCCAACAGGCTGTGCGCATGGAGCGCTTCGATGCCGCGCAGGGCCTTACCGCGACGTCGGCAGTGCCGGTCCTTGCCGATCGCGAAGGCAACATCTGGGTAGGCACCAACCTCGGCCTCAACCGCTTCCGTGCGCACAGCGTGCAGACCTTGTCCGTGGGCCCTACCGATCCGTACCGGTCATTGGTACGCGCCATTGATGGCCGGGTGTATGGCTATGGCGAAGACCTGAAGCTGTTCGACCTGCGGCGTCCGCTGCTGGGCGGCAGCGCTGCGCAGTTGCAGGCCGCGGCACGGCAGGCACCCACTCCGGTGTGGCAGTTCGACTGGATCAATCTGGCGCGTACCGTCAGCGGCCACACCACCCTCATACCGCTGCCGGCACCGTTCACCGGGCAGCCACTGCACGCCCTGCTGTTTGCCGATGCGGACCAGGCCTGGGCCTGCGCCGGCGAACGCGCGGTGCTGCACTACACGGACAACCGCTGGCGTCGCGAAACCCGGCTTCCCGAGCAGGCCTGTTCGTCGCTGGCGCGTACCGATGACGGTGCGCTGCTGCTGGGCTACGCCGATGGCACCCTGCGCCGCCTGCACGGCGCTACGGTCAACTCCTACGGCGCCACCGAAGGTCTGTCGGTAGGCCCGGTAACCGCGTTGCTCCAGCACAAGGATCTGCTGCTGGTCGCCGGCGAGGCCGGCCTGGCCGCGCGTTTCGGCAACGGCCGCTTCCTGCCGGTGCGCACCGACATGGCCGGCGTGCTGGAAGGCATCACCGGCATGGTCGCCGATGCGAACGGGCTGCTCTGGCTCAATGGCAGCCGCGGCCTGGTGCGGTTGCAGGTTGCCACCCTGCGCAGCGCGCTGCGCAACGAACAGGCGATAGCCCCCCGCCTGTTCGACGCGGTTGACGGCATGCCGGGCATCGCCCTGCAGAGCGGCCCCATCCCCACTGCGGTACTGGCGGCTGATGGTCTGCTGTGGCTTGCCACCAATCAAGGCCTGGCGTGGCTGGACACGCGGCAGTCGCACATCAACACCATGGCGCCTGGCGTGCGCATCGGTGACGTGCTGTATGGCAGTACCCAGGCCCCGTTGCAGGAGGGACTGCGCCTGCCGGCCGGCACTACCCAGCTGCAGATCGACTATGTCGCGCTGTCGCTGGCGCGGCCGGAGCGCAACCGCTACCGCTACCGACTGTCCGGCGTGGACGACGCTTGGCAGGAGGCCGGCGCGAGCACGCGCGCCTATTACACCAACCTCGCACCGGGCCATTACCGCTTCGAGGTGGAAGCAGCCAACGAAGATGGCATCTGGAGCAGCACGCCAGCCAGCCGCAGCTTCCACATCGCACCGACGTTCCTGCAGACCGCCTGGTTCAAACTGTTGTGCGTCTGCGTGGTGATGGCTGCGCTGGCGCTGGCCGTGCGGGTCCGCAGCCGGCAGCTGGCGGCATTGTTCCGCGCCCGCCTGCAGGAACGCAACGGCGAGCGCGAGCGCATTGCGCGCGATCTGCACGACACCCTGCTGCAGGGCAGCCAGGGACTCATCCTGCGCCTGCACGCCATCAGCCAGTCGGCACAGACACCAGAGCCGGTACGCACCCAGCTGGAATCGGCGATGCTGCTGGCCGAGCGCAATCTGGCCGAAGGCCGGGAACGGGTCAACGCGCTGCGCGACGCACCGTTTGCCGGCCGCGATCTCGCCTCTGCGCTGGCCGACGTGCATGCCGAATATGCAGGCCAAGGCACCAATCCACTGCGTTTGACCATGGAAGGCACCCCGCCGCCGCTGCAGGCCGAAGCCGCCGAGGAAGTGTTCCTGATCGGGCGCGAGGCCATCCGCAACGCGCTGCGGCATGCGCAGGCCAGTGCCATCGAAGTGGAACTGTCCTACGGCACGCGCTGCTTCCTGCTGCATGTGCGCGACGATGGCGTCGGCATCGCCAATGACAATGCCGGCGGCGGACACTGGGGCATGCAGGGCATGCGCGAGCGCGCACAACGGCTGGGTGCGGAGCTGCAGTTGTGGACACGCCCCGGCCTGGGTACCGAAGTCGCACTGTCCGTGCCGGCGCGTCGCTTGTATCACCGACATCCATCGCGCTGGCGTTGGCCCTGGAGCAGAACCTCCCATGACTGAATCCCTTCCTCCCATCGGCGTGCTGGTGGTTGATGACCATCCGCTGTTGCGCGATGGCCTGGCCGCACTGCTCGGCGCACATGCCGACCTGCGCCTGCTCGGCGAAGCAGCCGACGGCGAGGAAGCCCTTGCCCGCTACCAGCAGCTGCGCCCGGATGTGGTGCTGATGGACCTGCAGATGCCACGCATGGATGGCGTGGAAGCAATCGTGCGGATCCGCGCGATCGATCCCCGCGCACGCATCATCGTGCTGACAACCTACAGCGGCGACGTGCGCGCCGTGCGCGCGCTGCAGGCCGGTGCCAGCGCCTACCTGCTGAAGGACATGCTGCGCCACGAACTGGTGGCCACCATCCGCACCGTGGCCAGTGGCCGCCGCGCACCGATCCCGGCGGAAGTGGCGGCCAGCATCGCCGCGCACGTGGTGGAAGACCGGCTGTCGCCACGCGAAACCGAAGTGCTGCGCCACGTGGCCGGCGGCCTGTCGAACAAGCGCATCGGCGAACGCATGCAGATTTCCGAGCAGACGGTGAAGGCACACATGAAGAGCCTGATGGAAAAACTGGGCGTTGGCGACCGGACGCACGCAGTAACCCAGGCACTGCGTCGCGGAATCATCAGCCTGGATGACACCGGTCAGGAGTGAAGGGGCTTCGGCCGGGTTGCGCCCGGCACCCGCAGAGGCCGAAGCAACAGCAACAGCCGAAGCAACAGCAACAGCAACAGCAAAAGCCTGCATTCCTTGGGATGGCGGGGAGGGGACAGATGGCGGGGGACGCTGCAAGTACGTCCATGTAAGCTCGGTCGCGCCATCCATGGCGCTCACGCCCCCGCCATCTGTCCCCTCCCCGCCTCCGACAATTTCCCGCGATCTGTCGGAATGTCATGGCCTGCTCTTGGTGGGTGTCGACCTTGGTCGACACGTAGATCCACGCCATGCGTGGATGCTCTTCGATCAATTGTCGAAATATTCGATTTCGATTGGATTTG